>CAKZQI010000172.1 GCA_937139515.1 uncultured Armatimonadota bacterium | reverse complement strand
TGCGGAGAGAGGGGAAGGGGAGAGAGGTTCTAATTTCTGCACCCGAAGTTGAACAACCCAATCAACAGGTCGGCATCATCCACACGACCATCGCCGTTCACATCACCAGTACGCCTTGTGTCCAGCAGGTAGGCTTCCTTCCGCCTTGTGCTCGCGTTGTAGCCCCACCCCACGATGTAGCGACCATCAGGGGAGATTGCTCTCGCATGGTAAGAATCGAGCCGTCCCTCAGCAGGCTGGCGTAGGTCTGGTTGAGGTCTTGCATCCCGCCAGCCTGCGTCCAACGAAAGGCACGATGCTCCCTTGAAGCGTTCTCTGCCCATCCCCACCACCGAGCCGTCCGAAGAGACACCATAAGCCGAGCTGCTGTCGCATCCCGGCAGCGTGCCCAGCCAAGTCAACGACTGAGACCAAGCGACACTTGTCAATCCAACCACCTGTCACTCAGTTGTTGCTAAGAGGACGACCTCCCAGAAGCGGTATCCGAATTCGATAATCGGGGGAAGTGGCACTTCCTGCCACCGACTCTACTATAGCACAGAATTTGCAAGGTCGAGCGTTTGGAGTGCAATTTGGGGGCAGATTTGCCAAAATGGGTGATTTTGCGGTTTGGTGGGGGGAAGGGAGTCGCGGGGAGGAGGGCTACACGGGCAAGGATGCCCGTGCTACGCCCCAACCGAAAGAGTAGCAGGGAAATCGTATCCTGTGGCGTAATGGGAGGCGTATGGCTATTCAGCCCTCTGTGACGGTCAGCCCAGACCAGCAACCGCCCAAATCGGCACCGCCGACCGAGCGCGTGCAACCCTTGCGAATGCGTGCGCTGATTGTTGGTTTCGGACTGCTTCCGTTCACTACCTACTGGGCGGTGGAGATTGTGCTCAGCGTGATTTTCTCGCTGATGATACCGCCCATCGCCACGCTGATGGTGGTCGCTCTGCTGAACGCTATCGGGCGCTGGATTACGAAACGCTGGTTCCTAGAGCCACCTGACCTTGTGGTGATTTTTACCATCCTGTTTGTGGGCACGGCAATGTCCGCCGAGTGGATGAATGTGGTCGCTGCGCTGTGGCATTCGTTCGCTCTCTACGCTGACCAAAACGAGACCTACCGCAACCGCGTCATCCCGCATCTGACGGAGTGGCTCTTCTTCCGCGAGGGCGACGCAATTCGCGAATATGCGATTGGGGGCAATCCGTTTCCGTATGTGCTGACCAAGCTGGGGGTCTGGGCGCCGATTTTCTTAGGCTGGATTGGGCTGTTCGGCTCCGCAGCGATGGCGATGCTCTGTTTGAACGCCTTGATGCGTCGGCTCTGGACACAGCAGGAGCGCTTGGCGTTCCCAATTATTCAGGTGCCGATGTTGCTATGCCAGCCCCAGTCGCCCCTGTGGCGCAGTCGGTATCTGTGGGGGGCGTTCGCCGTGATGGTAGTCATCAATACCATCAACGGGCTGAATGTGTTCTTCCCGTGGATCCCGCCTATCAAGACGCGCTTCTTGGCACACCTCAACGACTACCTTCAGTCACCCCCGTGGAACCAGACGGGCTGGATCCCTGTGGGGTTGTTCCCGTACATGTCGGCAATTGGGGTGTTCGTGCCGAATGACCTGCTGTTTTCCTGCGTGCTTTTCTACTTCGTGCGCAAGGGGATGCAGGTGATTACCGCGGCGATGGGCTACGAGCAGGGCGTGTTCGGTGGGGGTTACTTGGTGCCCCAACCGCCCTACTTCAGTGAGCAGTCGTGGGGAGCGTTCTTGGGGCTGTTTGTGAGTGTGGTGTGGGCGTCACGGGGCTACCTCAAGGAGATTTGGAACGAAATCAAAACGGGCGAGAACCCCGAAGCAGGCTATGCCATCTCAGCACGCTGGGCGTTCATCGGACTGCTCGCCAGTTTGGGAGTGCTGATTGGGCTGGGAGTGGCGGTTGGACTGCCGTGGTGGCTGGTGACGATTTATGTGCTGTTGTACATGGTCTTCAGTGTGATTGTGGCGCGCTTGCGTGCCCAGCTCGGCGCGCCCATCCACGAGATGGCGTTTATGGGACCCCACCAACTGATGATTGCCTTCACGGGCACACAGAACCTGACCGAGTCGACGATTGCCAAGCTGATGACCACCTTCCACTTTATGAACCGCCTGCATCGCACCCACCCGATGCCCTATCAGCTGGAGGCGATGAAGATGGGCGAGATGGTGCGCCTGAACCAGAAGGCGCTGTTTATCGTGATCGCGGTCGCCGTAATCTTGGGAATCTTCTTGGGCGAGCTGTTCAGCGTGAACCGCTTCTATCGGGACGGCGCAGGCAACTTCGGAGGCGGTATGGCGGGCGTGATTACCCAGCTTGCCGATAACCGCTATCCCCCTAATGTCACGGCGATGTCGTTTTTTATGGGCGCTTTCTCGTTCGTGCTGTTGCTGGATTTTATTCGCTACCGAATTCCCGGCTTCCCCATCCACCCTGCGGGCTATGCGCTCTCGATGAACTTCGGGGTGGACTATATCTGGTTCGGGTTGGGGATTGTGCTGTTGATTAAGCTGTTCGTGAACCGCTACTTCGGCTTGCCCGGCTACGAGAAACTGCGTGCTGTAGCGATTGGCGTAATCCTCGGTGAGTTCGCGGTGGATATGCCCTTAGCAATCTATCACCTCATCACAGGTCAAGCAGTGTACACGATTTCCATCAACGGGCATCTGGGGTGGAATCAGTGAGAGGATTGCTTCTTCTGTGGTCAATCAATAATCTCGATTGTTTTTAGCTGGGCAAGGCGCGCTGCATACTCTAAGCATGCCAAGATGTCCTCTTTCTCTAAGTCGGGGTAGTCCTGCAGAATCTCGTCGGTGCTCATGCCCGATGCGAGCAGTTCTAAAATCATCTGAACGGGGTAGCGCAACCCGCGAGCAACTGGCTTGCCGTGGCAAATGTTCGGGTCACGCACAATCCGTTCTGATAGTCGCTGAGAGGGCGGAACACTGTGATTATACCTCGATGATAAGGCAGGGAGATCCCCTTCTCCCTGCCGTTGAGGTCTCTTTGCACCCTACCGTGTGCCCTGAACAATCACATCGGCGAGCGGGCGCCCCTCTAAGAAACGGAGCACATTCTGGATGACGCCCTGAGCAATGCGCATCTGCGCCTCTTGGGTGACGCCTGCACCGTGTGGGGTAAGAATCACATTTGGCAACTTTAGCAGGGGGTGGTCAGGGGGAGGCGGCTCTGGCGAGAACACATCAATCGCCGCACCGCCCAAATGCCCCCGAAGCGCTTCCACCAGCGCGTCGGTGTCCACCAGCTCAGCGCGAGCAGTGTTGATTAGGAACGCCCCCTGCTTCATCTTGCGCAACCGCTCGGCGTTGAATAGCCCACGGGTTTCAGGCGTGAGCGGCATATGGAGCGACACCACATCGCTTTCAATCAGCAGTGCATCCAAATCCAAGTAGGTCACGCCCAACTGCGCCTCGGTGTCGGGGTCTAACGGATTCACATCGTAATAGAACATCGTTACCCCGAACGGTAAGAGGCGCATTGCCACCTCACGCCCGATGCGCCCCATACCCACGATGCCCACTGTCTTGCCCTGCAGGTCGCGGGCGTGCGCAATCCAGTAGGGGAGCGACCACTCGCCCTGCGCCATCTGATTGTGCGCGGGGATGAGTCCTTTCATCATCGCCAGCGCGACCATCACCACATGCTCGGCGACGCTGACCGTGTTCGCCCCTGTGACCGCTGCGACCGTGATGCCCAGCTCACGGGCGGTGTCCAAGTCCACATGGTCTACTCCTACGCCCGCGACTTGGATAAAGCGCAGTCGCCCCGCCCGCTGGAGGATTTCGCGGGTAATCGGGGTGAAGGCGGTGGAGATGAGCACCTCGCTATCGGTAAGGTGCGGTTCCAGCTCGTGGGCGTTGGTAGCGAGTTCCACGGTGTGACCCTGAAAGAGTGTGCGCACCATCGTAATCTGCGCCTGAACCTGCTCAGAGGGAGGTAAGACCGCAACGACCTTCATGCTGAACCTCCTATCACCGCGCTCGTGATTTGCGCCGACTCGCGCTCTTCGGCTTCGGCTTCGTCGTACAGTTGCTCCAAGCTCAGGTTGCGGGCGCGTGCGAGGCGGTTCTCGCGTCGGGTGTACTGGTTAATGGCATACGCCATCATCTCTTCCAGCGGGATACCGAAGGGTGGCTCTTCATAGGCTTCCATTCCCTCCTGTACCACGCCCATCGCCACGGGGAGCAGTTCGTTCATTCGGTTCTGGATTGCCTCCCAAGCTGGGTCGCCGTGCTCGTGGATGAGCCTAGAGAGGAAATAGACCCCGAAGGCGATGTGGCGCGATTCGTCCTGCATCATCTTGCCAATCCCCTTGACCAGACCGGGCATGATTCCACGCTCTTTGCACGAGCGGAAGAAGGCGTAATAGCCCGTCTCGGCGAGCACACCCTCCACAATCATGTTGTAGGTCACCGACGCCTCCGCTTGGGCGACAAGTGAGGTGTCGTAGGTTAGTCGGTGCATCGCTTGGGGCAGTGCCTCATAGAACAGGGCGCGGTAAGACGGCGTATGGTAGCGCGAAAGGTCTTCGCCCGACACGCCTGCTACCTCACCTAGCAGTCGGCTCATGAACTCCACATGCTTCGCCTCTTCCCACAGGAACGAGGTCAGGAACATCTCTTCCTCTATGCGTCCCTCGCTGGCGACCACTTGGATGAGTGGGAGTAAGTCCAGCGTGACGCTCTCTTCACCCGCTTGGAACATCGAGACGAGGCGCAAGAACGCGTCGCGCTGGATGGGGTCGGCTTGCTTCCAGTCCTCAATATCTTGGCTCAAGTCAATTGCCATCGGGTCCCAAGTGCCCAACCGTTTCGCTTTCTGGAACATTTTCAGCGCGGGGTGGTTGTGGTTCAGCCCCCGTGCGCTCGTCGTCAGAAAAGTCTCGTGCGTTTTCATAGCAGACTCCTCGTCAAAGGTAGTTTTCGACCCATCATTCCAGATCCCTGCCGTGAGGTATGCTGATTAGGTGTTAGACGAGCAGGATTTGGCTTGGATGGCGCGGGCAGTGCAGTTGGCACGGCGTGGTTTTCCGGCACCCAACCCCCATGTGGGGGCGGTGCTGGTGCGCGACGGTCAGTTAGTCGGTGAGGGATTTCACCCCTACGCAGGGGCGCCTCACGCCGAGGTCTATGCGATTCGCCAAGCGGGAGAGCAGGCACGCTCCGCCACGCTGTATGTGACTTTGGAACCTTGCTGCCACTTCGGGCGTACGCCTCCCTGCACGAACGCCATCATTGATGTGGGCATTCAGCGTGTGGTTGTCGGAATGCAAGACCCGAACCCCAAAGTGGGGGGCAAAGGCATCCAACAACTGCGTGAAGCGGGCATTCAAGTAGACCTGTTAGACCCCCAGCACCCGCTGGTGGCGCAGTTAGAGACGCTCAATCGCGCTTTCTTGCACCGACACCGTACAGGACGCCCTCTCATCACCCTGAAGTCCGCTTTCAGTATGGATGGCAAGATGGCGTGTTTTACGGGCGACTCGAAGTGGATTACGGGCGAACGCGCCCGACGCCATGCCCACCGCTTGCGTGCCGAACATGGATGTGTGCTGACAGGTGTGGGCACGGTTTTGAGCGATGACCCCCAGCTCACGGCGCGCTTGCGTGGGGTTCACAATCAGCCCTTGCGGGTGGTGTTGGACACGCATTTGCGCACACCCCTCTGCGCGCGTGTTATGGACACGCATTATGCACCGACGCTGATTTTCTGTGGCGAGCCTGAGCCTCCCCATGCCAATGCCTACCGAGAGCGGGGCGTGGAGGTGGTCAGTGTGCCTCTGTCCAACGGGCGTGTGGACTTACGAGCGGTGGTAGACCACCTGAGCCAGCGCAAGGTGATTGGTGTGCTGGTAGAGGGGGGCAGTCAAGTCCATACGGCGTTTCTGGAGGCGCGTCTTGCCGACCGTGTAGCGTTTTTCTACGCGCCGTTGCTCATCGGGGGGCAGAATGCACCGACCGTTTTTGAGGGGCAGGGCGCTCCGACCGTGGCTGGAGCGTTTCGGGTCATCTCGGCGACCCTACATCGGCTTGGAAATGATTGGCTTGTGGAAGGGGCGTTGGATTATCCCTCCGCTGACTGAGTCAGAATCATATCGCTCTGCACATTCCCGACGCCTCCTAGTTAGTCTCCAGACCCTCCACTGTCATTCTGAGCGAAGCGAAGCATCTCTACATATCCCCAAGATAGACCTTTCGCTTCGCTCAGGGTGACAGGGTAGGTGGTCTGCCTATCCAACCACTCTCAGCCTCATGCAACAGGAAGTGTAAAACCCTGATACGCCCCAAAGTCCCCGTTTGTCATTCTGAGCGAAGCGAAGAATCTCAGTGCAACCCAAAGTAGAGACCCTTCGCTTCGCTCAGGGTGACAGGGTGGGGAATTTGTCATTTCGCTCAGGGTGACAGGGTGGGGCTTATCGGGTGGAGATGCGAAGTCCGCTGTTTGGTGCAACTGGTGCGTTCAAAAGAGACACGATGCCCAAGCCACGAGCGGGCGAGACGCCCGCGCTCCCAGATGCCCAAGCCACGAGCGGGCGAGACGCCCGCGCTCCCAGAATTCCTCAAAACTCGTCAGAAGCGCTTATAACCACCCAAGCCCCTGCGTCTTCAGGTACAATCAAAAGTAGGAGGTTCGGCGATACCTATGCGAAGACACGCTGGAAAAGTACACTGGACGATTTGGCTATTCGGACTTCTGCTTGTGGCATTTGCGGGCATCTCCTTGGTGCCCCTTGTCAGCCAGTTGACCAAGCCAGCGTATCTACGCACCGCAACGGATTTCATCGTAGCGATTCAGCAAAACAAACTGAGCGAAGCCGAAAAATTTCTGGACAAAGAGTCTCTCTCAGAAGAGAAACGCAACCTCAAACAGGCTGTGGAGATGGGG
>CAKZQI010000171.1 GCA_937139515.1 uncultured Armatimonadota bacterium | reverse complement strand
TAGCGGATGATGCCTGCGCCCTCGCCCCAGGAGCGTCCGTTCGGCTCGGTGAGTGTCGCCAGCGGGATGTACTCATCCTCAGAGGTAAGTCCCTGACGCAAAAGCGGTTGCCAGCGTCGGTCGCCTCCTGTGGGGAATGGCAGGGGCTGGTCGCCCATCTCGGTCAAGATACGGCGGTTGAAGGTGAAGCGCAGTTCGGGCACGGGTGGCTGTTCGAAACCGCTCTCGCCTGCGCGTGGGGTGGGCTGATTGCCCGCTATCGGCAATCGGAACAGGCGGGCGTGGTCTACCGCTCGGCGTTGCGCGTCGTAGTAAAAAGGCAGTGGCTCCGACGGGAGCGCCAGCAAACACCCCCCTGCGCGCAGGTACGCTTGGAGCGCGCGGTCGACATCGCCTTCGGCGCGGATGGTGTTGCGATAGCGCTCACCCCCTGCGTACACCAACACGGGTAGGCGTTGGGGCTGAAGTTTGGCAGGCTCCAGCAAATCGTCCCACTCCAGCGGTTCCAGCGTTAGCCCCACTTGGATGAGCCAGTGGAGCGCTTCGGAGTCGGCGTCGGGGAAGAGGGCTATCGTCTTTTTGCGCCACACAGCTCGCAAAGTTTGCAGATGGCGGTCGGTGATAGCGGTGAGGGGCTGTGCCATGCGGGGGCGCTCGCCCAGTTGACGGAAGCGTTTGGCGTAGGTTGCGGTGAGGCTCAAATATTGCTCGCCGTGTTCCACCGACGGCTCTATCTCGCTCCCCTCGTGCCACTCGTTGAAGCTGGTGATGAGCACCCAGTCGGGCATTAGTTCCATTACCGCCTCCCACTGCTGGCGGTAGAGGTCGCCCCCGAAGCGCTCTACCTTCAGCCCCGGTTTGCGGATTTTAGTGTCGTCGTAGCCCGGTATCACGGTGGCGCAGGTGATACGCTGGAACGGGTCGGTCTGGATGAACGGCTCTTGATACAGCTCTGCGAAGCGGGTGCGCACTTGGCTCAGGGGTTGGCGTTCTAAGCGGTCAGCGGGGTTGTAGGTGTGGATGCCGTCGAAGATGCGCCCTGCGGTACGGCTCAGGCGGTCGGCGATGGCGCACACACCGCCCTGCGTGCGTCGGTTCACCTGTGTCAGCACCCAAGCCCACTGGGTCAGGCTCAGCTGTTCCACCGCCCGCGCGTACACAAACACCACCAGCTTGCCCTCCACCCTGAGGCTGACAGGATGGCGCCCATAACGCTCCACCAGATAGAGCAGGTCGTTCAGCGCCGATTCGGGGTTGCCCGGTTCGGGCACCTGCTCGTAGTAGAAAGCGATTTTCAGGCGGTGGCGGTGGGCGGTATCCATCAGCGTCGGTACGGGCTTCTCATCTGCGCTACCCACCCCCCACCACGAGACAATCAAGCCGTCCAACTCCGCTTGTTTTGCCCATCGGCAGTGTTGGTCTATCACGCTGGGGTCGTTCGAGTCGTAGGCACCGAGGGTGGGGTAGTGGGTAGAGTTGGCAATCTGCTTGCGCTGGGGGTCTGCCCCTTCCCAGTGGTACCAACGCCCCGAGTAGGTGGGATTAGCGTACCAGGGATAGTAAAACGCTAACACCAGCCGTGGCAGGTTGGGATAGCGCAGGGTGGCGCGTTCTCTCAGAGCTGAAACCATTTGTTTTTGTGGGATAATCACACTCTATAGGTTGTCCTCAGTGGTGATGACTCCTGCCCTGCTTTGCGACCCCTGCTCAGGTGGCACCAGTAAGTTTGCAGGGCAACCCCAAAAACCTTACCTCGTCACGCTGAGTGCGAGTGAAGGGTCTCTGCTTGGGTTGCGCCGAGATTCTTCGCTTCGCTCAGAATGACAGTCGGGGCTGGTGTGATTTTGAATCTAAAATGTACCCTTACCTTCTACTCCCCGACCAGTGCCTGCAAGTTGACCGAGAACCCCTCCAACGCTTTCGGCTCAAACGCCTCGCCCGCCTCCGCAAGCGTGCGCAACAGATAGCCCTCCGGCATGTGCTGATACTCGTGAACCGTCAGGCTTTCGCTATCTACTACCCAGTACCACGGCACCCCTGCTTTGTGATAGGCGCGCATCTTGTGAACGGTATCGCGTGTGCGCGTGGACGGCGAGAGTACCTCCACCACCAAGTCGGGCACGCCCTGAATTTTGCCTGAGGAGGTAAACAGTTGCTCTACACGCTCCTGACGGACGAAACTGAGGTCGGGGATGAAGCCGACGCCCGTGGGCAAAGCCACATCGACCTCCAACGATACACTGCCCACCTGGTTCTGGCTCGTGTATTGATATAAACTGCTATAGAGCATTCCAATAATATGATTGTGTCTGCGAGTAGGGGATGCCATGGGTACCAGTCTCCCTTGTTCGTATTCGTAGCGAGGCTCCATTTCTGCCTCGAGCCACTCTTCCAAAGTCCATATGCCCTTCTCTGGTGCTTGGCTCATCACGGTTTATCCCCCACTGCAAAAGATACCCCAAAACAGAGCAAGGGGGCATCGAGGTGCCCCCCTGCGAAGTCAGCGACCGTTTTTGAGTGCCTCTATGAGCTCAGGCACCACTTGGTACAGGTCTGCCACCAGCCCGTAGTCCGCCACTTGGAAGATGGGTGCCTCGGGGTCAGTGTTGATGGCTACAATCACCTTCGAGTCTTTCATCCCCGCAAGGTGTTGCACGGAACCCGAGACGGCGACGGCGATGTAAAGCTCTGGGGCGACCGTCTTGCCTGTCTGTCCCACTTGGAGTTCGTTGGGGGCGATTCCTGAATCGACGGCGGCGCGTGTAGCACCCACAGCACCACCTAAGACATCCGCCAACGCGCCGATGTACTTTTCAAAGGTCTCGCTGTCCTTGAGCGGGCGACCACCCGAGACGACCACACGCGCTTGGGTCAGGTCGGGGCGTCCACCACTTCCGCCCTGCAGGCTGAGCCACTCAGAGCGCGTGGGGATGTCGCTGGGCACCTCGGCTTGTTGGATGGGCGATTGCCCGCGCGCTTCGGGCTTGCCCCACGCAGGACCGCGCACGGTACACACAATCGGGCTACCCTCCACCTCAAAAGTGCCAATTAGGTTCGCCGAGCAGATAGGGCGCTTTGCGATGAGGGTGGAGCCGTTGACATTCAGCGACATAATGTCGCTCAGCATCGGCGCATCCAGTATCCCTGCGACGCGCGCCAGCACATCACGGCTGAAGGTGGTCGTGGTACCTGCAATCAGGTCTGCGCCGAGTTGACGAGCATGGTGGGCGATTACGGGTGCATAGCTCTCGGCTAACGGTTTTGCTAACTTAGGGTCGCTCGCCACTAACACGGCCTGTGCGCCGTAGCCCGCAAGAGTCTCCACCCCTTCAGTGTTGTTTCCAATCGCCAAAATGGTGAACGAATCGGGCGCCACTTGCTGAGCGAACGCTATCGCTGGCAGGGTCTTTTCTGAGATACGGGCGCCGTCGGTCTCTGCGACAATCAGAATCTTCATAGCGATACCTCCTTAGATGACACGCGCTTCCTCGCGCAGTAGGCGTATCAGTTCTTGCACATCTTGCACGCGCTTACCCGCTTGGCGGGCAGGGGGCGTTTCCACGCGGGTCAGGCGTACACGCGCTTTGGGCGCGATGCCCAAATCGGCGGGTGTGAACGTCTCCAACGGCTTACTGCGCGCCCGCACAATACCCGTGAGCGCCACATAGCGCGGTTCGTTCAGACGCAAGTCTGCCGTGATGATTGTAGGCAGGGGCACGGTGATGGTCTCGATACCGTTGTCGGTCTCGCGTTCCACTCGCACCGAGCCGTTCTCCACCGTGACCTTTGAGGCGAAGGTGGCTTGAGGCAGGTCTAAGATAGCCGAGAGCATCTGCCCGACTTGGTTTTCGTCCATATCAATTGCCTGCTTACCCATAATCACCAGTTGGGGCTGTTCGCGCTTGTAGATTTCTGAGAGGATGCGGGCGACGCTGGGCGGGTCAAGGCGCTCGTCGGTTTCCACCAGGATAGCGCGGTCAGCACCCATCGCCAACGCTGTGCGCAGTTGCTCTTGGCTTTCAGCGGTGCCGATGGATACGGCGACCACTTCGGTGGCGACACCGGCTTCCTTGAGTCGAATCGCTTCTTCTAAGGCAATCTC
>CAKZQI010000170.1 GCA_937139515.1 uncultured Armatimonadota bacterium | reverse complement strand
TTCGTTGAAAAACAGCTTGGGCAAGGATGCCCAAGCCACGGATGCGGGCGGGACGCCCGCGATCCCAGTGATTTTTCAAACACCCTCAGTATACCTTGCTTACGAGGTAGGGGTACAATAAGATGGGTGAGACCATGACACAGGTGATGACCTCCAAACGCAAACGCACGCGACGACGGCTCACAGAAGAAGAGTTCTTGCGCCTACCTGACGATGGACGCAAGTACGAACTGGTGCAAGGAGAGGTGAAAGAAGTGCCCGTAGGACACCGACACGACATTCTTGGTGCACAGCTGATTGTCCGCCTCGTGCCCGCTACCAACAAACGCGGTTATGTCGCGGGGTCGCAAGCGGGTTTCCGAATGGCGAACGGCAATGTGCGCAGTCCCGATGTCTCCTATATGCTCAAGGAGCGGCTCGCTGGGGGGCATCCGAGCGAGGGATTTGCCGACGGAGCGCCCGACTTGGCGGTGGAGATTGTCTCCCCCAACGAGTCGACCTCCGAACTGTTGCAAAAGGTGGGCGAGTATTTCGAGTCGGGTGCGAAGCAGGTATGGCTTTTGTTTCCCGAAACGCAGACGGTGAAGGTGTACACTGCACCCTTTGAGGTGCAGACCCTGCATGCGGACGATGAGCTCACAGGGGGCGCCCTGTTGCCCGATTTCCGCTGTAAGGTGCGTGAACTGTTCGAACTGGACTGAAACGCTCAGGCGCGTAGTGCCGTCAGGTATACTAACCGAATAGGAGGTCTTATGGGCAACTTTTTTGACAACCCGACGACAACAATCATCACCGCAGCGATACTGTTCCTGATTGTATTCTTGCGCTCTGCCTTGCGCGTGTTGCCTGAGTGGGAGCGGGCAGTCGTACTGCGCCTTGGGCGTTTCCAAGCTGTCAAGGGACCGGGGCTCATCATCATTATCCCGATAATTGA
This sequence comes from uncultured Armatimonadota bacterium, assembly GCA_937139515.1. Lineage (GTDB taxonomy): Bacteria > Armatimonadota > Fimbriimonadia > Fimbriimonadales > GBS-DC > CAKZQI01. The sequence continues at coordinate 3,166 of CAKZQI010000170.1, read as the reverse complement.
CACGGCACGGGTTGTGGACACGCGCATCGTGACGATGAATGTGCCTCGACAGGAGGCGATCACCAAAGACAATGTGTCGGTAAGCGTGGACGCGGTCGTACTGTTCAAGGTGATGGACCCGAAAGACGCTGTGGTGCAGATTACCGACTACATCCAAACGGCGAGCCTGATTGCCCAAACGACCCTGCGCAGTGTGATCGGTCAAGCGGAGCTGGATGACCTGCTGGCGCGACGGGACAAGATTAACCAGCAACTTCAATCCATTATTGACGAGCAGACCGAGGCGTTCGGTGTGAAGGTGACCAGCGTGGAGGTGCGCGATGTGACCTTGCCCGAGGAGATGAAGCGCGCCCTCGCCCGTCAAGCCGAGAGTGAGCGTGAGCGACGCGCCAAAATCATCGCCGCCGAGGGCGAGTTCCAAGCGGCAGAGAAACTGGTGCAAGCGGCGAGCATGATTGCTCAACAACCCTCTGCCCTGCAACTGCGCTACTTACAGACACTGACCGAGATTGCCACCGAGCGCAACTCCACCGTCGTGTTCCCCATCCCGATGGAGCTGATACGCCCCTTGCTGGATGGCTATGCGCAGAACGGAGTCGCCAATCCGCCGTCCAAAACCTGAGAAGCCTGCGGGCACTGAAGGAACCTTGTATGTGCTATAATTGTCCTACCGTATAGCACTTATACATACATAGCGAGGATTAGCGATGAACTGGGAGCAAGCCTACCGAGAGTTACTCAAACAATACAATCAGGTGAAAACGGAATATGAGCGCTCGCTCCAGCGGATTCAAGAGCTGGAGAGCCAAGCCCGCAATGGTTCGGGCACGAAGGCGCCTAACACCCCTGAGGTCGTTTCCGCTGAGGTGGCGAACCCTGCCAACTACGAGGCGACCCTGCGCCGACTTGTGCGCCAAATCGGTGCCATCCTGCAAGCCGAGAAAGTGGCGTTCATGCTCTATGACCCCGAAGAGGGCGAACTGCGCGCCTACCCGCCCGCCTTCAACCTCACCGATGACGAAATCAAGCTGTTCAGGGTGCGCGCCACGCAGGGTGTCTCGGGCGAGGTGTTCCGCGAGGGCAAGCCGATTATCGTCCACGATGCCGTTACCGACCCACGCACCACCAAAGAACATGTGGCGATGCTCCACATCCGCAACTTGGTGTGTGTGCCCCTGATTCTGGAAAAGCGCGACGAAGAGAACCGCGTGATAGACCGCCAGACCATCGGCGTGCTTCATGTTTTTAATAAGCAGAGGGGCGGACACTTTATCGATGAGGATGTGCGCCTGCTGGAGCGTATGTCGCGCAACGCCGCTGCGGTCATTGCAGGGATGCGCCTCTATCAAGCGATTCTGGAAGAGAAGGAAGAGCTGGTACACACCATCGAGAGCCTGCGTGCGGGGCTCCTGCTCATCAACCAGAATGGGCGCATCAACCAGATGAACGCCGCCGCACGCCGTGTGTTCGGACTGGGACCCGATGTGCTGGGCAAGCCCTACCACGAGGTCATCCCTAGCGACACTATCCGCCAGATGATTCAAGCCGCCCTCGAATCCGAAAAAGAAGGCGAACTGGTGGAAATCACCGTCCAGATCGACAACAAGGAGCATATCTACCAAGTGCAGAACGCCATCGTGCGTGGTGAAGACCAGAAACCGATGGGCACGGTGATGATTTTCAACGACATCACCGACATCCGCAACTTGGAGCGCATGAAGTCGGCGTTTGTGGCGACCGTGTCGCACGAACTGCGCACGCCTCTCACCGCCATCAAAGGCTTCGTGTCGACCCTGCTGATGGACTCCGACGACGCCTTCCCACCTGAGGAGCGACGCGAGTTCTACTCCATTATCGACCAAGAGACCGATCGCCTCACGCGCCTGATTAACGACCTGCTCAACATCGCCCGAATCGAGGCGGGCGAGTCGCTCAAGCCTGTCTACAAGCAGGTCAACTTCTACAAACTATCGCAGAAGGTGGTCATGATTCAGCGTCAGGCGACCAATCGGCACACGATTATCCACGAAGTGCCAGAGAACCTGCCTGAGATCATCGCCGACGAAGACAAAGTGGATCAAATCTTGACCAACCTGCTCAGCAACGCTATCAAGTACTCGCCCAACGGCGGTGAGATCCGCGTCAAGGCTTGGGAGGAGGATGGCGACCACATCATCTTCTATGTGTCTGACCAAGGAATGGGCATCCCCAAAGAGCACTTGAACAAGGTGTTTGAGAAGTTCCACCGTGTGGACAACACCGACACGCGCAAGCAGTATGGCACGGGGTTGGGACTGTACCTGGTGAAGCACCTTGTGGAAGCGATTCACGGCGGGCAGATTTGGGTGGAGAGCGAGGTGGGCGTCGGTTCAACCTTCTATGTGCGCCTGCCGAAAGTTCCGCCTGCAGTGAAAAGTGGCGAAGAGCTAGTAGAGAAATGAACCGCGTGCGCGTGATGGTGTGGCGCGACCCCAACGCGCTGGACTTGCCCCTGCCGAGCTATCAAACCCCTGGCTCGGCAGGGATGGATTTATACGCAGCGGTGCCCGAACCCGTGACGCTTCAGCCCGGCGAGCGCGCGCTGATTCCGACGGGTTTGAAGATTGCGCTCCCAGAAGGCTACGAGGCACAAGTGCGCCCCCGCAGTGGGCTGGCACTTCGGCACGGGATTGGAATGGTCAACAGCCCCGGCACGATAGACAGCGACTATCGGGGCGAGATTGGCGTGATTCTCATCAACTGGGGTCAGGAGCCGTTTGTGGTGCGTCGGGGAGACCGCATCGCGCAGCTGGTCGTAGCGCCTGTTTCGGTGGTAGAGTGGGTTCCGACCGAGGGTGAGCTTCCCGATTCGGCGCGTGGTGCGGGGGGATTTGGGCACACTGGAGTCGCGAACCCCTGAAATTTGGGGGAATTTCGGGGAAATTTGTCCCAATTGGGGGCTTACCCCTTGACATTGCGAATTCCGATGGGGTAATATATAACCCGCCTGCGAAGGCAGAGTTCCTCGCAGGGTCTGGATAAACCTTGAAACCCAATTCGCGAGCGTGCAAGCTAAGTGCTGAGGGTGTTCGAAAAATCACTGGGATCGTGGGCGTCCCGCCCGCATCCGTGGCTTGGGCATCCTTGCCCAAGCTGTTTTTCAACGAATGTGCAGGCGAGACGCCTG
>CAKZQI010000169.1 GCA_937139515.1 uncultured Armatimonadota bacterium | reverse complement strand
GGGTTTCTCACCCCCTCCTTCAGGCTCCCCCCGTAAGCGTGGGGAATCGCCAATCCTGCAGGATAGTCAGGTACAATATGCAATTATTCCCCCAGAGGAGAGGAGGCTTTCACTATGAAACTATCATGTGAGCGAAACCATCTGAACGAAGCACTAAGTGTCGTGGTTGGCGCCGCTGCGTCGCGTTCGTCCCTGCCCATCTTGAGCAATCTGTACTTAGAGGCAGGCGAAGATACCCTGCGCCTCGTCGGGAGCGATTTGGAGCAATGGGTGGAATGCCGTATCCCCGCAATGGTTGCCGAGCCGGGCAAAACCACCGTCTCAGCGCGCCTGCTATCCGAGCTGGTCAGCTCGCTGGGCGGCGACACCGTTGCGATGGAAGCGGGCGAGCGCCATCAACTGCACCTGACCTGTGGCGAATCGCGCTACCAACTGGCGGGTCTGCCAGCGGACGAGTACCCCCCCATCCCCGAGATAGAGGGCGCCACCGAACTGGTTCTGCCCGCACGCACCTTTTTAGAGATGGTCGACTCGGTAGAGTTCGCAGTTTCTAAAGAGGAGGCGCGCCCAACACTCACCGGCATTCGGATGGAGTTTGACGGCAAGCACCTGCGCCTGGTGGCGACCGACACCCACCGCCTCGCCGTGCGCGATGCCGACTTGGAGAATGCGGTCGGTGAACCTGCCAGTGCGATTGTGCCCCTCAAGGCAATCCAACTGCTCCAGAAACTGCCCCACGGCGAGACCATCACGATGCGTCTGGGCGAGCACCGCGCCGCGTTCCTCGGCGAGAACGCCAGCGTGTTCACCCAACTGATTGAAGGGCAGTACCCCAACTATCAGCGGGTCATTCCTCAAGAGGCGTCGCGCCGATGGGTGCTGATGGTCTCCGAGTTCAAAAACGCAGTACGCCGCGCCTCGCTGGTGGCACGCCACAACGGCAACAAGCTCTACTTCAAAACCGACGGCGAGAAACTGCTCATCACCGCACAAGGCGATGTCGGCACTGCCAACGAGCGCGTAGACCTCGTGCGCGAAGGCGACGACCTGGAGGTCGCTTTCAACGCCAAATATGTGTTAGACCTGCTGGATGTCGTCCAGAGTGAGGGCGTCTCGATTGAACTGACCGAGTCTCTGCGCCCCGCCGTGTTCAAGCCCGCTGACCGCTCGGACTACCTGTGCGTAATCATGCCGATGGCGTTGTAGATTGGCACGCTATTGAGCGCGTGCTCATCCTCAAGGTCTCTTCGATGGGCGATGTGGTTCACGCATCGCCCGTCGCGGCCGCGCTCAAGCGTGCCTACCCCCACCTTCGCATCGGCTGGGTTGCCGAAGACCGTCACGGGGGCGTATTAGTCGGTTCGCCCCGTATTGACCGCTTGCATATCATCCCGCATGCCCAACTGCGACGCGGTCTCACTTCGGGGGCGATGTGGCACACACTAAGGCAGATGACCCGCGAAATCCGCGCCGAGCGCTACCAAGTCGCCCTCGACCTGCAGGGCTTGCTCAAAAGTGCGATGTGGGGCGTGTTGGGCGGGGTGCCCCTGCGCTTCGGAGGGCACCGCATGCGCGAACTCACTCCGCTCCTGCTCCGACGAATTCCCCTCCAAGACCGTCCCGACCGCCATGTCGTCCAGCAGTATCTGGATGCCCTGCGGTGGCTGGGCGTGCCGTGCGAGTTCCCCGACCTCTATCGCACTCCCGACGATGCCCACTTGCCCGAACCGCCTGTGGAGTTCCCGTTAGGGGTAGCCCCAGAGGCGGAGGCTTCGGTCGAGAAAAAACTCCAAGCGCTTGGGGCGGGCCCATTGCCCCTTATCACGCTCAACCCCTCGGCAGGGCGCGAATGGAAACGATGGGCGCTGGAACGGTTCGCCGAACTCTCCGACCGCCTCGAGACCGAGCTGGGACTGTCGACCGTGTTTCTTGGAGGTCGGGGCGACCTGCCCCTGGCGGAGCGTCTGCAGTCGCTCAAGCGTCGCCCCCTGCGAAGCCTCATCGGTCAGACCAGTTTGGAAGAGTTGAAAGCGGTGATACGGCGCTCTGCGGTGCATGTCTGTGGCGACACGGGCAGCGCGCACTTAGCCTCGGCGTTTTCGGTGCCTTGCGTGTCGCTCTACGGTCCGACCTTGCCCGACCGCACCGGACCTTACGGACAGCATCATCGGGCACTCCTCAAGCGGGATTTGTGTCAACGGTGTCCCGCTCAGCGCTGTGTGTACAAAGAGTGCCTCCAGTGGATTACGGTGGACGAGGTATTCGCCTCGGTTCAACGGGTGCTTCAGGAGCAGGCGGTGTCGGGTTCTTTGGGAGGCTAAGAAGGAGGGAGCGCCGGGTGTGGGCGTTCCCGGCGCTCTTGGGTGAAGGGCGCGTGCGTGGGAGGGAAGAATTCTAACGGTGCGCCCGCTCGAGGCGTCGGGCGAATCGACGCCCCGCTTCGTCAATACGCCCGACAGCCTCATCAAGCCAGTGGGCTATCCGCTCCAACTGGCTCGGAGCGAGAGGAGGTACAGGCGTCTGCTCAAGCCTTACCAACCCCAACCGATACCCCTTGCCTGATCCCTCTTGCTCGCGGTTATGCCACATCGTCCCAGTCCTCTGACGGTTCTTTAGACAGTTCAATACGCCGTGCAGGTTCCGCGCTGGCATAGTCCCAGTTGTCGCAGTCCAGTCGTCGGCAGTAGAGCATTCGTTGCACTTTGCCATCCGCCATCTCCACATCGGCGATGTCCGCAAATCGGCACTTCATACACAGTTCGGGTTCCAGAAGGCGCACGACCTTCAGTTCGCGTTTTGCCATGATAATCGCCCCGCATCGTTTGAATTGGGCATTGTCTGCCAAGAAGCATTATCGGCGGTTTGACTGCGCGGGTGCAGGGGTAGGTTCCTGTATTCTTGCCAGTTTCCGAGCCAAGCAGGAAAAATCGCTGAGAGGCTCTTTTTTTCACTCACGGGTATGGAAGGGGAAGGCGCCGTTTTGAGTACCTCAAAGCAATAGGGAGCGAGTGGACAAGGTACAATCCTGTTATGCCAACACGCACCAGCGTCCTCAAAACCTACAAGATGTGGGTGAACGGGCAGTTCATTCGCAGTGAGTCGGGGCGTACCTACGAAGTGCGCACGGTACAAGGCGACTTCTTGGCGAATGTGCCCCAAGCCTCACGCAAAGACCTACGCGACAGCATAGAGGGCGTCCAGAAAGCCCAGCCGAGTTGGGCACAACGCACCGCCTACAATCGGGGGCAAATCCTCTATCGGGTCGCCGAGATGCTGGAGAGCCGACGCGATGCCCTGAGCACCGAGCTGACCCAAGCGATTGCCAGCCCCCACGCCGACGCCGAAATCGACCGCGCCATCGACCTCTGGGTGCACTACGCAGGCTGGAGCGACAAGTGGAGCGCCCTGCTCTCCACGCTCAACCCGGTGGCGATGCCAATGCACAACTTCACCCTGCCCGAGCCGATGGGAGTAGTGGGTTTGGTGTGCCCCGAAAGCGCGCCCTTAGCCTCACTGAGCGCACTCATCGCGCCGATTATCGTGTCGGGCAACACGGTGGTCGCCCTTCTGCCCGAAAATGCGCCCACGGTAGGGCTGGCATTCGCGGAAGTGCTCGCCACCTCCGACCTGCCTGGCGGAGTCGTGCAACTGCTCTCAGGGCGCCACTCGGAACTCCTGCCCCACCTGTGCGGGCACACCGCTGTAGATGCGTTAGACCTGTGTGGTGTACCCGATGACCAGCGCGCCTCGTATGAAGTACAAGCCAGCGAGAGCGTCAAGCGCGTCGCCCACAGTCCCAACCCCACGCCCGACTTCTGGCTCAGTGAACGCGCTCAAGGGCTGGATTGGATAGAACGCTTCGTGGAGTTCAAGACCGTGTGGCACCCGATAGGATGGTGAGAGAGTGAACCGCACACGCATCGCAATCGGTGTTGGGGTGACAGTGCTGGTGCTGATTGGAGTGCGCCTGCTCCTGCCCGTTCTGCAGGGCGAGCGCCTTGCCCCCCGCCAACGCACTTTGGAGATGTTTCGCCTCGGCAAAGAGGCGTTTGAAAACGAAGATGTGGACACTCTCATGAGCCTTGTGAGCGACGATTTCAACTGGGGCGGGATGGATGCGCGACGCCTGCGCCTACAACTGGTCAACTTTTTCAAAAACGCCGAACAGCCCCGCGTGGAGTATACGCCCCCGACAATAGAGGTGTTCGGCGGGCGCGTGATTGCGCGCACCCAAATCAAACTGCACTGGCGCGACAGCGGACCCAACGAGATGGACCTCGGACCGATTGAAATCGAACTGCGCCAAGTGTCGGTGCGCAAGTGGTTGGTCATCCCCAGCGAAGACCTGCGCGTGGTGCGCATGGAGGGGATGGCGTGGGACTTCGGCGGGTCCCTGCCCTGAGGAAGATGATGCTCACCCCTGAACTCCAGCAGAAGTATGAACGGCTCAAACAGACCCTGCACGAGATGGGCAGTGTGGCAATCGGCTTGTCGGGGGGCGTGGACAGCACCTTGCTCACAGCGGTCGCACATCAGGTGTTGGGTGAGCGTTGCGTGGCGGTGATAGGCAACTCGGAGGCGTTCCCAGAAGGCGAAATTGAGGAGGCGCTCCAACTGGCGAAGCAAATCGGCGTGCGCGTGCGGCTCGTCACCACCCACGAGCTGGAGAACCCCCACTTCCGCGTGAACCAGCCCGACCGATGCTACCACTGCAAAACCGAACTGTTCAGCGTGCTACGCCGTGTGGCAGATGAGGAGGGCATCGCCCACATCGCCGACGGTTCCCACTTGGACGACCAAAGCGACTACCGTCCGGGCATGCGCGCCAGGCAGGAGTGGGGCGTGCGTTCGCCCTTGATGGAGGCGGGTTTCACGAAGTCCGACATCCGTGCGCTGGCACAGGCGCTGGGGTTGCCGATTTGGGATAAGCCCTCCTTCGCCTGCCTCTCCAGCCGATTCCCCTACGGTACAGGGATTACTCGCGACCTGCTGAGCAAAGTGGACCGCGCCGAACGCTACCTACGCCAACTGGGCTTTCGGCAGGTGCGCGTGCGCCACCACGACACCATCCTGCGAATCGAGGTAGAACCCGCCGATTTCGAGAAGGTGCTTGCCCACGCTCCTGCCATCGTGGCGCATATGAAGTCCCTCGGCTACCTCTATGTGGCGATGGACTTGGAAGGCTACCGAACAGGTAAAATGAACGACGCGATGAAACCGATTCAGGGCACAAACAGGGTATAATCCCGAAGGAGGCAAAAATGAAAACAGTCGGATTGGCAATCGCTATTGGGATCGCAAGCTTTCTGTTCACTGGCTCAGCGTTGACGCAGACGCAAGAGAATTCCTGCTGTAGTGAGAAGAACACCACCACCGCCTCATCCCAGCAGAAGTCCTGCTGTAGCGACAAGAACACGACCACCGTGTCGGCTCAGAAGACTTCAGGCTCCTGCTGCGAGGGAGATTGCAAAGACACCAAAGCCACCCAAGCGCAGAACAGTTCTAAGAACCAGGTGGTGCGCTGTCCTGTGACCAACCGCGTGGTGCGCAACTTGGACAAGGCGCCCCGCATCGTCTATCAGGGCACTACTTACTACTTCGCTAACTGGAACGCTTTCCGCACCTTCCGCTCCAACCCTGCCCGCTACGCTCCCCAAGCGCAGGTGCGCACCGTGTCCGCAACCAACCAAACCCAATCCTGCTGTGCGGATAAGACGACCACCGCCGAGACCGCCAGCAAGCCGTCCGACAAGCTCCTCTGCCCCGTGTCGGGCGAGGAACTTGAGATGGCGAGCGCAGTGCGGTTTGAGTATGCCAGCAAGGTTTACTACACCTGCTGCAGTAGCTGCAAGCGCAAGTTCTTAGCCGAGCCTGAGACCTACGCCAAGAAGGCGGAGGGAATGTCTGCCCTGCAGGGTAAGCCCGCAACCACTGCCACGAATTAACGCGGAGAGAGCAGCCGGCGGAGGATGCACGGGCAGGGTTTCTCAGCCCTGCCCGTCGCTTTTTAGGCATGCGCCAACGCCTGATCCAAGTCGGCAATAATGTCCTCTACATCCTCTATACCGACCGACAGGCGGATGAAGTCGGGCATAACGCCCGTGGACTGCTGTTGTTCGGGGGTCAGCTGACGATGGGTGGTGCTGGCGGGGTGGATAATCAGCGACTTCGCATCGCCGATGTTGGCAAGGTGCGAGTGCAACTTCACATTCTGAATCACGCGCAGCGCCGAGTCGTAGCCACCCTTCACGCCAAAGCCCACGATGGCACCTTGACCTTTGGGCAGGTACCTCTTCGCCAACTCATAGTGGGGACTGGTGGGTAGACCGGGGTAGTACACCCAAGCGACCTTCGGATGCTCGCTAAGCCACTGGGCGACGCGCAGGGCGTTCTGGCTGTGGCGCTCCATTCGCAGGTGGAGCGTCTCCAGCCCTTGCAGGAACAGGAACGCGTTGAACGGCGAAATCGCAGGACCGAGGTCGCGCAACAGTTGGGCGCGCACCTTGATGATGTACGCCATATCGCCGAACGCCTCGCGGAAGTTCAGCCCGTGATAGCTGGGGTCAGGCTCGGTTATCTGAGGGAACTTGCCGTTGTCCCAGTTGAACTTGCCCGAATCGACAATCACGCCCCCGATGCTGTTGCCGTGCCCACCAATAAACTTGGTCGCCGAATGCACCACGATGTCCGCACCCCATTCAAACGGGCGCAGGAGGATAGGCGTGGGAATCGTGTTGTCCACAATCAGCGGGATGCCATGCTCGTGCGCGATGTTCGCAATCGCCTCAAAGTCGTGGACATCCAGCTTCGGGTTGCCGATTGCCTCAATGTAGATAGCGCGGGTCTTGGGCGTAATCGCGCGACGGAAGTCCTCTGGGTCACGAGGGGCTACGAAGTGGACGGTGATGCCGAACTTTTGGGGGAAGGTGTACTTGAACAGGTTGTAAGTGCCCCCGTACAGGCTGGTGGTGGAGACAATCTCGTCGCCCGTGTCGGCAATCGCCAGAATCGCCAGCGTCTCTGCCGCTTGCCCCGAAGCGACCGCCAGTGCACCGACCCCGCCCTCCAACATCGCCATGCGGTTCTCGAACACCCCTTGTGTGGGGTTCATAATGCGCGTGTAGATGAAGCCAGGCGTCTTGAGGTCAAAGAGGCTCGCCGCGTGGTCGACGCTGTCAAATAGATACGAAGTGGTCTGATAGATTGGCACTGCACGCGAGCCGGTTGCAGGGTCTGGCTCTTGACCGCCATGCACGCAGGTAGTCCCGAAACGATAGGTGTGACTCTCCATAGGTGGTTAATACCTCCGACGGCGCAGAGTATACCCCCTACATTCGGAACACGCCGAACTTCGTGTCGGGGATGGGTGCGTTGCACGCCATAGAAAGCCCCAACGCCAGCACCGTGCGCGTATCGGCGGGGTCTATGATTCCATCATCCCAAAGTCGTGCCGTGCTGTAGTAGGCGCTACTCTCTTCGGCGTACTTGTCCAGAATCGGTTGCTTGAACGTCTCCTGCTCCTCCTGGCTCATCGTCTGCCCTTTAGAAGCCAGTTGGTCTAACTTGACCGTCAGGAGCACATTCGCCGCCTGCTCGCCGCCCATCACCGAGATACGGGCGTTGGGATACATCCACAGCATGCGGGGCTGATAGGCGCGCCCACACATCGCATAGTTGCCTGCCCCGTAAGAACCGCCGATGAGGACCGTGAACTTGGGCACTTGAGCGTTCGCCACTGCCATCACCATCTTCGCGCCGTGCTTGGCGATGCCCTCGTTCTCGTACTTCTTGCCCACCATAAAGCCCGTGATGTTCTGCAGGAACACCAGCGGGATACGCTGTTGACAGCAGACTTCAATAAAGTGCGCCCCTTTCTGGGCACTTTCGGAAAACAGAATCCCGTTGTTAGCGATGATGCCCACAGGGAAGCCGTGAATGTGCGCAAAGCCGCACACCAGCGTCGTGCCAAAACGCGCCTTGAACTCCACAAATCGGCTCCCATCCACGATACGGGCAATCACCTCGCGCACCTCAAACGGTTGGCGCAAATCACGGGGCAAAATGCCGTAGAGCTCGCTGGGGTCATACAGGGGGTCTTCAGGCGTCGCCAGCTCGAACGGATACTCCTTCTTGAGGTTCAAGTTCGCAATCAGGTCGCGGGCGATTTGGATGGCGTGCATATCGTCCTCAGCAAAGTAGTCCGCCACGCCCGACAGGCGGGTATGCACATCGGCACCGCCCAGCTCCTCAGCGCTCACTACCTCGCCCGTCGCCGCCTTGACCAAAGGCGGACCACCCAAGAAGATTGTGCCTTGCTGTTTGACGATAATCGTCTGGTCGCTCATCGCGGGCACATACGCCCCGCCCGCCGTGCACGACCCCATCACAATTGCGATTTGGTGAATGCCCCGCGCCGACATCTGCGCCTGATTGTAGAAGATTCGCCCGAAGTGGTCGCGGTCAGGAAACACCTCCGCTTGCAAGGGCAAAAACGCGCCTCCCGAATCGACCATATAGACACAGGGCAGGCGGTTCTCCATCGCAATCTCTTGGGCGCGCAGGTGCTTCTTGACCGTGATGGGGAAGTAAGTCCCACCTTTGACCGTAGCGTCGTTGGCGACAATCATACACTCTTTGCCGTGTACCACACCGATGCCTGCGACCACGCCTGCACAAGGGGCTTCGTTGTGATACATCCCATACCCAGCGAGGGGTGCAACCTCCAAGAAAGGCGTGTCGGGGTCTATCAGGGCGTCGATGCGCTCGCGGGCGGTGAGTTTGTTGCGGGCGCGGTGCTTGGCGAGTGCCTCTGCGCCTCCACCCGCGCGCGCCCACTCCAGCGCCTCACGGTACTGCCTCAGCAGGGTCTCGTAGTGGGCACGGTTCGCTTGAAACTCAGGGTCTTGCGTGCGTATCGTGCTGTGTAAGACGCTCATCAATCGGGAGATTTCGTGAGGCGTGTGAAAACTCCTTGTGTCGGGCAAGCAAGTATGGTACAATCCCTCAGGAGATGAGAACGCCAGCTTATCGGCAACTGTGGCGGCGTTCGAATCGCCCGAATCTGTGCTATAATAAGGCGGAGGCACGATGGCACGCAAGCGGATAGCCTTGATTATACCGACGAACAACACCAGCGCTTCGCTTTACACCACCAATGTGCGGGCGGCGCGAGCGTGGCAAAGCATCCTCAAACTCTGGGGGGTAGACGCCACCATCATCATTGCGGGGAATGTCTCCAAAGCCACTTTCAATAGCCAGTACGATTTCGGAATTGTGCCCTTCTTGGCAGGGGTGACCTCATCTCAATCGGTGTTCAGTTGGATTAGCTACACAGCGGGCGACAAGCCCATCTACTTCTGTGGCTATCAAGTGCCCCAAAACACCGCTGGCACGCCCGCCACTGGCGTTCTTGGCTTAGTGGCACTGGACGGCAACCCCACGAACGCTAAGCTCGCAGGGCGACGCGCTGTGTGGACACAGACAGGCACGAAAGTGCATGTGGGCAGCTGGATTAACACGGTGAGCGGGGTTGTGGGTGCCCTCCGAGTGGATGAGAGCAACCCGAACCTGCAGGTTCTGCTTCGCCCTGACCCCGACCTGCACCCTACCGCCCAGCATGTGTACATCGCTCGCTGGTACAACCGCTACTTCCTGCCCACAATTGGCGGGCTTGTCGACTCCTCACCATGGCTTGTGCCGTGGATTATGGTCAACGAGGGCGTCACTCCTGAGTGGAGCCGTCCGTGGAGTGCCGATATTGACCATATATGCAGTGCAGGCAATATCATCGCGCCTGGTTGGAGCTTTGATATCTACCTCCAGTCCGTTCAGTGGCTTCGCACCTTCTGCAACAACACGGGCTTAGTCGTACAGTGCGGATGCACCACCAACGCCAACAGCAATCTGAGTGGTACGAACAGCTACCTCCACCGCAATGCGCGAAACTTGAACCCCCAGCTAGCGCAAATTCATCAGATTCTGCTTGCCGAGCAGGATGGCTGTTTCCCCTGTGCGTGGCACGACCACTGGTGGCTGGTGGAGGAGACCCTCTGGTACGCCAACGCCACCACACGCACCAACACCTACGGTACTTTCAGCGATTTCAGTTCACCCGCTTCGTTCCGTGCCCACTGGAAAGGCACTTTAGATGAGATGCGCGGGATGGGCTTCGCCGATAGCTGGTGCGGACGCCACCGCTACCTCAACTTCGCAAACAATCAGTTCACCGACCGCTACTTGCGCTTCCTGCGGGAAGAGACACCCGTGAGGGCAGGGCGATACTGGGCGGGCAGTTGCCTTCACGGACGCAACACGCGCATCATGTCCCCTATCCCTTTCTCGCGGAACCCATTCGAGAGACGCTATGGAATTGAGCTCATCGATTCCTATGACAGTCTTTATACCAATATCAACTACGGGACTCAACCCGCTAACCGTGAGACTTTGGCGATAGCCGATGGGTATGGGGCTTCCGGAGAAGACCCCGAACTGCTGTTTGCACGCATGCAAGGGCATCGCTTCGGGGAACTGATGTGGCGCGTCTGGCTCCATAGGGGAGGAATTCTCTACCATCACAACTACGAGATGAGCTACGAGTTCCCCTCGGTCGCTGTACGAACCTACCAAGATATGGGCGCTTGGCGCCAAATTCTGGCAGGCTGGATGCACCTTGGTAGTGTGAGCGATATTATCAATTGGCGCAATCGCGTGAGGAGCATATAGCCAACGATGCAGAAGCCTCCTGCGCCTACAGAAAGCACCCGAGCAAAGGTTTTACAAGGAAGCATCTACTTGGTGATTCGCCGAGGGATCGGTACTATCCTCAGCTTTGTAGGGCTACTTTATCTCACTCGTATCGTCGGTCCTGGAGCTTACGGGCTATTCACCTCGGTTTTTGGCTTAGTTGGCTATCTCCAGATGCTCGTACAGATGGGATTGGGTGTCTACCTGATACGCAGTCCTCTCGACACACCCCGTGAGCACTTTCACCAAGTGTTTTGGTGGCTCCTTGTATCGAGCTTATTTGCAACGCTGATAGGGATAGCACTCTTCATTTTGGTCGGGCAGTTCTGGGTACGCCAAGAGGGGTTCGTACCCGTTGCGGTTGCGATGGGACTACTACTTCCGATTATGGTGCTTCCCACAGTTCCTCTGGCGCTTTTAGAGCGCGATTTAGACTATCGGCGTGTCTCGTGGATTGAAATCGGTTCTCAGGTAGCGTACTATGCGGTGGGGATTGGAATGGCCTGGACAGGATGGGGCGCTTGGGCGTTGGTGTCGGCTTTTGCGGTCAGCCAGCTTGTTCTTTTGGCAGGCTTTTATGGGATTACGCGCTATCGTCCGCGCTGGTACTGGAACAGTGAACTGCTTCGTGACATGCTCCACTATAGCTTCACGCAGGGACTTTCGGGCTGGCTCTATAACCTGCGCACAGTTGCGCCTTCGCTCATCTTGCTCCCGATAGCGGGTAAGGAGGCGGTCGGGTACTACAACCTCGCTTACCGCTTCGTAACCGTCCTGAACTTCGCCAGCGAAGCCCTCGGACGCATAACCTATCCTGCATTCGCACGAATACAGCACGACTTGCCTAAACTGTGCCGTGCAGTAAACGAGGGAATGTATCTGCGCTTGCTAGCGACGGGCATTTTCTACGCAGGGTTTGCGAGTATCGCTTGGATTGCCCTGCCCTGGATGTTGGGAGCTAAGTGGAACATTCAGATTCTACTATGGGTGTTCAGCTTGTTGGCAGTGCCAATGCTCGTAGGGGCAATAGTGGGCATACAGGCATCAGCGCTCCATGTCATATGTCGAAACGGTGTAGTCGCTTTGTCTAATTTATTTTATATTATATTTTATTTTGCTTTTTCTTGGGTGCTTGTCTACTGGCTCGCCAGCGGACTGAAGGTTCACGGTTTTGCACTCGCCTCGTGGTTCGCTATCATCCCCAACTTTATTATTCTTCATCTGGGCTTCAGTCGCTTTATTGGTTCACCGAGCTATCTGCTTGCTTCACTATGGCTGGTTGGGTTTTCCCTCATCCTGTTAGTACCCGTCGTTAGCGGGTGGCTTGCGGTATTAGCGCTTCCCTTCCTAGTCAATCCGCTTAGCTTCCGCACGGTACGACAGCTGATTAGCCAAATACGCGCTCTACGCCAGTCGACACCTACACCCGTTGAAGCCTTCCAGTCCGATCTCACACCCTAAGTTGGTAAAGTGTGCCTCGATCACTTCCACAGGTGAGCAGAAACGGGGCGCCGATGGGTTGTTCCCAAATGCGCTCCATCGTATTGCCACAGTCTTGTCAGTGGAATCCCTATCTGCAGGAGGTCTGCCACCATCTCGGCAAACTGAACCAAACGCCTTAGGCGGTGCGGGGCATACGAGTCGTCTCGGACTTCATCTCATACACCCCCTCCCACCAAACGCGCTTGGAAATCGGCAATCGTACGCCTCAAGCCCTCTTCCAGCGAGACTTTGGGTTCCCATCCCAGCAGTTCTTGTGCGCGCGTGATGTCGGGGCAGCGCTGTTTCGGGTCGTCGGGCGTGAAAAATTCGCAAAATACAATCTCGCTCCGACTGCCTGTGAGGTCGCGAATGAGCTGGGCGAACTCTAAAATCGTGTGCTCTATGGGATTGCCGATATTGACGGGCAGATGATAGTCGGTCTGGGACAGGCGGTAGATGCCCTCCACAAGGTCGGCAACATAGCAGAAACTGCGTGTCTGGCTCCCGTCGCCGTACACCGTGATTGGCTCGCCCTTGAGTGCTTGGGAGACGAAGTTGGGCACCACGCGCCCGTCGTTGAGGCGCATGCGCTCACCGTAGGTGTTGAAGATGCGCACGATTCGGGTGTCTGCTCCCTTGTAGCGGTGGTACGCCATCACCAGCGACTCGGCGTAGCGCTTCGCCTCGTCGTACACCCCGCGCACGCCAATCGGGTTCACGTTGCCCCAGTAGTCTTCGATCTGCGGATGCACCAGCGGGTCGCCATACACTTCGGAGGTGGAACTAAAAAGGAACTTCGCCCCCTTCTCTAAAGCGAGATTAAGGGCACATTCCGTGCCATAAGAACCAACGGTGAGCGTTTCAAACGGATGGTTCACGAAGTCCACGGGGCTGGCGGTCGAGGCAAGATGAAACACATAGTCCACCTCCCCCTCTATTCGCACGGGTTGACGAATATCGTGGTGGAGAAACTCAAAGTCGGGATTGTCCAGAAGATGCTGAATGTTCTCGCGTCGTCCTGTGAGTAAGTTGTCCAGCACGACCACTTGCCACCCCTCTTGAACTAAGCGTTCGGCTAAGTGGGAACCGATGAAACCTGCGCCACCTGTGATGACTACTCGTGCCATAAATGCTCCTTAACCGTCTCGATAGCGTACTAGCTGACCGCGTGCAAAAAGGCGTCGGTAAATGGCTCCCGGAATTCGTTTGATGAGGAGCAGGAGCACACTGGGGGTTCTGAGGAAAACCTGTACACAACGAGAGTAGTCTCGCTGTTTCAACGCATCGACAAATTCTGGGTACAACTCTTGTACCACCCGCCTGCGATAACTGGCAGTCAAGAGATTTGCTTCCCTGGAAAGTCCAATTTGTTGCGCTAACTGGTAGAGATACTCGTATGATTTTTTCATCTGCTCCACTGCCGAATGACGCCTGTGGGTAGAGACTAGGCTTCCGGGACGAACCCGATAGCAGTAGAGAGGCTCAGGCAACACAGCCAATTGCGCCCCCCTAAACAAAATCTCTATGTAGAAAGCGTAGTCCTCCGAGTTGTATATATCCGTCAGAAAGCGTATCTGATGCTCTTTCAAAAACTGGTGACGAATGAGCGGTTTAAAGGAGGGATTAGATTTGATAACCTCCTGTACAGAGTAATAACGTGCGCGATTGGGGCTCCTACCAAAGGTAGACCAGTTAATCCACAGGACCTTCCCATCGGGGGCGACAGCTTTTATGAGGTCAGCCACCATATCGGCTTGCATCGTCTCTGCAAACTCAACTAATCGTTCCAACCGATTGGGTGCAAACCAGTCATCCGAGTCCAACATTGTTATCCACTCACCCTGCGCCTCATCAATCGCTTGGTTGCGCGAATAGCCTGGACCTCGGTTCTGGTCATTTCGAAACAGTTTGATGCGTGGGTCGCTAAGGTAGCGCTCTATCACGGCGACCGTGCCATCGGTGGAAGCATCATCAACGAGGATCATCTCCCAGTCAGTGAGTGATTGAGATTGAACCGACTCGATGCACTGGGCGATGTAAGGCTCGACATTGTAAGTGGGCGTAATGACTGAAACCTTAGGCATCGCTATTCTCCCAAGACTGTTGTTCGACGACCTCCACCAAAATAGTCCCCTCCTGCACAATCTCGCCCTCTTGGGCGTTCAGTTGCTGAACGATTCCTGCGAAGGGGGCGCGGAGTACCTGCTCGGTTTTCATCGCCTCTAGCACCAAAAGCCGTTGCCCTGCCTCCACGCGATCGCCCTTCTGCACGAGGACTTTGGAGATGAGTCCGGGCATCGGGGCAGTGAGCGTGCCTTCCGCCGAGCTGTGCGTTAGAGAACTTCCCCCAACTCGCGGTCGCTGAAATCGGTAGAGGCGCCCCCGATAGAGAATCTGCACCTCGTTTTGGGTCAGATGGTAGGCGACCTGCCACCGATGAGTCCCGTCGCTCAGGGTCAGGTGACCTGGAACAGACAAGAACGCTTCACTCAGGAGGTGGGTTTCACCACTGGGCAGGCTGATGCGCCAACCCTTCCCTTCTGTTTGCGCATCCAGCGTGAGCGTCTCCCCGTGCCACATCCACTGGGTCTTACGCATCCAAGGCTCCTTGTGCGACTTTGATGAAGGCGTTCCGATACTCTTCGGGAACGCCGAAATCTAAACTGTGCGTTTCGCAGTGCAGAAGGTAAGCGGGGGTCAGGTCTAACAAGCACTGTTGGGCGTGTACCAACTGCCATTCCCCTGCTTGAGGGTCGTAGGTCTGGGCAATCTGCTCCTGAACCTCCCAGAAACAGTACGGGAACAGATAGACTCCCCAGTGTGCAAAGAACTGGTCTGGCTCTAAGCCGGGCGTCTGTAGGTGGGCGCGTGCTGTTTCAGGCGTTGGCTTCTCCATCAAACAAGTGAGCTGGTAGAGATTTGCGGTAGGTGTTGGTTGCCCCTGCAGTATCCCGTACGAAGAGACCTTGTTGAGGGGAACGGTGTAAACGGTGTAAACGGGCGCTTGAACCTGCTTATAGAGTTCAAGGGCGGTTAGGAGGGTCTTGGTGCCCCCGACATAGAGGTGGTCGCCCAATGCTACTAGCACTGGCTCGTTTTGGGCGAACTCACGCGCGCACCAGATGGCATGCCCCAAGCCGTAGGGCTTTTCTTGGAGGATCAGGGTAATCCGCGAGGCGAGTTGCTGGAGACGCTGATAGTGGGCATACAGCTCAGGTTTGCGCTCAAACAAGGGGGCGAAGCGGTCGGCACCTCCAGCTAGGAAACTTTCATAGATGGAGACCGTATCAGGTGAGACGACTACCCCAACCCGCTGAATGCCAGCTTGGATAAGCGGTTCTACAATCAGTTGAAGCCCAGTAGTCAGGGTGCTATCGGGGAGAACAAACGGAGACAGTCCCTTGGGCAAAACTGAACTCAAGGGATATAAACGCGTTGCTCTGCCTGCCATCGGCACGACTGCTGTGCGTATCGGTGGCATAGGCTTCTAGGATGGAGGGGAGCTATTTCGGCATAGCCCCCCTGCATCCGATGTTACTTTCCAGCACAGCAGGACGACTTCTCAGAACTGGATACGACAGCTGTTGGATTGGAAGCGGAACCGCTCTTCGCACCAATCATCAACGCAGCAGCTCCAGCACCCAGAAGCGCTGCCAGCACCAAGATTAGACCGATCTTGTTCATAGTTGCCTCCTGTGTTGATTATACCCCATTTGCGCTCGGCTTGAGAATTTCAAGGGCTTTTTCTAAGAACGGACGGATAGCATTCGCCCAATCGGCGGGGGCACGCCCGATGACCGTGATAGGTTCCACATCTAAGGCGGTCGCCGAAAAGATATAGGCGTCAGGCTGTTCCGCCGCCCGAATCACCAGCATAGGTAGCCCAATCGTCTCAGCAAACTGATAAATCAGGCGGTCTTTCTCGGCGGTTATCTCGTTGGCAACATGCGCATTATGCAGGTTGAGGTTGATAGGCAACAGCACAATCCCGTCCGAGCTGATTTCTGGGCTTATCAGCAGTACGGCGTCCATCGCCGAGCGGGCAATCTGGCTGGGCATCTGGGCGCGATAGCCCGTCACGAAGCCAAATGGCATCTGATGATGACACTCAATCGGATAGGAGCCGACCAGCAGGTCTAACGCCTCGCGCAGAAGACGCTCGTGGAAGCTTTGGATAAGCCGTCCTTGCGGGATATAGCCTCGCTCACGGCGCTCGCGCACCCACGCCATCGGCGCCAGCAGTGCCGTCGCAAGGTTCATCAGGGGCGTCGCCAGCTCCATCCGAATGCCCTGATACTCGCTCACCATGTGGATGCCAGCAGGTCCCTCGTACACCTCCAGCCAGAGCAGGTCGCACTCGCGGTAGCACTGACGAATTGCCTCGCTCAGCTGAGGCTCAGTCTCAATCGTTAATAGCGGGCGCTTCTCCAAATCCGAGCGCAGGGTCAATACCCCGAAGCTGGGCTTGTTGAACTCAGGCACATACGCGTTCGGACGATACAAGTTGTGAAACAAGAAGCGCCGTGCAGGGCGCACGATGAGCTCGTAATCACATCCAAAACTATCTATTACTTCTTTTATATACTTATTAACAGGATTCGTTAAAAGCCTGTTCGGTTGATACATCACAAGCCTCCTCTATAACAGGGTTGCCCTGGCCCTCTAAAGATTCGGCGGGCAACCCGATAATTCCTGCGTGCTATGCGAGTCCGATTAGGCGAACTGTTGGTTCAATATGGCAAAATCACGCCTGACCAGCTGGTCAAGGCGCTCCAGGTGCAAAAAGAGACGGGCAAGAAGCTGGGCGAAACCTTGATTGAGTTGGGCTTTCTTACGAAGGAAGACTACTATACGGTGCAGGCACTTCAGTACCAAGTGCCCTATGAGCCACTCTATGAGCCTGCCATCCAGCAGGCGACCCTGCTGAAGCAACATATCCCCCTGCAGATTGCCTCGCGCTATTTCGTCATCCCGATCAAACTGGAGGCGCAGGTGCTTTGGGTCGCCACTCCAGAGCCTGACAATCTGGAGATGCTGGATACCGTCCGCCAAATCACCCGCTTGCGTATCAAGCCCTGCTACTCGCCCGCCGAACGGGTGTTGCGCGCCATCACCCGAATCTACGGCGATGTGGAAGAGGGTGTCGAGACGGTGGAGGTGGGGGCTGAGGACGAGTGGAGCGCTGAGGATGTAGCGCAAGCGCAAGACCTCGGCAACCAACACCCGATTATTCGGCTGGTCAACGAGATTATCCGCGACGCCGTCAACCAGAACGCCAGCGATATCCACTTCGAACCCACCGAACGCAACCTGCAGGTACGGTTTCGTATGGATGGTGTGCTTCGGCTGGCGCGCAACATTCCCAAAAGTATGCAGTCGGCGGTCTCCGCACGCGTCAAGCTCATGTCCGAAATGAACATCGCCGAGCGACGCAAACCCCAAGATGGACGCTTCACGGTGCAGGTGGGCGAACGCAAAATCGATATGCGCGTGTCGGTGTTGC
>CAKZQI010000168.1 GCA_937139515.1 uncultured Armatimonadota bacterium | reverse complement strand
CAACGAAGCAAGGTGGGCTAACACAAACAACGCAAACGGGTTGCGCTCCGCCCGCAGACGCTCCTCATCCAAACTCACTCGTTTTATTCACCCCTACCCTAAAGGTTCCCAGTGGGTATAATAGCCAGAAGCAGTCAGGAGGAGAAGAACATTGATACGGCAATTCATCTACTTGGCGATTATCTTGGTGCTTGTGGGAGTCTCGGCGTGGGCACTGACTTCCAAGCCAGTTCGGCGCGGGCTGGATGTGCAAGGTGGTATCCGCATGGTGCTCCGAGCCGAGGTGGAAAAGCTCACCCCACAAGAACAACAACTTTGGACGCCCGAGCGGATGAACCAACTGGTGGACATCCTGCAAAAGCGTATTGACATCCTCGGCGTGATTGAGCCGACTATCTATCGCAAAGGCGAGACCGAAATCGTGATTGAGTTGCCCGGCTTCACCAATGAGGACGAGGCACGGAACCTTCTGCAGACCACCGCACGCTTAGAGTTCCGCTATTTGAAAGATATCCGCACCGAAAAGAACCCGACGGGGCGCTATGAAATCGTGCTTGCCAAAGATGAACGGGGCGAAGAAATCGTTCGTTTCAGAGATTTGCGTAGTACCGAAGCGAAAGAAATAGACGAAAATAGTGAAGAGTACCGACAGATTATCCAAAGTTCCCCTCTCATCGTGACGGGGGACGAGTTAGAACGGGCGGAGGTGACCCAGCAAGCCTTCAGCCCCGAAGTGCTGTTGATTTTCAATCGTGAGGGGCAGGACAAGTTTGCCCGTGCCTCCTCGCTGTATCTGAAGGAACATATCGCCATTATTTTGGATAACCGCATCATCTCGGCGCCCGTTATCCAATCACCCAACCTGCGCGAGCCAGTCATTCAGGGCAACTTCACGCTCCGCGAGGCGACCCGCCTGCGCGACATCCTCAACGCAGGTGCCCTGCCCGTGAGCCTCTCGCTGGAGTCGATCAACCGCGTGGAAGCGATTTTGGGTGCCCGCGCTTGGGACCGCATCGTACAGGCAGGCTTTATCGGGGTGGGCGCAGTGATGGCGTTCATGCTCTTCTACTACCTCCTGCCCGGCTTTATTGCGGTGCTGGCGCTGGGGCTGTATGTGGTGTTTGCGCTGGCGCTGTTCCGAGCGTTTGAGGTGACGATGTCGCTTCCTGCTATTGCTGGGTTCCTGCTCTCCACAGGCATGGCGGTGGACGCTAACATTCTCATCTTTGAGCGTCTGAAGGAGGAGCTCCGAGCGGGCAAGACGCTCCTGTCGGGCATCGATGTCGCTTTCAAGCGCGCCTTCCCCGCTATCTTCGACTCGAACCTCAGTACGCTGATTATCTGTCTCATTCTCTACAACTTCGGCACGGGACCCGTTCAGGGATTTGCGACCACCTTGGCAATCGGTGTCTTGATGAGCTTCTTCACGGCGGTGACCTGTACGCGCACCCTGCTGTATGTGCTGGTGGGGCTGGGAGTTCACCCCAGCGTGAAGTGGTTCGGCCTGAGACGCCAGTTCGGTAGCTCGGTGGACGAGAACATGGTCGTTCAGCCCGACCGCTTTGACTTCGTCAGCAAGCGCAGGCTGTACTATGCCATTAGCGGGGTAGGAATCGTGATTGGGCTGGTGTTCTGGTTCGGCTTGGGCGGGCTGAAGCCTGGAATTGACTTTGAGGGCGGAAGCGAGCTGGTGATAGAGCGCGTGGCGCCCGAAGGTGCCGAGCCTGCGCCCATCCAAGCGAGTCTCAGCGAAGTGCGCCGATTGCTTGAGACGGCGGGCTTTACGAAGGTCGGGGCACTGTTCGCCGAGAATAACCGCCAACTGATTGTGCATGTGGCGGACTCGACCGAAAACGACAAGGGCAAGATTATGGACGCGCTCAAACCGCTGGGCGACCTGAAGGAAGTGAGCTTCGCCACGATTAGCCCGCGTGTGCGCTCCGAGATTGTCCAACGCGCTTACACTGCCGTTTTGCTCTCCCTGATAGCGATTTTGCTTTACATCGCCATCCGCTTCTCCATCGAGGGCGGATGGAGCGGGTTCAAGTTTGGTTTGGCGGCGGTGGCGGCGCTGGCGCACGATGTGCTGATTATGGTCGGCGCCGCCGCTGTGCTGGGCTACTTCCTTGGCTGGGAGATTAACGCCCTGTTCCTGACCGCCTTGCTCACACTCGTCGGTTTCTCCATTAACGACACGATTGTCGTGTACGACCGCATCCGTGAGAACCTGCGCCACCGCGCTCGAGGCGAGACCTTAGCCAAGGTTGTGAACCGCAGTCTGAACCAGACGCTGGCGCGCTCTATCAACACGAGTTTGACGCTGTTGATTGTGGTGGTGGCGCTCCTGATTTGGGGTGCGGTCTCTCAAGACCTGCGCTTCTTCTATGTGGCGATGCTGGTCGGTGTGATTGCGGGAACCTACTCGTCCATTTTCATCGCGAGTCAGATTATGGTTAGCTGGCAGGGTGCGCAGGAGCGTGCCCGCGAGCGTCAACTCTCTGCTGCGAAGGCAACCGCTGTTAAGCCGACAGGCGAGAGCGCTCCGACCCCGACCTCCGCTTCGTCTGCGCCGGCTTCCACTGCGACCTCAGAAGCACCCCGTAAAAAGCACCGTTCTGAGCATACTGGGAAGCGCAAGCGACGGTATTGAGGAAAGTTTTCTGAGTTGCCCTCACCCCCTCTCCATAAACGGAGAGGGGGAACTATCAGGTTGGCTCCCCCTTCTCCCCAAGCTTGGGGAGAAGGGGGTCGGGGGGATGAGGGTTACGTCCCCATCTCAGCTTGTAAAGAGGAGCGATTGACTCCTTTCTGCCTCACAAGTTCGCCAGTGCCTCAAACACCCGCGCATAGATGCGCACGAGGGTCTTCATACTCTCGATGGCGATTTTCTCGTCGGGTTCGTGGGCGTTGCCATCGCCTTCAAGCCCTGCACCGATTGCCACTAGGTTCGGCATCACGCGCGCGTAGGTGCCTCCCCCCATCGTGGTCGGTTGGGTCTCGGTGTCGCCAGTTTCCTCGCGGTAGACGCGCAGAATCGCCTGTAGGAACGGCGTGTCAGGAGGCACATAGAGCGGGGGGGTATGACGCACATTGCTCAAACGGAAGCCAGTGCGCTCCAGAACGGGCTGAAGCCTCTCTTGCAGAGCCTCCAAAGTCCAAGTGACGGGGTAGCGGATGTTGAACACGCACAGCACCCGCTTGCCGTCGTAGTCAAACACGCCCAGATTGCTCGTGAGCGCGCCCGACGGCTCATCGCTGTGGGCGATACCGAGCGTAGAGCCATCCAACGACTCCGACCAAGCCAGCACGGTTTCCAACCACTCCTCGCTATCGGGTAGGTTCAGCGGTTGGAGCGCTTTGAGCAGGAGCGACACGGCGTTGACTCCGCCTTCGGGGTGGCTTCCGTGCGCCGATTTCCCGCGCGCCACCGCCTTCCAGCCAGCGGGGTCAGCGTGCCATTCCACGTCCTCGGTCTCGTGGGTGGGCTTCAGGGCGAGGTTGACCACCGCCTCCGCATAGTCGGGCACCATATTGTGCCGTTCGCCTCCGTGAGCCGAGAGCACGCGCACCCCCTCAGTGGGAGAAACTTCTTTCTCTAAGTACAGGTTCGCGATGCCCTTTTCGCCATAGATGAAGGGGAAGCCTGCGTCGGGGCTAACTCCCCACACGGGGCGCTCCGGCTCGTGCGCTAAGTAGTGCTGCATACACTGCCACTGGCTCTCCTCATCACACCCGATAATCAGGCGCACGCGCCGCTTGAGAGGCACGCCCAGCTCCTTGAGCGCTCGGATGGCGTAGATGCTGGCAAGGGTTGCGCCTTTGTTGTCGGTTGCCCCACGGGCATAGATGTAGCCGTCTTCAATCACTGCCCCAAATGGGGGTTTTGTCCAATATTTGCCTTCAGGCACGACATCGATATGGCTGAGCGAGGCGACCATCTCATCGCCCTCGCCGATTTCCATATCGCACGCGTAGCCAGCAAAGTCGCGGGGGCGCAGGTCGTACTTCTGCCCCAGTTCCAGCGTGACATCCAGCGCTTGACGCACTCCCTTGCCGAAGGGAGCGTTCGGCTCGGCGGTCATATCATCACGCACGCTGGGCGCTTGCAACAGACGCTGGAAATCGCTAATCATTGTCTCGGTGTGCTCTTCGATCCATCGGATGAGCTCGTCGCGGTTCATAAGTGATAGGATTAGCGCTGTCTGGGGGAGTTCCTGCCTTCTGTCCCCACTCAATCACCCTGAGTATCGGCGACGGGGCTGAGTAGTACAGTCTTGGTTTTTGCCACTCGCTTCCCTTTTTTATGGATTGCTGTTCTTAACCCCCCGTTAAACATCGCGAAGGTAAAAATGAGGTACTTGGAGGATTAGACCGATGAACCGATGGATGACCATTTTGGCTTGCACGGCCTCGTTTAGTGCGATGGCTTTGGCGAACGACCTGACCCCTAAGTTAGTCAACGCAGGAGATTTCTCGGTGCGCATCCCTGCGGGACAATTCACGATTACGGGCGCGCTGAACCAATCAGGTAGCTTCACCTCACGAGGGGCGTCTTTCCGTTTCTTGCCCGACGGGACAGGACTGGACTGGAAAGCACGGATACGCGACTTGGTAAACGCAATCCCCTCAGATTATGAGGTGCGCTTCAACGCCACCCTCATCGCCCCGAATGTCGTCCAGTGGGATATGGACGCAACGCCAAATGTATGCACCACGCTCAATGCGTTCCAAGTATATATCTCCCGCATTTCTGCACGATTTACTTTTCAACTGGAGGACTACACTTGCGCACCAGACCCCATCAACCGCCTGAGCCACGCCGTTTCTGTGCGGATGACGAATGTCGGAGGCAACGACGGCAACTTCCTGCGCTTAGAAGGGTACCTGTTTTGTCAGGCAGGAAACTCCAACTTCCGAATCGACGCGAATGTGTTCAACCTGACGATGGAAGGTTTCAGCGGTGGGTTGCCCAAGAGCTTGGGGAATGTTAACACCGACTGTATCGTGGACGACGCCGATTTGCTGGCGGTGCTGTTCGCTTTCGGGTCTTCGGGAAGCAACCTCGCTGAGGACACCAACGGCGATGAGATTGTGGACGACGCAGACCTGTTGACCGTACTGTTCAACTTCGGTCGGGAGGGCTAATGACCTCGTTCATCAGCGCTGTTCGCCCTCCGAGATAGGTCTCGGAGGGTGGCAAGCCTCAGAAAGACGAGAGGAAAATTCCCGCTCACCGTCCAAAACGCTTAAGGAGTAAACGATGCGTTCGAAAGGATTCACTCTGATTGAACTCTTGGTTGTGATAGCGATTATCGCTATTTTGGCGGCGATTCTGTTCCCCGTGTTCGCTCAAGCGCGTGAGAAAGCGCGTCAGACCCAGTGCTTGAGTAACCTACGCAACTCCGCCACGGCGGTGTTGATGTATGTTCAAGACTACGATGAGACCTTCCCAATGTCGTTCTACTACGCCATCGGTCCGAGCAACCTGCCCTGTGCGATGACGATGCTCACCGTCGTTCAGCCCTACCAGAAGAACGCGGACATTCTGAGGTGCCCTTCGGAACCTGAAGCGTACGACCTGGATGCCTCCTTCCGCGCTTTGATTGTGGGAGGCGAGTGCGGCAGCTTCACGAAAGCAAGCTATTCCTACAACTACGGGCTATTTCGGAATGTGACCTCCACGCGCACCGTGCGGATGATGGCAGAGGTTCAGTTCCCCGCCGAGACCTCTATGATTGCCGATGCCGACTTAGTGCTGTTTGAGGGCACTTGTCGCTCGGCAATCGGTCTTCGTCAGGGCGATGCCCCGATACGCCCCCGCCACAACGAGATGCTGAACGCCAACTATGTGGATGGACACACGAAGGTTGTGCGCGCTCAGCCCCGCGCGCCGCTGACCAACTGTACCTACATCATTCGGCGCGCTGTCAACCAAGACACGAACCGCAACCCCTTCTGTATCACTCAAGGTCCTTACACTCGCCGATGTGGCGATCAAGCCCCTCTCAGCTGTGCCTTCGAACTGCACGGGCTTATCGAGGAGGATGCGCGAGGGCTTTGTCGCCAGTGAAGTCAGCTCAGGGGGCGCCTGATAAGGCGCCCTCCGCTACCCGCTTGCCATTCAGGATAGCGAACTTGAACCCGTGCCCAGAACACGCACTGGCGAACCAGATGCGCCCGTCGGTCGGCAGGGGCTGGATAAGAAACCGCTCGTCGGGTGTGTTGGTGTAGAGGCAGGTCTGCGTGTGCAACACGGTGTCTGCCTCAAGGGAGGGCAGGCGACGGCTCAGATAGTCGCGCAGTGGTTCCAAGTCCGTCTCCTCCATAGGGCGCACGGGCTGGTCGGGGTCTACGGTCTCGCCCAGGTGATGCCAAGCGATTTTGACTCCCGCTTGCACCCCATCGTGGGGAAAGCCGTAGAAATGTTCGGTCGCCTCAATCCACACGGGCAGAAACATTGGCGAGAAGAGGGCATCTTGCTCATCATAGCCGAAGTAGGCATAGGTCTGGCGCGTCACGCGCAGGGGCAACGCTAGCTCCGCCAAGAGGTGGGTGAGCCACGCGCCCACACTCAGAATCAGGCGGTCGACCTGCACGCGCATCCCGTTGGTGAACTCCAAACGAATGGCGCTCGGCAGGGACTCAAAGCGTGCGAGCGGGGCATTTTCGAACACGAGCGCGCCATACTCCTGCGCCAGCCGAAGGCACGCCCGCACACACGCGCTCGCTCGCAGAAAACCCCCATCATTTTGGTAGAGCATCCGCTCGTGGGGTTGGAGTTGGAACACGGGGAAGCGCGCCTTCACCTCATTCGGGTTGAGCCAGTCGTAGTCCATCTGCTCGGTATTGAGGGCGTGCGCAATCGCCAGCAGTTCGGGGTCATCTTGGGCGCCCATCCACGCCACGCCACAGGGCACGATGAGCTCTTCGCCCGCTTCGTATTCCAGCTCACGCCACAAGGGGAGTGCCTCCCGCATCATGCGGGTGTAGAGGGGGTTGGCGTAAGTGAGGCGGAAGATTCGGCTTTCACCGTGCGAACTACCGTGGGTGTGCCCGACTTGGAACTGTTCAAAGCCGACCACCTCGTGCCCTTGTTTGGCTAAATGATAAAGGGCTGAGGCGCCGACGGCACCCAGCCCCACGACAGCCACACGCATCGTTAGCGTCCTTGTTGGGCAGGTTGACCCCCTTGCTGGGCGGCGGGCTGGCTCCCCGGCGGAGGAGCTTGCCCACCCTGTTGGGCAGCGGGTTGACTACCCTGCTGGGGTTGTGCCTGCCCTTGCTGGCGTTTCTTCTCCTCTGCCTCTTGCTGTTTGCGTATCTCTTCCAGCATGCGCGCTTGCGCTTCTTGCTGTGCCTTTTGCTGTTCTTCAAGGGCTTTCTGCAGAGCGTTGGCGCGCTGCTTGGTCTGCTGGGCTAAATCTTTGCGACCCGCCTTCTCGTACAGCTCCGAGATGCCAATCAGGTAGCCAAACTGCATCGGCTGATAGACCAGTCCCGCGGCGATTTCCAGGTCTTTGACCGCCTCCGCAGATTTCTTCTGTTCAATCAGCATCTCCGCGCGGAGCAGGCGCAGGTCAAGGCTCTCGCCACCCTCGTTGAAGAAGCGGTTCATCGCCTCCATCAAGCGGTTGGTATATTCTTGTGCCTGCTTCTCGTCTTTGATTTGCTTGTCTTTTGCCAGTTGACGCAGTTGGTTGAGCGTCAAGATTTGGAGCCACTGCGCCAAGCGCACATTCGGGTCGGACGAGTTGACGATGGGGGTCAGCGCCTGGTCTACCTCGCGGAATACACGATAGCGTTCAGGAACTTCGGCAAACCCCATGTTGACGATTTTGTCGTATTGTGCCAAAATAGGGTCGGCAAATTCGGGCTTGAAGTTCTTTTGAGCCTCGTTCATCACGCGCATCTGTTCTCGGCTGATGCGCGAGTTGATGAACGCCTCGCGATACTGGTCTTTGCGCTCGTTGAAATCCTTGGGCACATCTTGCTCGCGCTTGGCAATCGTGTAGATATAGAAGCCCGACTTGTTCTTATCTTCAATCGGTTCGGTGTATTCGGTCGCTTTGAGCGCCATCACCTGGTTAGCGAACTCGGGGCTGAACTGCTCGCTGAGCATGTCCAGGATTTCGTAGTACCCGCTCCCAGTGATTTGTCCGCCGTTCTTCTTGATGGGTTCAGGGTCGTCAGAGTAGGCTTTGACCACCTCGGCGAACGGCTTGCCCGCCTTGAGCTGCTCATAGGCTTCACGAGCGCGCGCCTGCGCCTTCTCCTTATGTTTTTCGTTGGACACGAAGATGCGTGCGGGGAAGATATTCTCGAACATCAGGCGCAGTTGCTCGTCGGTGGGGTTGTACTTTTCGCGCAGGCTCTGGAGGAACTTTTGGCTGACCACTTGGGCACGCAGGGCGACTTCGGGCAGTTGGGCTCCTATTTGCTCGCGCAGTTGGCGCAACGACGCGCCTCGCTCGCGCAGGGCTTTGTCCAAATCGTTGTCCGTGCCCTTGCCTTCGGGGAGCAGTTGAGCGCGTATGGCATCGATTTGCGACTGGATGAACTGCTCACGCGCCTGCTCAATCTCGGCGCGTGAGGCTTGGAACCCGCGCTTCTCCAACTCTAAGGTCAACGCCAGCTCCTGCCCCACTTGGCGTGCGGTCTGATAGCGCATCTGGAGCAGTTGCCCATACTCGGAGGGGGGATTGCCCTGCGTCTGGTTCTCTATGAGGCGGGCGAGGTCTGCCTCCGTAAACTCCAGCGTGCCGACCTTCATCACCACTTTGGTTTGCCCTATCGCTTCGGTGCGCTGTTCGGTGGGCGAGGGCACATAAGCGAAGAATGCGACCATGCTCAACGCCACCAGCACTGCGATGGTCAATCCAATCGCTTTGAACGCTTTTTTCCTCAATAGGTCTCTGAATGTTCGTACGGTGATATTCGCCATCGTTGTCTCCTATCCGATCATTTCGGTCAGTGCCTTCAGGCAGAGGCGTGAGACCTCTGCCTGGCTTGAGCCTTCCTGCTTGGCATGGGTCTCCAAAGATAGATAGCCGTTGTACCCACTTTGGGCGATGTGGCGGAGGTGGTCTTGGTAGCCAATCTCGCCCTCGCCCACTACGACCCAGCGCACCTCGCCATTCGGCTGACGAATGCCGTCCTTGATATGGATATGCACCACATCGTTGCGGACAGCGTCGTAGCCCTGATTGGCGGGTTCGCCGAGACAGAAAGCGTTGCCAGGGTCCCAAACCACTCGCAAGGCGGGGGTGTTGAAGTAGCTTAGGATTGTGGCGGTCTCTGCGCCCGTGCCCACTTGGCAGGCGTGTTCGTTCTCCAGCCCCAACACGACGCCCGCACGCTCAGCATAGGGGATTGCATAGCCCAGATGTTCCACAATCGCTTGGACGCGTTCGGGAGTCAGCTCGCCAGCACGCCAAAAGGCAAAGACCCGAATTAAAGGCGCTTCAAAAAACTGAGCCACCTCAATACAGCGCTGTAGGAGCTGAATCTGTTCGTCAAGGGGTTGCTCGGTAGCGCCGTGCATCCGCCCACGCTCTTGGGTGCCGAATAGGTCGCACTTGTACACGGGCGAGGCGATGGAGCAGACGCCCAGCCCATAGGTCTGCAGGAGCCGCTTCGCCCCCTCCAACAGCTCGCGGTCGGCGTGGGCGACATTAGTGCCCCAGAGGGTGCGCAGTTCAACGCGGTCTATGGGAAACTCGCGCACGACTTGGAGCGCGCTCTCCAAGTCGCTGGCGACCTCGTCGGTAATCACCGAAAGCTTCATGGGTTCCCGCTCTGGATGGTGTGGGCGATGATAATCGCTTCGGCTATCTCACGCATCGACTTGCGGGTGTTCATACTCTGCACCTGAATGCGCCGATACGCCTCCTGCTCACGCAAGCCGTAGGTGTCCATCAGGATGCCCTTCGCGCGCTCGATAATCTTGCGTGTCTCCAGCGTGTCTTGCAGGTCCTCCACCTGCTGTTCCAGTTCGCGTGCCTCTTGATAGCGTGAGAGCGCAATCTCGATGGCGGGCATCAGGTCGGCTTGTTTGAACGGCTTGACGAGATAGCCGTAGACGCCTGCCTGCTTGGCGCGTTGAACTAGTTCGGTATCGCTGTAGGCGGTCAGCAGGAGGACGGGCGCAAGGCGTTCGCTGGCTAACACGCGTGCTGATTCAATCCCGTCCATTTCGGGCATCTTGACATCCAGAATCGCCAAGTCTGGCTTGAGTTGGCGTACTTTCTCCACTGCCTGCTTGCCGTCGCTCGCCTCGCCCACCACCGAGATGCCGATCTCCTCCAGCATCTGGCGCAGGTCAAGCAAAATAATCGGCTCATCGTCGGCAATCACCACTCTTAGTTTATGCATCCGATTCATCACCTTAGGTGGGATTATACCTCACTCCCGTCCGCTCATCTGGTGAGGGTGTTTGAAAATCGTGGCACGGGCATCCTGCCCGTGAAAAATCGGGTAGGTCAGGGCAGAGTGGGTCTGCTGGGAACGCAGGCGTCTCGCCTGCATTGTCGTTGAGAACCGCTTGGTGAGGGATGCCCATGCCACGGATGCGGGCGGGACGCCCGCGATCCCAGTGATTTTTCGAACACCCTCCCCACGTCTTGACATTCAACACCAGAAGCACGCAGAGCAGTCATCACTATTACTTCCAAGGCGCCTCCCACTACGAAACGGTTCTCACGAAGACTGGTTGCAAATCGTAAAAGTAGAGATTTTAGACAAAATTCAATGTCACTCTTAAGGTCAGGGTTGTTTTCGACAGCGTGCTTCATTTTCTCAAACGCTTCTCGCTCTGAACTGAAGGCACTCATGGTTTCTCCTAAGCCAGCCGTTGTGAACCAGCTTTCAGAGATACATCTCAGTCGCGAGATGAACTCTAATGAACAGCAGGAGTATACCCCACAACGCAGTATAATAACTTAGGTGGTCGCAAGTGCGTTTCAGCGAGCCGATTCTGTTGGCGCTCCTCATCCCGCTCTTGGGGTGGGGCTGGTGGAGGGGGCGCGGGCTGTTGGGGGTGAGCAAGGCACGCCGGCGCGTTATCCTACTTCTGCGAACGTTCCTGATTATGCTGGTCGTCTTAGCGTTGGCGGGCGCGCAGTGGGTGATGACGCCCAACCGCGTCTGTACGATTTTTGTGCTGGATGATTCGGCGAGCATCTCGGACGCGGGGCGCGAGCAGGCACGCCAGTTCCTACGCGAAGCGCTGAGCCAAAGCCCGCCCGAAGCGCTCACGGGGTTGGTGGTGTTCGGCAACGATGCCCAGATAGAGTGGCTCCCCAGCGAGGGGCGTCGGTTCCAACAGTCCTTAGCCCAGCCCGACCCGAACGGAACTGACATCGCGGGCGCCTTGAGGCTCGCCACGGCGATGTTCCCTCCGGGCTACGCACGCCGTATCGTGCTCCTCTCGGACGGCAACGAGACGGTGGGAATTGCCCGCACCACCGCCGAAATCGCGCTCAACCCCGACTCGGAACTCATCCCCGTCACGCGGGTGAACGGCACCACCACCGTGGTCTCCACGCCCACAGGGGGCATCTTCTCAGGGATGGGCTGTGTGATGAATCTGGACGGCTGGACTTGGGAGGAGATGTGTATCAAGACTCCCATCGGGCTATTTATGAACTTCCCTTCGCCCTCTGGCGACGCCTCGCAGAGCGCGGACGCCCGCCTGCGCGATTGGGAAGGGCGGATGCGCCCCATCAACGAGTTTCTGGACAACGCCCGACGCTACCTGAAAGCCCACCGTGCAGGGGGCAACGACGGAGTGCCCGTCCACGAACGCGACCCGCGCTTTGAAGCGATGATTCCCATTTTGGAGGGCAACCTGCCGATTTTCGTGCGTGTGGAGAGCGCGCTGGGCATCCAAGCGGCTATCCGCTGGGCGGAGGAGCAGAAACTGCGTATTGCGATTGTGGGCGGTTCCGAATCGTGGCGCGTGGCAGACCTCCTGCGCGAGAAAGGCGTGCCCGTCATCCTGCTGGGCGTGCATAACCTGCCCAGCAGTGAAGACCGCGCCTACGATGACCCCTTCGTGCTTCCCAAACGCTTGCACGAGGCAGGGGTACAGTTCTGCATCGCCAGCGGCGACGCCAGCAACGCCCGCAACCTGCCCTATCATGTGGCGACCGCCGTAGCGTTCGGATTGCCTCGCGAAGAAGGATTGAAGGCGATCACCCTCTACCCTGCCCAAATCTTGGGCTTAGACCATCGGCTGGGCGCGATTGAGGTGGGCAAGGATGCGAACCTCGTGCTCACCAATGGCGACCCGCAGGACATCCGAACGGAGATCGTGCAGGTCTGGATTGGTGGGCGCGCCATCTCGATGGAAAGCAAACATACCCGACTGTACAATCGGTACCGAAATCGCCCGAAAGAGTAGCCTTTTGGGAACTCTCCCTTGACATTCGGGCGTAAATTAGGCTATAATAGAGATGATGCAAACGCACTACTCGGTACGGTTCGAATCGAACCGTTGGGACACAGGCTCTTGGTTCGGGACGCGTGGGCGTTACCGTTGCCACCTACTGTGGCGTCTTTCGGACCTGGGAGCCTGCGCGGGTTGGTGCGTTCGGCTCCCTATTTTTTATTCTGGGAGGTCGCTACCCTATGCCTGAGGTACTGGTACTGAACCAAAACTATGAGCCGTTGAACATCTGCACCCTGCGCCGCGCCGTCAACATGGTGATGACGGGCAAGGCGGAGGTGGTGCGTACCAACGGTCATTATGTGCGCACGGTCTCCGGCGGGTTCGAAGCGCCGTCGGTGGTGCGCTTGTGCTACCTAATCCGACGCCCTCTGCCCCAAGTGCGGGTCAGTCGGCGCGCTATCTTGGCACGCGACAACTATACCTGTCAATACTGTGGGCACCAGTCGCGCGATTTGACGGTCGACCATGTCATCCCGCGCCGACATGGCGGGGGCGACACCTGGGAGAACTTGGTGGCGTGCTGTCGCCGATGCAACCTCGTCAAGGGCGACCGCACCCCTGCCCAAGCCGATATGAAACTGTTGCGCAAGCCACGCCGACCGAACTATGTGCCATACCTCAGCCTCACCCAGTACGCCAAAGCCATCACGCGGGAGGCGTGGCGCGACTTCCTGCCCGTCTATGAAGACTTCCAACCTGCCCACCCCATAGACTAAGGTTTGCGCAAAATCCAGTAGAGGTTGCCCGTGAACCATTCGCTGAGGAAAGGCATATGGGCAACCAACCCGAACAGCCTCATCACAGGATGACGACTGTTATTGGGGCGATAAAACTCTACCTCAAAGCCAGAGTTGTAGGCAATTCGGCGGTACTCCCTCAAAGGGAGCATGTTCATCCCCAAATCGCGATAGGAGTGCGCCTCGCGCCCAATCCGACGGCTGGTCGCCTTCAACACCCACCGCTGGGGCAAAATCAGATGCGCCCAAGGCAGGTTCACCCCAATCAACCGCTTGACCGTATCGTGGTCGCCGAAGGGGCTGTTCCACAGGGGGCCTATCGCCGCATAGAGCCGTGCGCCCGACTTCATGCGCACATACATCTCGCGCAAGACGCCTTCCAAGTCCATCACATGCTCGAAGGTGTCTTTGGAGGTCATCAGGTCGAAATCGCCCTCTTGCAGGTGCGCGATGTCCAGATAGTGGAACTCCACACGGTCTGCGAGTTCGGGATAGTTGAGTTGCAGGTTCTGCTGGGCGAAGCGGATGAGCCGTTCGTTGAGGTCTAAACCCACCACGCGCTGGGCGCCCGCTCGCGCCATATCGATACAGAGGCTCCCGTGTCCACAGCCGAGGTCTAACACCTTCTTGCCCTGCAAGTCGGGCTGACCCCCCAAGCGGTTCCAGAAGCGTGGGTTCTCCCACTCGCCCCTGCGGAAGTAGGCGACATCTTCGGGCGCTAAGAGCGCGGTAGGCGCGTGTTCAGCCATTCGGTCAGTTCACTTTGGGCGACGGTCTCCTGCTCCCGAGTCTGGAGGTTCCGAACGGAGACGGTCTGGTTCGCCAGTTCGTCCTCGCCGAGCAGGAGCGCGTAGGTCGCTCGGCTATCGTTGGCGAGGCGCATCTGC
This sequence comes from uncultured Armatimonadota bacterium, assembly GCA_937139515.1. Lineage (GTDB taxonomy): Bacteria > Armatimonadota > Fimbriimonadia > Fimbriimonadales > GBS-DC > CAKZQI01. Next base: position 3,636 of record CAKZQI010000168.1, on the reverse strand, counting down.
GCTTTGGGGCTTCTGCCAGTGATGTCGAGGTCGGTGGCGAAACCGGCGTGGCGCAGGCTCTCGGCTAACTGGAGCGCGGGCAATCGGGCGCTATCGCCGAACGCCACGATAAACAGGTCGGGGTGAGGCGCTTCGGGCAAGGGGGCGCCCACCTCGCGCAGAACCATCAGCGTGCGTTCCAAGCCGATGCCGACTCCCAGCGCAGGCGTGGGGTTGCCCCCCAACTGCTCCACCAAGCCGTCGTAGCGCCCGCCCCCACACAGGGCATTTTGGGCGCCCAACCCCTTCGCCAACACCTCAAAGGTCGTGCGGGTGTAGTAGTCCAGCCCACGCACCAGCCGATAGTCACGCACATAGGCGACCTCCAACGCCTTCAGAATCGCCTGCAGGCGCTCAAAATGGGTTCGGCACGGCTCGCACAGGAACGGGTCGATGCGGGGGGCATTCTCGGTGATGGCTCGGCAGGTGGGCACCTTGCAGTCCAGAATGCGCAGGGGGTTATGCTCCAAGCGGTGTTGGCAGGTCTCGCAGAGCTGGTCAAAGTGGTCGCGCCCAAACTGCTGAACCGCCTCACGATAGGCGGGGCGACACTCGGCACAGCCCATCGTGTTCAGATGCAGTTCAAACCAGTCTTCGGGGATACCGAGCGTGCGGAAGAAGTAGACCAGCATACTCAACAGCTCGGCGTCGGCGTACGGTTCTGCCGAGCCGATAATCTCGGCGCCCATCTGGTGCGCCTGGCGATAGCGTCCCTTCTGTACATCCTCGTCGCGGAAGAAGGGCGTGATGTAGTACAGGCGCTGGAGCGGGCTCTGGGCGTACAACCCGTGTTCTATGTAGGCGCGCACGACGGGCGCGGTGCCTTCAGGCTTGAGCGCCAAATCGCGCTCGCCGCGGTCGCGGAAGGTGAACATCTCCTTTGAGACGATGTCGGTCTCGGTGCCCACCCCGCGCCGAAACAGCTCGGTCTCCTCATAGATGGGTGTGCGGATTTCGCGGTAGCCGTAGCGTTCGCACACAGCGCGCCACTGGCTCTCTACGAAGCGCCACTCGTGGCTCACGCTGGGCAAAATGTCTTCGGTGCCTTTCGGTGCGAAATATTTCGGTCTCATTGCGATATGGAGGGAGCAATCTTCTCGCCCAAATACTCTTGGATTTCGGGCGTGTTGTTGAGCACATTCAACAGCGCCATCACGCCCGGCGCCGAGTACATCTTGCCTTCGTAGACCACGACGAAGGTGGGGGTAGAACGAATGCCGAGCTTGGTACCCTCTTCAAAGTCGCGGTAGACCTTGTTGAAGTACAGGTCGCGGTTGTCCACCGCTTCGCGCACTTTCTTGGCGTCCAGTCCGAGGCGCTTGGCAATCTGCTCCATCGTGTTGGGGCTAAGCCCCTGTTGGTTCTTGAACAGTTCGGCATACATCTCCCAGAACTTGCCTTGCTTGCCCGCCTCTTCCGATGCCGACGCCGCATCCCAAGCTATTGGGTGGATTTGAATCAGTGGGTAATGGCGGAACACATAAAGCACTTTATCGCCGAATCGGGGCATCAGGGTGTTCTCCATAAACTCGTAGGCTTGTTTGCAAGCGGGACACTGGAAGTCGGAGAACTTCACAATCACCAGCTTGGCGTCGGGGTTGCCCTTGCGCCAGCCTTGCCCATCGAGATAGAGCATCGTGAGGCGCTCGTTGTCGGTCGCTTGCGCCACGAACTGCGTTCGCTGAGTGGACTGCCACGCGCCGAAGCCGAACCCCGCCACGACCACCAGAAGCGACAGCATCACACTTTGGAGCAGTTCGCGCGTCCAGGTCTTGTCGGCAGGGGGCAGGGCGCGTAACCCGACGAGCGCCGTGAGCCAAGCCATCAGGTTCATCCCCGCCGCACCCAGACACCACCAGCACGGCCCGCCTTTCTCTGTCACTTTCAACACGGCGATTTGGATGTAAGTGAAGTAGGCAAAGGCGACCAGCCCCAGCGTGCTGAGCGCAAGTATCAGCTTCGTATACAGCGACCACTGTTCGGGATACTGTAGGCGTGAGAGTGCCAACAGCCCCAGCATTCCGAAAAAGGCGAACCCCAACGCAGCGACAGGAATCCCCAAGATGCGCGAGTAGGGCGACTGTGCCACAATATCACAACCGCCGCCGGTGCAAGGCAACGCAAAGTCGGATGAGTGCGACACCCATAACAAACCCGAGATGACCATACCCAAAGTAGCGAAGAGAACAATCAGGCGATTCGAAACAATCGCTCCCATAGAAGATGTGCCTCCGAACTGAAAGTATACCCGCCCTGTGTTAGAGGGCAGACACTGGGGTCTACCCCTACAACTCCAACTCCGCTTGACCCACCTCCGCCTGAACCCGCTCCGCCTGCGACACACCCTGCAGATACGCCGTTATCGGCAACACGAACTCCTCACCCTTGAGCAACTGCTCCACCGTGCGTATCTGAAGGCGGGGCAGTTTCTTCCCGCCCAGCGGACTGGTGTAGTATCCTGCCTGCTCCGCCTCTTGCTTCATCGGCGCGGTCGGCTCTTCCAAAGTCACGAAAAAGCCCAGCGTGGCGCCCTCCCGCTCCAGCGTGCCCCGAAAGTCGCGTATCTCCTTCACGCTCACCTTCCCGCTCTTGACCTGTATCAGCACCCGCTTGGGGTGTTGCTTGGGGTCGTCGATGAAGTACAGGATGCCATCAATCCCTGTGTCGGCGCCTTTCTTCTCTTGGAACGGGCGCGCACGGGGGATGAGACCGATTGCCCACTTCTGAAACTCGTCGCGGTCTTGTTTGGCGAGCGCGCGGGCGTCTTCGGGGGTGGTGGGTTCGCCAACGACGGTGTAGTCGCGCCCTTCCTTGAGGTCGAACATATCAGACAGGCGGTACTTGATGAGGGCGATTGCGAGGTGGGTGATGTCGATGCCGAGCCATTTTCGGTTGAGTTTGTGGGCGGCGACGATGGCGGTTCCGCATCCGCAGAAGGGGTCTAAGACCACATCGCCCTCGTTGCTGGAGGCTTGGAGGATGCGCTCCAGCAGGGCAAGGGGCTTCTGTGTGGGGTAGCCAAGGCGTTCTTTGGCATGTGCCGAGATAGGTGTAATGTCCGTGATTGTATCTTGAATAGGATTGCCGGGGTTCATATCCAGATAGCGTTTGTATCGTGGGACTGCTCCCTTCTTGGGCCAGATAATATAACCTGCTTGCTCTAAGGCGTCCAGCTTCTCTTGCACGCTCATCTGTTGGGCACGCTCTTTGCCAACAATCTCTTCCACTAAGCGCTGGGGCACTGCCAGTGGCGACCGACCTTTGTAGGGTCTACCCCTTTCCACGGCTTACCTGAGTCTCCGTGAGTAATCCCTGCCCCTGTGAGGTCTGAGAGCGTGTAGTATCCTCTCTCGTCTTTGTGCCTATAGTTTTCCCGAATGTATTTTTCGTCGTGCTCTTCGTAGACAGGGTTCCAAGTGTAGATATCCGACTTGGTGTAGAACAGCAGAATATCGTGAACAGGCCCCCAACGCTTCGCCCCGCTATGCGCGCTTGTCCGCTTCCACACAATCTCATTACAAAAGTTTTTCGCCCCGAAAATCACATCCAACATCACCTTCAAGTAGTGGCTCGCCGTCGGGTCGCAGTGCAGGTACA
>CAKZQI010000167.1 GCA_937139515.1 uncultured Armatimonadota bacterium | reverse complement strand
ACAAACACAGCACGCTCAACTCACTCTCTTATATAGTAGGCTGAGTCTTACCTACTAGTTTGGGGAGTTGGAGGCTCTTTCGCGCTGAGTTCCAGCGCTCTCGGTATACTATTCACACAGTGGAATCGCTTTGGGAGCGTATAGAGCAGGCGTTCGTCCAGCTGGAGTCGCAAGCGGGCTATGAGCCACGCCCTGTCCAGCGGCAGATGGCGCGCTTCGTGCTGGAATGCCTGCAAGCGGAGCAATCGGGGGTGGTGGAAGCGCCCACGGGGGTCGGCAAGAGCCTGGCAATCCTCCTGCCCGCCCTCGCCACCTGCCTGCGTGAGGGGAAGCGCATCGTGATTAGCACCTACACGAATGTGCTTGCCGAGCAGTACTGGTACAAAGACCTGCCCCTCGCCCGAAGCCTCTTCCCCGAGCGTGAGGTGATGAGCGCGCTGGCAATGGGGCGCACCCGCTACGCCTGCGTAGACCGCATTCGGGGCAAGCACGCGGTTATTCAGCCCGCCTCGCTCCACCGATTGCTCATCCAGTGGGTGCAACACGCCGAACAGGGCACCGAGGGCGAACTGGCGGAGTACCTGCGCGCTCAGGGCGTGCCCTCGCGCTACACCCGCAACCTGTGGGAGCAGATTAGTGTGCCAATCGCCTGCCGAGCGTCCGCCTGCTCCTACTACTACACCTGCTTCTTCTACAACAACCGCGACCGCTGTTTCTCTGCGCCGGTTGTGATTACCAACCACGCGCTGGTGCTGGCGGATGCGAGGCTTCGTATCGCCAGCAACGGCACTGCCAGCCTGTTGGGCGATTATCACTACCTGATTGTGGACGAAGCGCACGACCTGCTCAGCGCCGCCGAGAGCGCGCTGGAACTGCGCCTCTCCAACGGCTACACCGAAGAGCTGATACGAATTGCGGTACTCCTCAGCACTCAAATCGGCTATGCGGTGGAGGGCGAGACCGTGCCCCACGAGTACCTGAACGAGGTGCAATCGGCGGTAGAGACTTTCGCCCAATCGTTGACGGGGCTATTTGCCGTTGAGCCGAGCTGGAACCTGCGCAGCGAGGGCGTGATTACCCACATCGCCCCCCCAGAACTGCTCTCTCAGGGGTATCTCAAGGGCGCAACGAACTTGGGGCTACACACGGCTATCAGTGATACCGCTGTGCGTATCCAGTCCGCGCTCACAACGCTGGTGAGCCGAATGCGCCAGAGCATCAACGAATACCGAACGCACCTCACTGATGCCCAGTACAAAGTGGTGCAGGAAATCCTTGAGCAGTTTGAGATGTGGTTCCACAGCACCTACTCGGCGTTGGGGACTTTCGTCGTCCCGCCAGAGGGCGTCTGCTGGATGGAGCCTGACGCGCAGAATACTTGGAAGGCGTTTTACCAGCCCATCTCGGTCAGTGAGGCGCTCCAAGCCTATCTGTACAGCCGTGTGCCCACCCTGATGGTCAGCGCCACCCTCACGGTGGATGGTTCATTTGACTTCTTTTTGGACACTGTCGGCTTGATCACGCCTCACCAGTTGAAACTGCCGTCTGTGTTTGACTACCCGCGCCAGTGTGCGATTTACCTGCCCCCCGCAGGCACAATCCCTGACCCGCCCACCTCATCACGGGCGCCGAATGCTGAGGTCTATTATCAGCGGGTGGCGGAGGAGTTGGTGCGGGTGCTGACCGCAACGCAGGGGCGTGCGCTGGTGCTGTTCTCGTCGCGTGCCGAGATGGAGGCGGTGCGCCTACGAATGCCCCAACTGCCGAATATCCCCATCTATATGCAGGGTGAGAGCGCGAACGCCGAGCTGTCCAAGCGCTTCCGCGAGGAGACCCACTCGGTGCTGTTTGGGCTACGCTCGTTCTGGACGGGGTTTGATGCGCCGGGCGAGACGCTCACCAATCTGGTGCTGGTGCGCCTGCCGTTTGAGGTGCCCACCACTCCGCCCCAGCGCGCCCGCGACGCCCTGCTGACTTGGCAGGGCAAGGACACCTTCCGCCAGTGGAGCCTGCCGAACGTGAAACAGCAGATGCGCCAAGGGTTCGGACGGCTCATCCGCAAAGCGACCGACCGCGGGGTCGTGTGCATTTTAGACCCACGCATCTACACCAAGCGCTACGGCGCCGAAATCCTGCAGAACTTGCCTGCGGGTATCCCTGTGTTCCGCGATATCCAGAAGGCGGTGCGCCATGTGGGGCTAACTTGAGCGGGAAAATATCCGCTCTGAAACGACCACCTACCATCCCGTAGGTTCGTCCCGCAGGAACCTCGCCACGATGCAAGAAATTTCCAATTGATGGTGCCAGCCCGACCTGAGCGCGCCTCGCCTGCGAAACGACGCCTGCTCCCTACTCAACGGCGTCGGCTGACGCTCGCTTACTGGCGCGACACTGTCTTGCTGGTGCGCCAGTTTCGTCGGTCGCTGGTGCTGTTTCTGTTGCTACTGCTTTGGAGCACCCTGTGGCTCCTTCTGTTCTACCCGAACCGCTCGTTGAGCATCGCCGAGGCGACCTACGCAAGTTTGATGTTCGTGTATCTCAATCCCGTGCTGGATTTCCCCAAAGAGCCTTGGGCACAGCCTCCCTTCTTCCTGGTTCCTCTGATTGGAGTGGGACTGTTTGCCGAGGCGGTCGTGCGCTTTGGCGTGCTCCTGTTCTCTAAGACCCTGCGCCAAGAGGAGTGGCAGAAAACGATGGCAAGCCTTTACAAAAATCATACTGTGGTCGTTGGATTGGGGCGTATCGGCTACCGGGTGGTTCACGAGCTTCTCAATGCGGGCAAGGAAGTGGTCGTAATCGCCCATGAGCAGGGCGAACACACCCAACTGTTTATGCAGAATCTGCGTAGTGAGGGGGTGCCCGTGCTAACAGGCGACCCGCGCCTGAAGGAGGTATTGGAGAGCGTCCAAATCCGCGAGGCGGAAGCGCTCATCCTCGCCTCCGAAGGCGACCTGCTGAACTTGGAGGTGGCACTGAATGCCCGTGATCTCAATCCGAAGTTGCGTATCGTCCTGCGCCTGTTCAGCGACACCTTAGCCGAACACGCCGAGCGCCAGTTGGGGTTGGGGGTAGCGCTATCCACTTCGGCAATCTCGGCGCCCGCTATGGTCGCCGCTGCATTAGGTGAGAACATCGCTCATGCGTTCTACATCGGCAATCAATTGTTCCATATCGTGGAGTGGCGCGTCAGCCCCGAAAACCCGCTCGTTGGGGTTCAAACGGTCGCCGACGCCGAGCGCAAATATGCCCTCTCGGTGGTCTCTATCCAACACGCTGACGACAGTCTCATCATCCACCCGCCCGATAGTCAGGTCATCCAACACGGCGACACGCTCCTGCTGATGGGCACGCCCGAACAGGTCGCCCGCTTGAAAGGCAAGGTTAAGTAGGAAATATCTGCACAAGTCACCCAGATTCTTCGCTTCGCTCAGAATGACAAAAGAGGGGGGCAGAGTGACAACCCCTACCTTGTCACCCTGAGCGAAGCGAAGGGTCTCCGCTTTGCGTGGCACTGAGATTCTTCGCTTCGCTCAGAATGACAGTTGGGGGCGAGGGGCTAACGAACAGGCGTCAGAGTAAGAGCGGATTGGCGTGATTTGGGACTCATGTGATGTACCCTTGTCAGCCCGGCTCCCCCCTCTCCCGCAGCGTCGGGAGAGAGGGGCTGGGGGTGAGGGCAACATCAATCGAATCAGCGAACCTTCGCGCTCAAGCCCTGCGCCATCTTAATCTCGGTGGCGTGGTTGACCGTGAAGGCGACCTTGTGGGTCACGGCGTCAAACAGTGCCGACGCACTGGGATGCCCGTTCCCGCTCTGCTTGACCCCACCGAACGGCAGGTGCACTTCTGCGCCGATGCTGGGCAGGTTCACATAGCCCACGCCGAACTCGCAGTTATCGCGCACATAGCGCCACTTGCGATAGTCCTCGGTGATGACCGCCATCGCCAACCCGTAGGGCGTGTCGTTGTACACATGCACCGCCTCTTCCAGACTGCTGACGGGGATAATCGCCACATGGGGGCTGAACGCCTCCTCACGCAGAACGAAGCTGTCAGAGCGGTGGTGCATTCGGTACACAAACGGCGCCACAAAGTGCCCATACTGCAAGTCGCCCTCTTTGAGCAGACCGCCGGGCAACAGCACTTCGGCACCCTCCTCAATCGCCTTCTGATTATGGTGCAAGTACTTCTGGATGCCCTGCTCGTTGATGAGCGGTCCCATAAAGGTATCCTCGTGCAGACCGTTGCCGATGTTGATTTCGCGTGCCATCGCCACGAACCGCTGGGTGAACTCGTCCACGACCTTCTCGTGAACAATCAGGCGGTTGGAAGAGACGCATCGCTGACCGCTGGTCTTGAAAGCGGACAGGATTGCCGAATGCACGGCGATGTCCAAGTTCGCATCGTCCAGCACAATCACGGCGTTCTTTCCGCCCATTTCAATCGCGCTGAACTTGTGCTGTTTGGCGCACTCCTCTTGGATATAGCGTCCGACGGCGCGCGAACCCGTGAACACCACCACATCCACTTCGGGATGGTGGATGAGTGCGTCGCCTGCGTCTTCGCCATACCCCTGCACCACATTGAAGACCCCTGCAGGGAATCCCGCTTCCACGAACAGCTCCGCTAAGGCGTGGGCGCAGAGGGGAGTATCTTCAGACGGCTTGAACACGACGGTGTTGCCCTCCAGCAGGCTGGGCAGAATTGTCCATAGCGGTATCGCCACGGGGAAGTTCCACGGGGTGA
>CAKZQI010000166.1 GCA_937139515.1 uncultured Armatimonadota bacterium | reverse complement strand
AACGCGCTCCCAGCGATGACCCCGAAACCGTTCGGCTGAGGCTCCAAGAGGCGGATGACGCCCTGCGGCTCTTAGCGCGCGAGACACCTCCATCCCTGCGCCTGCCCGAGGTGCGTCCTGCGCTCCAAAAAGCCTCCAAAGGCGGTCTGCTTAGCCCAGAAGAGCTGCTTCAGGTGGCTCAACTGCTCCACACAGCACGCCAAGCCAAACAGTATCTTCTGCCCCGCGCTGAATCGTACCCTCGGCTGGCAGTTTATGCCGAGCGTCTTCATACACTGAGCGCGCTGGAGCGCCAAATCCACGAGTGTCTCGCTCCCAGCGGGGAAGTGTTGGACAGCGCCAGCGAACGGCTCGCGCAACTGCGCCACGCCCAGCGCCGCCTGCAAAAACGCATCACCGAACAGCTCCATACGATGACCACCAGCTCGGCTTGGCGTGAAATTCTCCAAGAGCCGACCTATACCTTGCGCAATGGACGCTATTGCCTGCCCGTGCGCAGTGAGTATCGCGGGCGCGTGAAGGGGATTGTGCACGACACCAGTATGAGCGGGGCGACACTGTTTGTAGAGCCTGCCGAACTGGTGGAGTTGGGCAACCGCCTGCGGGAACTCCAATCGGCAGAGCAGGAGGAGATTGAAGCCATCTTGTACGCCCTCTCGCGAGCGGTGGAGGCGAACGCCGAACCGCTCCAACAGAATGTGGATGCCCTGTGCCTGCTGGACTGCGCGCTCTCGGCAGGACGGCTGGCACTGGATTGGGAGTGCACTCTGCCCGAAATCAACACCGAAGGTTACTGGCGCCTGCGTCACGCACGCCACCCGATGATACCAAAAGAGCGCGCGGTGCCCATCCAACTGGAACTGGGGCGCGAGTGGAAGGGCATTATCATCACAGGTCCCAACACGGGCGGGAAGACCGTGACCCTCAAGACGCTGGGACTGCTGACCCTGATGACCTTGTTGGGACTGCCAGTGCCTGCGGGGGAGGGCACGCAGATTGCCATTCCCAACGGCATCTACGCCGATATTGGCGACGAGCAGAGCCTTCAGCAGTCGCTTTCTACCTTTTCGGGGCACATGCGCCACATTATTCGCTATCTGGAGCAGGCGGGGCGCTATAGCCTCGTGCTGCTGGACGAGCTGGGCGCCGGCACCGACCCGACGGAGGGCGCAGCGCTGGCGCGTGCCATCCTGCTGACCTTTCTGGAACGCGATGCCCGCGTGGTGGCAACGACCCACTACGGTGAACTCAAGGCACTCGCCTATGAGCATCCGCATCTGACCAACGCAGCGACCGAGTTTGACTTGGAGACGCTCCAGCCCACCTATCGGCTCCAGATGGGCGTGCCAGGCGCCAGCCATGCGATAGAGATTGCCAAGCGTCTCGGTCTGCCAGCGCATGTGGTTCAGCGTGCCCTGCAAGCGCTGGGCTCGCAACAGGTGGATTTGATGAAGATGCTCCACGCCTTAGAGCAGGCTCGGCGCCGTGCGGAGCAGGAGGAGCAGAGCTGGCGCGAACAGAACGCCGAGCTCACGGTGCTGAAACAGCGTTTGGACGCCGAGCGACAAGCGCTGGAGGCAGAACGGCGAACCGCCCGCCAGCGCGCCCAAGCCGAGCTGGAAGCGGTGTTGGAGCAACTGCGTAGCGAGGCGGATGCCATCCTGCGCCAACTGCGCCAAGCCCCCCGCGAAAGCAAGCAGACCCAAGCGCTGGAGCGTGAGTTCAAGCAGGTGCTGGAGCGTGCCCGCCAAGCGTCTTCCACACCCGAACCCGCGCCTAACCTGCCAGACGCCACCGAGTGGACGGTCGGGATGCAGGTGCGGGTGCGCAGTTTGGGGCAGGTGGGCACGCTGGCGGAACCGCCCCAGGATGGGCGCGCAGTGGTATATATCGGCAAGATGCGCGTGCCCGTGGCACTCAACGATTTAGAACCCTTGGCACCCCCACGCCAACCGTCTGCCAAGCTGGTCAAGCGTCCTCGCCCCGCTGAGCCAGTGCCGTTGGAACTAATGATACGCATGATGCGCGTGGAAGAGGCGTTGCCCCTCGTGGAGAAGTACCTTGACGACGCTCTGTTGGCGGGCTACGAGCAGGTGCGGATTGTCCACGGCAAGGGCACGGGCACTCTGCGCAAAGTCGTTCACGAGTACCTCAGCCAACATCCCCAAGTGAAGTCGTTCCGCCTAGGCAGCGCTCAGGAGGGAGGCGACGGGGTGACGATTGTCTGGCTCAAGTGAGTTTTTTGTGGGCGTAAATAGATGGGGGGGCAGGTGCCCTGACAAGGGTACACTGGTTGAGTTCAATTTTCCAGAACCCTGCCCACTTTCAAACGCAAGTAGGTCGCCCTGAGTA
>CAKZQI010000165.1 GCA_937139515.1 uncultured Armatimonadota bacterium | reverse complement strand
ACGGAGAGGGGGCACAGGCACGCAGGCGCTCCCCCCTCTCTGCTTGCGGAGAGGGGGGACACAGGGGGGTGAGGTTGAAAGATGACCCCAGCCCCTTCGCTAACGCTCAGGGTGACAGGGTGGGTTTCGTCGTAAAGCCTTGCACCGCAGGAAAAAGCTCCTCTCTACCGAATCCAAACACTATGTTTAGGCGAGGCTTGTTCTTGGCATTATGGCTATCGGCGTTACTTCTGCCCATCTTCGGGCAAGTTTCCGCAGAGCTTTTCAAGAATCTGCGTTGGCGTAATATCGGTCCCGCCAATATGGGCGGGCGCATTACCGATGTGGAAGGCGTTCCTGGAAATCCCCGCACCGTGTATGTCGGCACCGCGACCAGCGGGCTGTGGAAGACGACCACGATGGGCAGCCGCTGGGAACCGCTGTTTGATGACCAAGAGACCCAGACCATCGGCGACATCGCCTTAGACCCGCAAAACCCCGAAGTCATCTGGGTGGGCACGGGCGAGGCGAACCCACGCAACAGCATCTCCGTCGGTTGCGGGATTTATCGCTCGCAAGATGGGGGCAAAACTTGGCAATATCTCGGACTGCGCGAGACCCGTCAAATCAGCCGAATTATTGTTCACCCGCGTGACCCGAACACCGTGTGGGTTGCTGCGCTCGGCTCGCCGTTCGGTTCCACCCCTGAACGGGGCGTCTTTATGACCACCGACGGCGGGAAGACCTGGCAGAAGGTGCTCTACATCGACGAGCATCACGGCGCCTCCGACTTGGATATAGACCCTGTGAACCCCAACATCCTCTACGCGGGCATGTGGCGCTTTGAACGCAAGCCCTGGACCCACACCAGTGGGAGCGAAGAGGGTGGGCTGTTCAAATCCACCGATGGTGGACGCACCTGGCGTCGTATCACAAATGGGCTACCGAAACTGATGGGGCGTGTCGGAGTCAAAGTCGCCCCCAGCAATCCAAATGTGGTATACCTAATCGCTGAGTCGAACGATGGCACGCTGTTCCGCTCCAACGACAAAGGCGAAACCTTCCAACTGGTCTCTCGGGAGACGAACATCGTGTCGCGCGGGTTTTACTATACCGATATGCGCGTTGACCCTCAGGACGAGAACCGCCTCTACTTCTTGGCGACCCAACTGAGGATGTCTATTGACGGCGGGCGCACCAGCCAACAGATTGCCGACTCCGTGCATGTGGACCACCACGCCCTCTGGATTGACCCCACCAACCCCAGCATCCTCTGGAATGGCAACGACGGCGGGCTTGCCTTCTCGTTAGACCGCGGCAACACTTGGGATGTGATTAGCAACCTCTCTTTGGGGCAGTTCTACCAGATTCATCTCAGCAACGAGGCACCTTTTTACCAGGTGGCGGGCGGTCTCCAAGACAACGGCAGCTGGATTGGCTACGCACGCACCAAAGAGGGCGGTATCGTCAACGAGCACTGGCGGATGGTCAGCTTCGGCGATGGCTTCTACTGCCTGATCCACTCTCAGAACCCCAGCCTTGTGCTGAGCGAGTCGCAGGGTGGCAATATCCTGCGCACAAACCTCGCCACAGGCATCCAAGAGAACATCAGCCCCCAAGCACGCCGGGGAGATGGCGGTCCCGTGAAAGACCTCAAGTACCGCTTCAACTGGAACACGCCGATTGTGCCCTCGCCCCACGACCCGAACACGGTCTATGTGGCGGGCAATGTGGTGTTCAAATCCACCGATTTCGGCACCACTTGGACGGTGATTAGCCCCGACCTCACCACCAACGACCCTAGCAAGCAAGGCGACGCCGGTGGACCCGTGTGGGTGGAGAACACCACCGCCGAGTTCCACTGCACGATTATCAGCCTTGCCGAGTCGCCCGTCCAATCTGGGGTACTCTGGGTCGGCACGGACGATGGCAACCTCCAAGTGAGCTTCGATGGCGGTCTGCGCTGGACGAACCTCACGCCGAATGTGCCCAACTTACCTCCCCACTCACCCGTGTCGCATGTAGAGCCGTCGCGCGCAAACGCCCTGACCGCTTATGTGGCGTTTGACCGTCATATGCTGAACGACTTCAAGCCGTACCTGTACAAGACCACCGACGGGGGGAAGAGCTGGCGCGCGCTCACCAACGGTTTGCCCGACGAGGCGTATCTCTTCGTTGTGCGCGAAGACCCCCGCAACCTGAACCTGCTTTATGCTGGCACCGAGCGCGGGCTGTTCGTCTCGTTTGACGGCGGTCAGAACTGGCAGAGGATGCCCAACCTGCCCCCTGTGCCCGTTCACGATATCCAGTTCCACCCTGCGATGAACGACCTGGTGCTGGGCACGCACGGGCGCAGTATCTATGTGCTGGACGACATCACACCGCTTCAACAGGCAAGCCCAGAGGTGTTGGAGAAGCCCGCGCACCTGTTTGAACCTCCGACTGCGTGGCGCTTCTCGTCGCGGATGACCCGTTACGGACGCGGAGACCGCCCGATGGTCGCCCCGAACCCGCCTGCAGGTGCAATCATTACCTACCACCTCAAGGAACGCCCGAAGGAGGGGCGTGTCAGGCTCCAAATCCTCGACTCGCAGGGCAAGGTGCTTCGTGAGTTAACCCGCATCCCCCAAGAGCCGGGCATCCATCGTGCGGAGTGGGACTTGCGTATCCGCTTGGACGGTGGCACTGACGAGGACGAGAGCGCATCGCAAGGCGCGCCCCAGCAAGGGGCTTCCCTGCAAGCGCCTCTCGGTCCGCAAGTGTTGCCGGGCACTTACCGAGTAAAGATTCTGGTGGGCGACTTCCAGATGGAGCAACCGCTTACAGCGCGTGTGGAGCCTGCTCTGGAACCCTATCTTGCCAATATGAAGGCGGGCTACCAGTTCGCTCTGGAGACGCTGGAGATGATACGCCAGCTCAATCGGGCGACCCGCACGCTCAACAGTGTGGAAGAGCAGATAAACAACCTGCGTCAAGTTGCCCGCTCCCAGAACATCCGCCTCAGTAAGGAAGTCAACGATGCCCTCACCGAGCATCTCAAGAAGATTGGCGAGCTCAAAGCCGAGGTGGATAACCCCAACACGGGCTTAGCCTATGCACGGGGTCCGCGCTTGCGGGGACGCTTGAACTCCGTGTACAGTGCGATGGGGAGCCACACAGGACCGACGCTCGCCCAAATCACCTACTTCAACGAGGTCAAACAGGAGTTTGAGACGGTACACGGCGCCATCCAAGAGTACCTGCGCACGCGTGTGCCAGAGCTCAACGACCTGCTCAAAGCACAAGGGCTACCAACCCTGTTGCTGGGCGACTGATCCTATGGAGGCGGTTTGGAACCGCCTCTAATACTCTCCCTCACCCAATTCTATAAGAGAGGGAGGGATGGGGTTGAGAACCTCACCCCCCAGTCTGACAAGGGTACATCACTTGAGTTCAAAACATGCCGACCTGCCCCTACTTTGATGCCTGTTCGTTAGCCCCTGCGCCCCCCAGTGTCATTCTGACACCCCCTTCTGTCATTCTGAGCGAAGCGAAGAATCTCAACGCAACCCCAAAACTCAGACCCTTCGCTGACGCTCAGGGTGACAGGATGGGCTTTTCGGGTAGAACGAAGTTCTCTGCTTGGTGCTACTGCTTGCTTCTAAAAGTGGCAGGCGTTTCGCAAACTTGAACTCAACAAGTATATCCCTGTCAGATCCCCAGCCATCCCCCCAAATGCAAAGGGAGGGAGCCAACGGCTCGCCTCTCCTACAGCGTTGGGAGAGGAGACGGGGGTGAGGGCAGATTCTTCGCTTTGCTCAGAATGACGGAAGGGGGGTGAGAGGTGATATTCGTGGCTCGGACATCTTGCCCAAGAGGCTGTTCGTGGCTTGGGCATCCTTGCCCAAGAGGCTTCTTAGGATGTAGGCACTGGGAACGCAGGCGTCTCGCCTGCCATAAAAATATCAGGGGCAGGATGCCCAAGCCACGAGAAACACAAGGCTCGTACCACACGAAGCAACACGGGCTAGGATGCCCGTGCTACGAACAAATCGGGCGAGACGCCTGCGTTCCCAGCGTGGCTTAGGCAGGATGTCCGAACCACGCTTTTTCAACACCCTCGCGATAAGAGGGAACTTCATCATTCCTAATGGGTATAATAGCCTGTTGCAGGACCCTTCTGACTCATCACGAGTCCCAATATGGTCCAGAGGAGGGATATGATGGAACATCCGAGAATCTACGAAACGATGGTGATTGTGCCGAGCGACCTGAGCGACGAGCAGGTCGAAGCGCTGATTCAACGCGCCCGCAACACCTTAGAGACGCTTGGCGCCACCATTCACGAGGCGAAAGTGTGGGACAAGCGCAAACTCGCCTACGAGATTAGGAAGCACAAAGAGGGCACTTATCTCCTGTTCCGATACGAAGGGCAACCCAAAGCCGCCGAAGAGCTGAACCGAATCCTCAAAATCAACGAGACGGTCATCCGCCACCGCACCTTCCGATTGGAGCTGGAGGAGGTTACCCCAGTCTAACGGGAGGGGACTATGTACTACAACAAAATCGTGTTAGTTGGTCGTCTGACGCGCGACCCCGAGCTTCGTACCACCCCTGACGGGCTGTCGGTGGTGCGGTTCGCTCTGGCGGTAGACCGTCTGGGGCGCCCTGGCGCAGAGCGTGTCACCGATTTTTTCGACATCGTGGCGTTCGGTCAACTGGGTGAGAATGTAGCGAACTACACCGAGAAGGGACGCCTCGTGCTGGTGGAAGGACGCCTGCAATCGCGCACCTACACCGACCGCGAGGGTAACCAGCGCAAGGCGTTCGAGATTGTAGCGAACGAGGTGCGCTTCTTGGAGCGACGGCGTGAGGCAACCGAGGAAGCCCCTGTAGATGAGCCACCCGCCCCACGCGTGGTGTCGGCAACCAGCGCGCCCTCCAGCCGCCCGTCTGCGCCACCCCCAGCCGAACCCGATTACGACGATATTGAACTGGACAACTTTGATGGTGATGACGATAGCGACCCATTCCGCTAAACCGTTTGGAGGCAACCGATGGCAACAGAACGCTTGGATTTGGTCAAGAAGGATATGGATGATGAATTAGAAGGCAAGCGTCGGGTGGTGCGCCGACGCCGACGCGCGTGCGCCTTCTGTGTGGAGAAGAAAGCGATTGATTATAAAGATGTGGCGCGCCTGAAGCGCTACACCTCACCCGATCGCGGTAAAATCCTCCCGCGTCGTCAGACGGCACTCTGTGCGAAGTGCCAGCGTCAGTTGGCGATGGCGATCAAGCGCGCCCGCGAGCTGGCGCTCCTGCCCTATGTCGCTCAATAATCTGCCATGCACCCACGCTTAGACAATCCTGAGATATTAGCGCAGGCAGACCCTAAAGGAATGATGGCGCTCACGCTGGACTTTGTAAGCCAGTGTGAGCGCGCTTTGGAGATTGCTTCCCAGTTTGCCCTGCCCAGCCTGCCCCGGACGCCCCAGAACTTGTTGGTGGCGGGGATGGGCGGTTCGGGCATCGGAGGCGATTATCTGCGCGCCCTGTTGGAAGCGCAAGGAACCCTGCCTGCCCTTGTCGTGCGCGATTATACGCTCCCGAACTTCGTGGGCACGGACACGCTCGTCTTTGCCGTGAGCTATTCGGGCAACACCGAAGAGACACTGGCTTGCTACCATCAAGCCCGAGAGCGAGGCGCGATGATTATCGCCCTCTCCAGCGGGGGCGAGCTTCAAGCGCTTGCCCAACGGGATGGAGTGCCCTTCCTCAGCATTCCGGGGGGACAGCCCCCACGCACCGCCTTGGGCTATCTCTTCTTCCCGCTGGTGAACCTGTGCGAACGCTTGGGATTGCTCCCCCCGATGGGCGAAGCCCTCAACCAAACCCTCAACCGACTGCGCCAGATGCGCAATGCCTACCGAATGGAGGTACCCGCCGACCAGAACCCCGCCAAGCAGATGGCGCTCGCCCTCTATCAGCGTATCCCCTTGCTGTACGGCTCGTGCGGACCGAGGGCGACTGTGGCGATGCGCTGGAAGGGGCAAATTAATGAGAACGCCAAACAGCACGCCTTCGCCTACACCTTCCCCGAACTGAACCACAACGAGATTCTGGGGTGGGTGCTGGCGCCCCATCAGGCAAACAACTGGAGCGTGGTGGTGCTCAGCGACCCCGACGACAGCGCCAAAATCCGCACGCGCATCGAGGTCACGCGCCGATTGGTCGGCGAGAGCGCACACTGGCACGAACTTCAAGCTGAAGGCGACTCGCTGTTGGAACGGTTGATGCACCTGACCTACTTCGGCGACTTCGTGAGCCTGTATCTCGCCCTGCTCAACGAAGTAGACCCCGAAAACATCGACCATATCAATACGCTCAAAGCCGAACTGGCAAAAATCAAATAAACATAGGAGGCAAATGGATGGCAGCACACCATTCTTGTGGCGGTCTGATCCTATCGGAGACCCACACCGATGCGGTGATGTATACCTACCGCGTGAAGCATGTGTATCATATGGCTCAAACCAAGTTCCAGCAAGCGTGGGTCGTGGAACTGGAGGGCTACGGCAAAGCGCTTTTCTTGGACAAGAAAATCCAATCGGCACTGCTGGATGAGTATATGTTCCACGAGCCGATGGTTCAGCCGGCGATGTTCACCCACCCGAACCCGAAGCGCGTGCTGGTGGCGGGAGGCGGTGAGGGCGCAACCCTGCGCGAAGCCCTGCGCCACAACACGGTGGAGCAAGCGGTGATGGTGGACATTGATGACCAACTGGTGGAACTCTGCAAGGAATGGCTCCCCGAGTGGCATCAAGGTTCGCTGAATGACCCGCGCTCACAGGTCATCTTCGATGACGCCCGCAAAATCATCCCCCAATACAAAAACCATTTTGATGTGATTGTGTCGGACTTGACCGACCCCCTGGAGGCAGGACCGTCATATATCTTGTTCACGCGCGAGTTCTACCAGATGATTTACGATGCGCTCACCGATGATGGCGTGCTGGCGGAAGGGGCCGTGGATGCCCCGGGCTGGGTCTTCGCCAGCCTCGATCCCGCCGCCATCGCCCGCGTGCGGGATGAGGGGGCGG
>CAKZQI010000164.1 GCA_937139515.1 uncultured Armatimonadota bacterium | reverse complement strand
CTTGGGCAAGGATGCCCCAGCCACGAAGTGTAGCACGGGCATCCTGCTCGTGAAGGGTATCTTGGGCAAGGATGCCCAAGCCACGAAGTGTAGCACGGGCATCCTGCCCGTGAAGGGTACCTTTGGCAAGATGCCCAAGCCACGAGAACAGACGCTACCGAGACGCCTGCAGGGTACAATTCAAACGATGCGATATCCAGCCCTCTATTTTGAGACAATTATTGAGCAGATACGAAAAGTAGAAGAGCGCTCTCTGGAAGCGATTCATCAGGCGGTAGACCGATGCGTGCAGTGCCTCCAGAATCGCGGGGTCATCCACATCTACGACACGGGGCATCTGGTGTCGCGCGAACTCATCAACCGTGCAGGGGGTTTGGTAGCGTTCTCGCCCCTCACCTTTGACCTTACGGTGAACAACCCCAACCCATTCCGCGAGGCGCAAGGTCTCGGTGCCCAAACCACACCCGACACCGTGCGCCATATCGTGAGCGCCGCGCTCGACCGAAGCCGTGTCCAGCCCAACGATGTGCTGATTGTGGGCAGTGTGTCGGGCAAGACGCCCTTCCCTGTGGAGTTGGCGATCCAAGCGCGCGAGCGCGGGGTGTTCGTGATAGCGCTCACCGCGCTGGACTACTCTTCAAAACTTAGTTCGGAACACGCCTCAGGCAAGCGTCTGTTTGAGGTCGCCGATTTGGTGATAGACAACGGCGCGCCCTATGGAGATGGCTTGCTGACGATTGAGGGTCTGGATGTGCCCTTCTGCCCCGCTTCGGGCATCGGCGCGGCGGTGGTGTTGTGGGCGCTGGTAGCGGGCATCGTGGAGCGCATGACCGAAGCAGGCACACCGCCCACCGTGCTGGCAAGCATCAACCGACCCGATGGAGCCGAACGCTACAAACAGAGCATCGAACAGTACCGAACGAGGGGGTACTGAGATGAAGCGCACGAAAACCATTTTGTTCGTCTGCGTGGGCAACTCGTGTCGGAGCCAGATGGCGGAAGGCTTCGGCAACCACTTCGGGCAAAATGAGGTGGTCGCCTTTAGTGCAGGCACGATGCCCGCTGGGCGCGTCCATCCGTTAGCCATCGAAGCGATGCGCGAAATCGGCATCGACATCACGCGCCAGACCTCCAAAGGCGTGGACGAATTTGATACCAGTCAGTTTGACGCAGTGGTGAGCCTATGCGATGCGCGCACCGACGAGCTGTGCCCCGCTACCTACATGGGTATTCAGGAACACTGGAACATCCCCGACCCGATCGGTCTTCCGATGGAGGAGTTCCGCGCGGTGCGTGCGATGATTGAGGAGCGGGTGCGCGACCTCGTGCAACGGCTCG
>CAKZQI010000163.1 GCA_937139515.1 uncultured Armatimonadota bacterium | reverse complement strand
CCGCACTGGATGCGGTCGGCGCCCCCTGTCCTTCCGAGCCTTCCTCACCCTGTCCTTCCGAGCTTGCCCCAACTGTCATTCCGAGCCGAAGGCGAGGAATCCCAGACTCCTCGCTTCGCTCGGGGTGGCAAGGGGTCGGTGGTGAGAGCAGATTCTTCGCTTCGCTCAGAATGACAGAGGAAGGAGGCAGAATGACAGCACCCCATTTGTTACCCTGAGCGAAGCGAAGGGTCTGGGTTTTTCGCTTCACGCAATGGAGGACATACCGTATCACGCTCGTTGTATCTCAAATGCCCCCGCCTGATAGGGAACAATCACTGCGGGGGATTTTGTAGGGGCATGAATGACACCTGACGAGCCACAAACACGGAGGTCTTTGGTAGACCAAGAGCTGTCCAGCGAGGCACACGAGCCGATGTCTCGCTCGGAAACACTCACAGCTCCAGTGCGTTCTCAAACTCATCTTCATTCTCGTAAAAGCGCTCAGAAAGTCGACTCGCTGATCGCTTACGCCCGCGCCCAATACGAACTGGGGCTAACCAGCGAGGCACTTCAAGCGCTGGAGGAAGCCATCCAAGAAACTGAACAGCTGACCCACACTGCCAATCGCGTAGAGGCACTGGTCCGGTTAGCGGAGTTTTTTGCGTTCTTATCTCATCACACGCGTGCCGAGGGTCTACTCAACGAGGCGAAACAGACGGCTCTGCAGATTGTGAGCTTGCCCACACGCGCCCGAAAACTCCGCGAAGTCGCCTCGGCACAGTATCGGCTGGGGCTACCTAATCAGGCACGCCACACGCTTCAATACGCCTTTGAGACCGAGTTAGCAGAGATACGACGACTGGGCAATCCGCGCAAGCAGGTGCTGGCGCTCGTGCGTTCGGCGCAGGCACAGGCACAAATCGGGCTGATAGCGCTTGCCGAGCGTACCTTTGAAGAAGCCATCCATACCGCTTTTTATGTCTTGGACCTACAACACCGCACCGAAGCCCTGCGAGTCATCGCCCGCGCGATGAGCCAGACAGGTCGGGGCGACTCCGCAGTACCTTCCCTACTCAACAGCCCCGACGAAACCCGACGCACCGAAGCCTTGCGCGTCATCTTGCGGGAACAGATACGCGCTGGGCAGTACGAGCGGGTGCTGGCGCTGGCGCTCCAAATGGAGGATGCTCATCAACGAGAGGAACTGCTCCGCTTGGCACAGGCGAAAGGGGTCGGAAGTGGCTTCCAAACGCTGTTTCAAGCCTCGTTGCGCCTGCCTGCGCCCTCCAAACGCAACACGGCGCTCGGAATGCTCTTCCGCTCGCAGGTTCAAGCCGACCGCCTGCAATCGGTGTTGGAACAGGTGCTGGCGATTGAGGACGAAACCGTGCGCCATGAGGTCGCGCTTGTGTTCTCGGAGGTACTGTTGGAGACCGATAAGTTCACGAAAGGCGCGTCTGCTATTTTCCAGATTGCGGAGCGCTCTATGCGTCACGAACTCATTCGGGCTTTGGCAATCGCCTGCTTACAAGCGAAGCAGGTGGACCGACTTTTGGGGTCTGCCTTGCGCATCGAGGAGGATGCCCTGCGCGTGGAGGTCTCTACAACCCTTTTGACGGTGTGTCTGCCCCACCTCTCTGCGCGCGGGCTGATAGATTGGCTCTGGCGCCAGCGTCCCGCCCAGAGGCGCGCCGAGGTCTGGCGTGTCTGGTTTCGGCTGACGCTTGGTACACCCGCCTTCCGAGAGTTAATGCAAGCGCTTTTGGAGCAAAACGACCCGCGTCGCCACAAAGAAGCCTTCCAACAGCTGGCGTCGGTACTTCACCAGAACCGCTCGCTTGAGATGGCGTTTCACATTGCCTTCGGGATAAAGGAGCCAAACTTACGCCAAGAGGTGATGCGTCTCCTGCTTCATCCGTTCCTATCGCCGGATGAGTTAGAGCCGACGCTCCAGCGGGTGGCTCACCTTTCTGATACGAGCCAGCGTGCAGAGGTGTTGCAGACGGTGGTTCAGGCGGTTGGCGCTACGAGCCAGTTTCCTCTCCTGCTGAACGCCCTAATCCGCTTGCCTGACGAGAGCCTGCGGGAGGAGCTTCTCCAGCTCACAGCGTTCACTCTTGCCGAGCATGGCTGGCACGAACCCGCTCTCAAGGTCGCCCGTGCCCTACATAGCGATACCCGACGCGCTGAGACCCTCTGCCAGATGGCACAACGCTACCTTCAGTCGGGGCGATACGGCTATGTGTTGGGGATGGCGCTTCAGTTAGGCGACCCGACCCTACGCCGTTCACTGACCGACTCGCTGATGAGCCATCTCTTCCGACAGAAGCGCCACGACTTGGCGCTGGAGATCGCCTCCCAGTTGCCCGATAAGCGGGAGCGTGCCCAAGCCTACGCCGAGATTGCCAAGCGTTCCCTCGGCACCCTCCAATTCGGAAGCGCACTGAGCGCCCTGTTTCGGTATTCAGCGACCCTATTTAGCCGTTCCTGACGCAAAGGCTCCCCTGCAAGGTATAATCGCCTGCAGGAGTTTTGACTCAGGAGTCGAAATTGGTGCGTGAAGGAGGCTTTTAGGATGTTGAACGAACATAAGACGACGGGCACAGCAGCGGTGCTGGGCGCAGGCACAATGGGTGCGCAAATCGCAGCGCACCTGGCGAATGTGGGCTGGAAGGTAATCCTGTTGGACATCGCTCCCACCAGCCTGCCCCCCGAAGAAGAGGCGAAAGGGCTAACCTTGCAAGACCGTGCAGTACGCAATCGCCACGCCAAAGCGGGTCTGGAGCGCGTCAGCAAGCTCAAACCGGCGCCGTTCTACCTGCCCGAACTCGCCAGCCGTATTGAACTGGGCAACTTTGAAGACGATTTTCCCCGCCTGAAAGAGGCGGACTGGGTGATAGAGGCGGTCGTGGAACGCCCCGACATCAAGCGTGAGCTGTGGACGCGCGTGCAATCGTTCGTGCGACCTGACGCCATCCTCAGCACCAACACCAGCGGTCTTTCCATCCACGAGATGAGCGAGGACTGCTCGGACGAGGTCAAGCGCCGATTTATGGGCACCCACTTCTTCAACCCACCCCGCTACCTCAAATTACTGGAGATTATCCCGCGCAAAGAGACCGACCCCGAACTGGTGGAGGGGATGATCCACTTCGCCGAGCGCGTGCTGGGCAAGCGCGTAGTGATTGCGCGCGATACGCCGGGCTTCATCGCCAACCGCTTGGGCATCCACGCGATGATGGTCGTGTTCCCGCTGATGCAAGAGTTCGGAATGACGATTGAAGAGGTGGACGCGCTCACAGGTCCGCTGATTGGGCACCCGCGCAGTGCCACTTTCCGACTTGCCGACATCGTAGGACTGGATGTAATGGCGAGCGTCGCCAAGAACCTGCACGAACGGCTGGAGACGCCCGAAGAGCGCGCCATCTTCGCCCTGCCCGAAATCGTGCAGAAGATGATAGCGAACGGACAACTGGGCGAGAAGACGGGCGCTGGCTTCTACCGACGGCTCAAAGACGGCACGATAGAAGCGCTTGACCTCAACACAGGCGAGTACCGCCCCCGCCAGAAGGCGCGATTCGCTCAGTTTGAGGCGATTGCCAAACTCCCTCTGGAAGAACGGCTCAAAGCGCTGGTGAACCACGATAGCCGAGAAGGACAGTTCCTGTGGCGCTTGCACGAGGAGACCCTGCGCTATGTGGGGCAACACGCCCCCAGTCTCGCCGACGACCCGATTGCAATCGACCACGCCATCAAGTGGGGCTTCAACTGGGAGCTGGGTCCGTTCCAGATTTGGGATGCGCTGGGCGTGCGTGAGACCGTCGAGCGAATGGAGCGTGAGGGCAAACCCGCGCCTGCCTTGGCAAAGCAACTGCTGGATTTCGGGCGCAACGGCTTCTACGAGACCGCCGACACAGGCGACACCACCGCCTTCGTATGGCTCGGTGCAGGCAGCGTAGCGCCCTATCACCCGTCGGAAGAGTTCCTCACGCCCCAGAATATGGCGCGCCACTGCCCCAAAGTGGAGGGCAACGCCGATGCCTCCCTGTACGACCTCGGCGACGGCGTGTTCTGCGTAGGCATCCACAGCAAGATGAATGTGCTGGGTCCCAGCGTGATGGAGATGTTCTACAAGGGTGCCGAGCGCGCCGAACGCGAGGGCGTCGGGCTGGTGATTACCGGTATCGGCGAGCACTTCTCAGTCGGGTTCAACCTTCAGCTGTTCCTGATGCAAATCGGCACGGGCGACTTTGATGAGCTCCTGATGGGCGGTAAGGCGTTCCAAGATTCGCTTCTGCGCCTGCGCTATGCGAAGGTGCCCGCAGTGCCCGCTGTGTTCGGCTACACGCTGGGCGGAGGGTGCGAAATCTGCCTGCATAGCGACAAGGTGGTCGCCAGCGCCGAGACCTATATCGGACTGCCCGAGGTCGGGGTGGGTATCATCCCAGCGGGAGGCGGAACCAGTACGATGCTCTACCGTGCGCTCAGCAGCCTCCCCCCGAACGCCGACCCGTATCCCGCCATTCGCCGCGTGATGGAGACGCTGGGCTTTGGCAAGGTGGCGACCAGCGCGCTGGAGGGCGCACGCTATGGGTTCCTGCGTGAAGGCGCCGACCATATCGTGGTGAACCCTGACCGCGTGCTGTGGACTGCCAAGCAGGAGGTGCTCCACCTTGCGGAGGTGGGCTACGCACCCCCCGAAGAGCCGAAGGTAATGGCTTATGGCAACGCCGTGCTGAGCCGACTGCTGGTGGAACTCCACAACCTCAAGCGCGGCAATTTCATCACCGAACACGACTTCACCGTCGCCTCACAAATCGCCTATGTGCTATCAGGGGGCGACCTCTCCCAGCCGACCGAGATGCCCCTGAGCTACTTCTACAACTTGGAAATTCAGGTGGTCGGCTTCTTGGCGCAACAGCCCAAAACTTGGGAACGGATGCGCCACATGCTGGAGACGGGCAAGCCGTTGCGCAACTAAACAAAATAACCCCCTCCCAGTTTGGGAGGGGGATACAGCTTCGAAATTCTACTGCCGGGGGTGGA
The DNA here is from genome assembly GCA_937139515.1 of uncultured Armatimonadota bacterium. GTDB lineage: Bacteria > Armatimonadota > Fimbriimonadia > Fimbriimonadales > GBS-DC > CAKZQI01. The sequence goes on along the minus strand of CAKZQI010000163.1, from coordinate 3,073 downwards.
TTCGAACCACCACTACCAGATCCAGAGTCTGGCGTCCTGCCGTTAGACGACCCGGCACCGATGTTTACGCATTATACCCGATTTTGGGGCAAGTCAAGAGATAGGGGGGTGTTTGAAAAATCTGTTCCGTAAACGGAGAGGGGGCACAAGTACGCAGGTGCTCCCCCTCTCTGCTTGCGGAGAGGGAGGACGAAGGGCTGATAAGGGTACATCCCATGAGTTCAAAATTACGCCAACCCGCCCGTATTCTGACAGCTCTTCGTTAGCCTCCTCGCCCACAACTGTCATTCTGAGCGAAGCGAAGAATCTCAAAGAAACCCCGAAGTAGAGACCCTTCGCTGGCGCTCAGGGTGACAATGTGGGGCGTTCGGGTGGAAGCGAAGCTCACGGCTACCTACTTGCGTCTAAAAGGGAGGGCGTTTGGAAAATTGAGCTCAACAAATGTACCCTTGTCAGGGGACAAAGGGGGATGAGGTTCTCTGGAAAGACGAGAAGTGAACAAGGCACAAGGACACCCAGCTATTTCTCAAACACCCTCAGAGATAGAGGGGTGTTTGAAAAACAGGAACCCTAATCCTCATCACGAACCTTGTGCCCACTATGCGCACGGCTCTGTTGGTATTCGGGTTGGGATTGACCGCGCTGGCGTTGGCTCAACATCAGGGCGATACCCGTCCGCTTCACGACCCGACCCGCCCCGTGATGGAAATCGGGCGGGACTATGCAGTCATCCAGTACTTCACTGCCCTGCCCTGCGAGACGCGCGTGCAGATACGCCAGAGCGACCTGCCCGCCACCGCTTGGCGTCCCTCAAACCAACGAACCGACTTGTGGGCAGAGCCGAAGGTGCGTATCGTGGAAGGCGAAATAGGAAAACGCACCTACCACCGCGTGCGCATCACGGGTCTCCAGCCTGGCAAGCGCTACTACTACCGCGTTTATGACCCGAACTTGCCCCCCACCGCCGAAGAGCGTCGCTGGGGCGCGAGTCCCCCTTGGCGACGCGAGTACGCCTTCGCCACACTCGCACCCAACGGGCACAAGACGGTTATTCACCTGCCTGTGAAGGTACTCTTGATAACGAATTTAGTGAATGTGGAATCTGCCTACTCCGACCCGAACAACCCTGCATCACCACCCCCTGCCTTCACCGAAGCGCAGTTGGCACGCATCAAGGAAGAGTATGCGATTGCCTCACGCTACTTCTGGGTCAACAGTGGGATGCGCCTTTGGGTGGATTTTGAGTTCTATGTGGATGACCGCTGGCAACGATGGGGACCTGAGCCTGAGAACACCAGCGGCTTCTACAAAGGGCTTCCGCTCTCGCGGGCTTATCCGGGCGTAGACTTCGCACCGCCGGGTGGGGGCGCCTTCACGATTTTGGACACAACGAACCCCACCAAAACGAACTTGGAGCCTGTCTACGAACCGTTCCCTTACGCCGGTCAGATTGAGCAAGCGTTTCCCCGCCGATGGAACCCGCAAACCCGCCAGTGGCAGTTCTACGACAGCGGTGGGGGCACTTTGGGCGTGGACAGTTTCCCCGATGGCATACCCGCCCGTAGTCAGTTTCTGGGTGGGGGTGATACGGCTTGGCTCGTGGCACACGAGTTCCACCACCAGATGGAGTCGTTCAGCGCGTTCTCGCTGGCGAACCGTGAGGACGAGCGCATCGTGTTCAACCACCCCGAACCGCGCTACCGACGCACGAACCCCGACGGCTCGGTCAGCGTCAACGCTTGGAACACCGCAGGGCGTCATGGTGAGCACTGGAATGTGATGGCGTATTGGGATCGCGTGCTGAGCGACGCGCAGTGGCTTCGGCTTTACTTCGGGCGTGTGATAACAGTGCGCGACCGTGATGGCGACGGCTTTCCCGATGATGACCCCCGCCTGCCTCTGGACGAAAAGCGCTTCGGCACCGACCCACGCCAAGCCCAAACCGATGGGCAAACGCCCGACCTGCACAAGGTGATGCTGAGCACATGGGCGCCCGCACCGCTCCAAAACACTTTCGTCAAACCGGCACCCCAGTACCGAACCCCCAACCCACGCCATCCCGATAGCGACGGCGACGGCATTCCCGACCTCTACGACCCCTACCCGCTTTACCCGTGGCAGCCGATGATTTGGTACAAACGCGCCACGCTGGACGGCGACGAGAGCGAGTGGCTTGACCTGCCCCCTGCTGGCGAGCTGAACCAAGATGGACGCCAACTGGTCTTCAAGCACTGCCACGACGGCGACTACTACTACGCCCTGTTCCGCATCACAGGCGATTGGCAACGGCTCTATGTGGGGATGGACGGCGAGGGCGAGGGGATTTATGCCCACGACACCTCCATCCAGTTTGAACTGCTCAACCGTGCCGAACCCGAGCTGCGTGTGTTGTGGCGACCTGCGCCCGGCTTCGAATGGAAAGCCACACGCCAGCGCGACCGCACCACTCTCTTAGAAATCCGCATCCCCAACGGGGGCGAGAGCAAATGGTTCTGGCAGGGAGGCGGACGCCCCATCGGGGTCTCAATAGACCTCTACACGGCGCAGGGCACGGGCTACTCGGTCTATGAGCCGTACGATATGTTCTACTGTCTCACGCAGGAGCCGACGGGCGCGCTTCCGCTCCCATCGGGTGCGTCCACCGAGCTGAGACGTGCGGACGCCACCGCCGTGCTATCGCCGACCCAGCCCGGTGCGCTCCAAATTCCCAGCGAGTGGCAAGTACGGGACGGCGCGTGGGTCTATGAGGGGCATCCTGAGTCGCACTTGCAAATCAGGGGTCTCAGCGCCACCGAGTTTGACCTGTGGATAGAGATAGAGGCGGTGCAGGATGTGGTGCTGGCAGGGTTCCTGCCTACCACCCCCGAACGCAACGCAGGGCGCGACTATGTGCTGTTTGTGGGGGGCTACAACAACACACGCACACGCCTACGGCTCTTCGGTCAGGAGGTGGGCGACAGTTCGGTGCGCGTCACGCCGGGCAGGCATCGGGTGCAACTCTCTCGGCGAGGTGGACAGCTCTGGGTGCTGTGGGACGGTGAGCCGATCCTCTGGGCGCGCGAAGATCGGAAGA
>CAKZQI010000162.1 GCA_937139515.1 uncultured Armatimonadota bacterium | reverse complement strand
GAACAGGCTCGGCGGTTCAAAATGGTCGTGTCGAGTGGGGATTGCCACATAGACGCGCGACGCCACAAACGCGACCCTTACCTGTCATATATTCGTATCCTGTCTGCTTGAACAATCCAAAGCTTCCCTCTTGCTGATTCAATCTCTATTCCTCGTACTAATACCCTTGCCAAATGCTCTATTTGCACAATAGTTATTGGAGAGTTCACGCGGAAAACGACTATCCCAGAGTAGTTATCTGGCGGAAAGCGAAAAGGATTAGCAAAATCCATATCCATCGTTACTAAACAGCGCTCCTCTGAGTGAGCGTGCATTATTAGAGCATGGTCTGGACTGGAGTACAGGTTCTGAGAAGCCACTGTCTCAACATCGTGCCCCGCTTCGCGCAAAATCTGTGCTACAGATTGTCCAAGGTTCTCGTCCAACTTAAATTTCATCATATCGCACTGACAATCAAATGGCGTTCGCGAGCCATCTCTGCCCCGTAGGCGATACACGCTCGGATGTCCACTTCATCCAGTTGCGGATACTGTTGGAGTATCTCTTCTATGCTCATTCCGCTGGCGAGCAAGTCTAAAATGAGAGACACCCAGATACGATGACCACGAATACACGGTTTACCGAAACATATGGTTGGGTCAACCGTGATGCGCTGGAGAAGCTCTTCTCGATTCATATATCTAAGGATACCTCATGTGTAATGTGGAGGGGCACCTGCGCTCCCAGTGATTTTTCCAAGCGCCCTCGTAGCCGAGAGCATAGCACCGAACCGCAAGCCTCGTTTCAACCCGCGTACCCATCCTGTCGCCCTGAAGAAAGCGAAGGGTTCAGACCCCCCTCTCCCACAGCGTGGGAGAGGGGGGGTGAGGGCAGATTCTTCGCTTCGCTCAGAATGACAGTTGGGGGTGAGGGGGTTGACGAGGAGGCGCCGAGGTAGGGCGGGTTGGTATGATTGTGAACTCAAGTCATATACCTTTGTCAGATACCTCCTATCCATCTCTACCGTTTCGTCCAGATGCGCGTGTTGAGGTTCAGCTCGTCCACAATCCCCACCACAAACTGAAGCTCCTCAAAATATTGCTGGAGTGTCTCAGGGCGAACAACCTCTTGGGACGAGGCGAACAGGCTCGGCGGTTCAAAATGGTCGTGTCGAGTGGGGATTGCCACATAGACGCGCGACGCCACAAACGCGACCCGTATCGGCGCCTGCGTGCGCTTTTGGAAGTCTATCAGCCGAGTAATCATATTCGGGGTCAGAATGTAGCGCGCCTCAATCGGGTCGGTGGAGTAGACCTTGAAGATGCGCTCGAATTCGGGGTCTTCCATCTTAATCAGTTCGCCCGGTTGGTTGCCCATCTTGGCGCTCAGGCTCTGGAGCCACTGCCCCAGCCCACCCAGCAAACGCTGTTCCGAGTCGGGCAGGACAAGCGTGATGCCGTGAAAATGTTTGTGGAAATCCGCGCTAATAAATAAGCCCCGAAAAATCGTGACCCACCTCTCCTGGCGATTACCTTTGGAGTCGTAAGAAACCTGTCGGTATTCTGTATGGAGTTCACTGAGGCGGATGTCGGTCTTGTCTATCACGCCTTCTATGTAATCCTCACCTCGGTAGCGGTCTGGGTCGGGCGAGCTATGAAACAGCATACTCAGGTGATACTCCTGCTCCGAGATGTATTGGTCTGGGTAATAATCCAGTGTGGGATGGACCCGCTTGATGAGCTGAGTGAGCGCCATCCACTTGAATTGCCGGTGCCACTCAGAGTTCGCAGAATAATAAGCCACCCCAACAGCAATCAGCCCAGCGACCCCTCCGAACAGGAGCGCGGGTACATCAAAGAAAGCGAAGCCGATCAGGCTGAGCACCAGCACCACCACCAGCCCAATTAGGCTGTTGCGCCAGAATCGGCTCTGAAGCGCTTGACGCTCCTTGTCTAAAGCCTCTAAGACGGGGCGCAATTCGTAGATCGCTTCAGAGAGGTTTTGGCTCATTGTCGGAAGAGTTGTGAAACGCTGGGCGTGGCGCGCTCCGACTCTTCTGCCTCAAAAACGGCACGCCGTTTCAAGCCCATCGTGCTGGCGACAAAGTTCGTCGGGAACATCTCAATCGCGTTGTTGTAGTCGGTCACGGCAGAGTTGTAGGTGCGTCGTGCGGCAGCAATCTGCTCCTCAATCTCGTTCAGTGAGGCTTGCAGTTGTAGAAAGTTCTCGTTCGCTTTTAGTACCGGGTAGTTCTCCACCGCCACCATCAGGTTGTGCAGGGCACCTGAAAGCGCCGACTCGACCTGCATTCGCTCCCCCTCCGGAAGGTTCGGCGAGATTGCACGGGTGCGCAGTTCCGTAATGCGCTCCAACAGACCCCGCTCGTGTTCCATATACTGACGCACGGTCGCCACCAAGTTCGGGATGAGGTCGTGACGCTTCTTGAGCTGGACATCGATCCCGCTGTAAGCGTATTCCACCTGGTTCTTCTTGCCGATGAGCGAGTTGTACATCACGATGTACAAGATTAGCGGCACCAGAACCAGTGCGCCGATGCATATCAGCCCCATAATCAAACTATCCATCGTTGTTTCCCCTCACTGTGTACTTCCACTTGCTTCACAGGGTTCCTGCATTTCCCTCTTGTAATGCCTTAGAGGGGTATCCTACTATAAGATGAGCGAGCGTCAGTGGCTCCTGCTTTTGAGCCTGTTGCCGGGGATGGGGCGCAGTGCCCTGCGCCACCTGCTGGAACGCCAGCGCGTCCAGCGCGAAACGCCTGACACTCTACTCAACCTGCCCGACGAAGCGTTGCAGACCGAATATCAGTTTAGCAAAGGCGCGCTCCAAACCCTGCGCACAGAGTGGGAGACACTCCTAGAAAAAGTGATTCGCCTTGAGGCGTTTTTAGTTCGCTGCGGCGTGCGCTGGGTGAGTTTCCAAGACTCGGCGTTTCCCGAGACTCTGGAGCAGATGCCCGACCCACCTGCCCTTGTGTTCCTGTATGGCAACTACTCACTCTTGAGCCAGAAGAGTTTTGCGCTGTTAGCCTCGCGCACCCTTTCCGAAGCAGGGCAGAACCTGCTGGAGCAGGTCGCGAATGTGTTCTTGGCGGACGGCTGGCTTCCTTGGACAAGCGTCGGCACGAAGGCGTACAATCGGCTCATGCTGTGCGCCGTGCGTTCGGGAGGGGGCTATGGACTATGCCTCAGTCGCGGATTGCTGGATGCGTTCGGGGACGACCTTCGCAAAGAGCCACTCGCCAGCGCCCGCATCTGGCGTGCCCAGTTTGACCCCGATCGGTGTTTAGCCCTCAGCCCGTTCCGCCCGCATGACCACGAAATCGGACACCACAATCGCTATCGCGACCAGATGATTGCCTACCTTGCCGATGCAGTGATTGTCGTGGAGGCGCGCCTGAACGGCTACATGGCGCACCTGGCTCAGCAACTGCTCCAGCAAGGGCGCGACCTGTATGTCGTGCTGAATGAGACGAACCCCGCCCCTGCCAACCTCCAGCTGATAGAGCAGGGCGCTCAACCCATCCGAATGAGTCCCCTATGACCCTGAGTATCTGCATCGTCAACTGGAACACTTGCGATTTGCTGAGGGCTTGCCTGCGCTCTATACAGACCTATCCGCCCAGTGAACCTTATGAAGTCATCGTGGTGGACAACGCCTCCACCGACGGTAGTGCGGAAATGGTCTGCCGAGAGTTTCCCGAGGTCATCCTGATTGCTAACAAGGAGAACCGCGGGTATGCAGGGGGCAACAATCAGGCGATGGAGCGCGCTCAAGGCGAGTTTGTCCTCCTGCTCAACCCCGATACCGAGATCCATCCCGACACCCTCACCAACGCCATCCAGTACCTCCGCACCCATCCTGAGGTGGGCGCGATTGGAGCCAAGCAGTTATTTCCCGATGGGCGTATCCAGCCCTCGCTAAGGGGGTTCCCCACACCTGCCAACCTGTTTTATGAGGTGAGTGGGTTGGCACGGTTGTTTCCTAACAGCCCGCGCTTTGGAGCCTACCGAATGAGCTGGTTCGGCTATGACCGTGAGATGGATGCCGACCAGCCGATGGGCACTTTTTTGATGGTGCGCCGTGAAGTGATTGCCCAAGTCGGGCTGATGGACGAGCAGTTTCCTCTCTTTTTCAACGATGTGGACTGGTGCTATCGTATCAAGCAGGCGGGTTGGGCCATACGGTTCGTGCTAGAGGTAGTGATTACACACTATGGGGGCGCCAGCACCCGTCAGGTGCGCCTGCACGCCATTCGCGAATCGCACCGCGGTTTAGAAGCCTACTATCGGAAACATTATGCCCATCTTCCGCGCCTGCTGCTGGCGGTCTTGATAGGGATGATACGGCTGAGTGGTTGGCTTCGTGTAGGATGGGCACGCCTGCGCCTGGGGGCACGCTAACCCCCAGAAGGTATACTTTTATCTTGATGGAGGTGCGATATGCCGTTGGATTTCCGCCCAACCGATGCTGACGAGGGGTTCACCATCAAACGGTTCCTGAAGACCTTCGGGCTTGGGGTGGGAGTTTTTCTGTTCTTCTTAGCCGTGGGCTACTATGGCTTAGGCCCGCGTATCCAAGTCAGCGAAGAAGGGCGCATTCGGTTTGTAGTGCGCCAGGACAATCCAAGTGCCGACACCGAGTCGACATCGGAAACCACAAATCCCAAGCAGGCGCCGATGCCCAAAGTGGAGGTCTACGAAAAGCTCCCGTCGGATGTAGTGGCAGGCACTGGTGTGATTATCGGTTCGCGCGAAGTGGCTCCGTTCAACTATGATGAGTACCAGCGACGGCGCGCCGAGCGCAAACAAAAGCCGAAAGAAACCGAGACAGAAGAGGTGCCCCTCTCCAGCGATGAAGATTACTTCGTTCCCGACGAACCTGAGCCATCCCCAGAAGAGCCAGCGCCCCCTTCCACACCTGAAAGCCCTGACCCGGCGTCTGTTCCTGCCGAACCGCCTTCACCCGAACCGAAGCCAACCACCGAACCCGAACCTGTGACCCCGAAGTCCTCCGATACCGCTTCGGGGTCTCTTTATCGGGTTCAGATTGGGGTGTACGAGAGCCGTGAGAACGCTAACAGTGTCGCCCAATCGGTGCGCTCCAGCGGTTTTGAGGCGACGATTGTACCCTTCCAACGGGACGGACGCACGCTTTATCGGGTTCAATCGCTGGTGACCCGCGACCGAGCGAAGGCAGAGCAGTTGAAGCAACAGCTGGAAAGCCGAGGCTTCCCTGCCGTCATCACTACAACGAACTAATCCGTAGGCTACCGAAGCGCGTGGAGCGGAGAGGATTGTATCTCCACCTCGCACCCTGCCAACATCGCCCTGAGCTGGGCGGGTTGGAAAGGCAGATACTCTCGCACCCAAGGCGCTAAATGCTCCCAGCAATCGGTTGCTTCGCGGTCTGGCTCGCGTAGCCAGTGAGCAATCGTGTTGCCCATCGCGGTGATTGCGGTCAGTAGAGGGTCTGAACAGTGGTCGGGACTGAGCGCATGGTGTTGCCCAATCGCGTCGGCTAACTTCTCAGGGAACCCCCACTTGAGGCTCACCAAACGCCCCAGTTCGGCGTGATGACAGCCAAAAATCTCCTGCTCGGCATCCATCTCGGGAACCCCTTGTGCCACTAACGCTTCCACCTGCTCGTAGGGAATCTCTGAGTAGCGGTCCAGCAGGGGCTTACCGATGTCGTGTAGCAGTCCCGCTGTATAGGCTTCATCGGGCGAGGCTTCGGGCACTTGGCTTGCGACCATCCGACAACAGAGGGCAGTGTCTATGGAGTGGCGCCACCATTTTCCACGACGAAGGTTCTGGCGGTCGGTCTTGCCCACAAAGAGGTCAAACACGCTGGCGGTCATCGCTAAGTTGCGCACGGTCTTGAAGCCCAGTAGCACCACCGCATCCTTGATGGAGGCTATCTTGCGCGATAGCCCATAGTAGGCGGAGTTGACCGTGTTCAACACGCGCGTGGACATCCCCTGATCAATACTAATCAGTTGCTCTAAGTTGCGTGCGTGGGTGTTCGGGTCGTTCGTCATGCTGATTATCCGATGAACCACCTGGGGCAGAACCGCCAAGTCCTGCACTTTCTCTACGATTGCTTCGCTTTGGTAGGTCATAGTTGCCTCCTATCCGCTGTAGATGACGCGGACAATCTCTTCTAAGCTAGTGCGCCCAAGAAGCACTTTCTGGAGCGCATCTTCTTTGAGCAGGCGCAATCCATTCTGCACGGCTACGGTTTGAATAGCGTAAGCGGCAGAATGTTGCAAAATCAGGTCGCGCACCGGGTCCGACATCACCAGCAGTTCGTGGATACCTGTGCGCCCTTTGTAGCCGGTGTTCTTACAAGCCTCGCACCCTTTGGGGCGGTAGACGGTGTCGTTGTGCCAGTTGCTCGGAAGCTCGAACCCGTATCGCCGAAACTCAGCGGGGTCAGGCGTGTAGGGTTCCTTACAGCGTGGGCAGAGGGTACGCACCAATCGCTGAGCCAGCACACCAATCAGCGAGGACGCTATCATGAACGGCTCCACGCCCATCTCGGTCAGTCGGGGGGGCGCGCTGGAGGCGTCGTTCGTGTGGAGCGTAGAGAGCACCAAGTGTCCCGTCAGCGCCGCCTCGATCGCAATCGTGGCGGTCTCGCGGTCGCGCATCTCACCGACCATGATGATGTCGGGGTCTTGGCGGAGCATCGCCCGAAGCGCTGAGGCAAAGGTCAACCCCGCCTTCGGGTTCACCTGCACCTGATTGATGCCCGCCAACTCGTACTCCACAGGGTCTTCCGCCGTGATGATGTTCACCAGCCCCGTGTTGAGCTTGGCCAGAATGGAGTAGAGTGTGGTGGACTTTCCTGAACCAGTGGGACCTGTGACCAGAATAATCCCATACGAGCGGCTGACGACCTCGTTCAGTTTCTCCAGAGTGTCGGGCAGGAAGCCGAGCTTGTCCAATCCCACTCGCACGCTCGATTTATCCAGCACACGCATCACGATTTTTTCGCCGTACACGCAGGGCAAGGTGGAGACGCGGAAGTCGTACTCTTTGCCATCAATGGTGGCACTGATGCGGTTGTCTTGGGGCACACGCTTCTCGGCGATGTCCATATTCGCCAGAATCTTGAAGCGTGAGGTGAGCGAGGCTTGGACTCGCTTTGGCAAGACCATCACATCCAGCATCACGCCGTCCACCCGATAGCGCACCTTGAGGTTCTCGCGGGTCGGCTCAATATGGATGTCGCTGGCTCCGTCCACAATCGCTTGCGAGATAATCATGTTCGCAAGGCGCACGACGGGCGCATCGTCCGCAATGTCGCGCAGTTCCTCAGCGGACAGGTCGTCTTCTTCATTAGGGGCGACTTGGATGGTGCTTTCGCCCAGGTCGCGTATCAGTTCCTTGACGGTGTTGTCCACAGCGGAACTGTCGCGATAGAGTTGGCGGAGGGCGTTGCGGATATCCTCCTCCGTGGCGATAAGCACTTCAATCTCTTTTTGAGTATGCTGGCGTATCTGGTCGATGGCGAAGATATCCAGCGGGTCTGCCAACGCCACCATCAGCTTGCCATTTTCTTGGGCAACAGGCACGGCATGATGACGCTTCGCAAGCTCGGAGGGGATTAGGGACGCCATCTCGGGCTTTGGGGGCGTCTCAGCGAAGTCAACGAACGGTACCCCCCAGTGGTAGCCCATCACACGCACGCGGTCCTTCTCGCTGATATGCCCCAGTTGAACCAGCAGGTGTTCCACAGGGATTGGAACCCCTTCTTGCTGTTTCTGGTACGCCTCGTGGAGTTGTTGTTCGGTAATCAAGCCCAGCTGGACAAACAGTTCAGCCACGCCAAACACAGTAGTTCCTCCCCATACCGTAGGGGTTATTCCACAGTTGCGAGCGTATCGGCAGGTTTGCGAGGGTGGGGCTATCTAGTAAAGGTTAGATTCTAATCTCAGATTTGCAGTATGCTTGCCCGCTCTCAAACGCAGGCGATACCCCCGAACAGCAAGTTTTAGGATAGCCCGCAAAGCTCATCCTGTCACCCTGAGCGTCAGCGAAGGGTCTCTGCTTGGGGTTGCACCGAGATTCTTCGCTGCGCTCAGAATGAC
>CAKZQI010000161.1 GCA_937139515.1 uncultured Armatimonadota bacterium | reverse complement strand
AGAGTCTGCCATGGCTCCATCATGCCGAGCCGAGAGGGGAGTTGTCCGAAGTTGGTGATGAACAGGCGGGTGTTGCCCACCCAGCTGAGTTGTGCCTGCGCACCAATCCACAATACCAAGCATCCAACCAGAACCGCTATCCGCTTCATCGCGCTTCTATTATAGCCTATTTTGCTACTCGGATAGAGGGTTTGTGAGAAATGCTGGGAGCACGGGCGTGTTGCCTTTCTTGGCATGGCATCGTGCCCAAGCGTGTCCACTGTATCCACCTCTGCTTTGCTTCACGAGCAGGATGCCCGTGCCGCGATTTTTAAACTCCCCCCGTCAGGTATCCTTTGGCACGATGCGAGTGGAACCTGTCGCGTGGCGAGACGGGGTGGTGCGCCTCTTAGACCAGACGCGCCTGCCCGACCAAGTGGTAATTGAGGAGTTCGACGATTGGCGCGATGTGGCGCAGGCAATCCGAGAGATGAAGGTGCGAGGTGCCCCTGCGATTGGTATCGCCGCAGCGTATGGGCTAGTGCTGGCGAGCCGTAGCCTGCCCGAGGACATCCACGCTTTTCGCAAGGCGTTCGGCGAGGTGTGCCAAGCGTTTGCCCAGACGCGCCCCACAGCGGTCAACCTGTTCTGGGCGATAGAGCGCCTGCAAGCGGTGGTTCAGAGCAGTGAGACGGTCGCAGAGGCACGAGAACGGCTCTTGCAGGCGGCGCACGCTATCCTGCAAGAAGACCACAAGGCCGACCGCCAGATGGCTGATTTCGGCGTTGCCCTTCTGCCTGAAGGCGCGCGCGTGCTGACCATCTGCAACACGGGCGCGCTGGCAACAGGAGGCATCGGCACGGCGCTGGGCATCATTCGTGTGGCGCACGAGCAGGGCAAACTCCAACGCGTCTATGCTTGTGAGACCCGCCCGCGCCTGCAGGGACTGCGCCTGACCGCTTGGGAACTGCTTCAGGAGGGCATCCCGTTCTATCTGATCGCCGATAGTGTGGCAGGCTCGCTGATGGCGCAAGGGCAAGTGGACGCCGTGATTGTGGGCGCCGACCGAATCGCTCGCAACGGCGACACCGCCAACAAAATCGGCACCTACACGCTGGCGGTGCTGGCGCACTATCATCGCGTGCCGTTCTATGTCGCCGCGCCGATTTCCACCATCGACCTCCAGACGCCGAGCGGAACCCAAATTCCTGTTGAACAGCGCGACCCCACCGAACTCACCCACATCAGTGGACTGCGCATCGCCCCCGAAGGCACGCCCGCCTTGAACCCCGCCTTTGACATCACGCCCGCCGAGCTGATTACTGCCATCATTACCGAGCGCGGGGTGGCACGCCCGCCTTATGAGGAGAGCCTGAGCCAACTATGTTCCACAGCGAACTAATCTTCCCGCTCAACGGCTGGCATAATCACGCCTCCAGTATCGTAGAGTGTCCCAACGGCGACCTACTGGTCTGTTGGTTCAGCGGTTCGGGGGAGCGCACCGCCGACGATGTGCAGATACTGGGGGCACGCCGACGCCGTGGCGCCCGACGCTGGAGCGCACCGTTCCAAATGGCGGACACACCCGACTACCCCGATTGCAACCCCTGCCTGTTTTTGGATGCGCGCCAACGGCTCTGGCTGGTCTGGATAACGATACTCAATCACCGCTGGGAGGGTTCTTTGCTTAAGTACCGAGTCTCCACCGACTACCAACGAAGTTTAGTGCCTCGCTGGGGTGCAGGCGATGTGCTCCACCTCTCGCCCGACGAGCGCTTTGTGGAAAGCGTGGAAGGGTGGTGCAAGCGTCTGGAGACACAAGCCCCTCGCTACCCTGCCGAACTGCGCACGCGCCTAAATGTCTATCTGGAGACCGTGCGCCAGCGAGCGGGCGACCTGCTCTCCCGACGGCTCGGCTGGATGACCCGCGTGCATCCGCTGGTTCAGGGCGAGCGCATCTTGCTCCCACTCTACTCCGACGGCTTCAGTTTCTCGCTGATTGCGATTAGCGAGGACAACGGCGCCACTTGGAAGCCCAGCTTGCCAATTTTGGCTCCGGGCGCGGTTCAACCCTCGCTGGTTCAGCGTCGGGATGGCACGCTGGTTGCTTACCTGCGCGACAACGGACCGCCCCCGAACCGTGTGTGGATGGCGACCTCCAGCGACGGGGGCTACAGTTGGAGCGAAGCGACCAAGACCGACTTACCCAACCCCGGCTCCAGTGTGGAAGTGATTGCCCTGCGCACGGGCGAGTGGCTCTTAGTGGGCAACGACACCGAGCAGGGGCGCCATCGGCTGGCGGTGTGGGTGTCCACCGATGAGGGGCGTAGCTGGCAGTTGAAGCGCCATCTGGAAAACGACGAACCGAACCGTGGACGCTACTCGTATCCATCGGTCATCCAGGCGCGCTATGGCACCATCCATGTGACCTACAGTTATGCGCTGGAGTCGCCCGACTTGGAACGCGATGAGCAAGGTCGCCCGAAACGCTCCTCCATCAAGTGGGCGCAGTTCACTCGGGAGTGGCTGATGGCGGGGGAGTAGATACGCAATCATTTCTTGTCCTTATCTCCAACCCTTTCCCCGACCTTGCGAGAGAGGAGAACCAAGACCCTTTGCTTCGCTTAGGGGGACAGGACGGCTTATTGGGTTGAACCGAAACTCGCTATTCGGTGTTCCTGCCAGCGTCCAAAAGTGGGCAGGCATTTTGGAAACTTGAGCTCAACGAATGACCCCTCGTCATATCTAAACCCTCCCTCGCAGAAACCCGTGCGCCACTCAACCGAAACTGTGCTATAATATCAAATGGTCTACCGAAAGGAGCCAAACAGCGACGAAGGAGTGAACGATGAAAAATCTTAGCGGAGTGATCGGACTGACTGTCGTGTTATTTGCTTTCGGGCATGGGCAGGCGTTTATCCATCAGAAATTAGCGAGCGGGTTCAGCGATGTTGGCACAGGGCTTCTCACGCCCGATGGCATTCCCTACTGGTCTGGCGTGCGAACCAGTTCCCCGAACAACTTGGATATCTTTCGCCTCAGTACCGCGAACAACCTGACCTCTGCCCTGCTGGGCAACAACCGAACTGCCTACCCTGTGGACTTCCATCTAACCTCAGGTTTGCTGTGGGAAGGTTCGGGCACAGCGACGGGAGGCGTGTTCGATGTGTTCGTGAACAATACCAACATCAGTGCCAGCGTGGTCGGGGCAAATCGGTTTGTGTCGGCATTCCGCTTCACACCCGACGGTCAACCGCTTTGGTACGGCTCGGGCAACAACAACGGCAACCAAGCGGACATCTTTCGTGGAAGCACCAATCTGACCAGTTCGGTCTTGGGGACAGGGCGTGATGCGGTACCAGCAGCGATCAACGCCAACAACTTCCTCCTCTGGGACGGCACTGGCAGCACAAACACAGGCAACCGCGATGTGTTCCGCACGAACCTCACGAACAACACCACCAGCAACCTATCGCAGGCGCCGTTGGGCACGAGCCGATTCGCGATTGCGACCGCGCTCAACGCCAACAACGACGCCGTGTGGTACGGGAGCGGTTCAAGCAACGGGCAGTACAACGATGTGTTCTTCAACAGCACCAACATCAGCCTCTCGGTGGTCGGTGGCGGTAATCCGAGCAACGCACGCGACGCCATCGGCTTTGATGTGAGCGGGAACAATGTGCTGTGGCAGGGGCGCTCAGGCGGTTCGCCCTCCTTCTACGATACCTACGCCACCACCATCGGGGGCGGTACCCAGAACCTTAGCAGTTCTGCTTTGGGCACCGGGCGCGATAGCCTCCCCGTTGGCATCAATGGGTCTGCTATCCTGTGGGAAGGTATCGGAGGCAACACCAGCAACAACTACGATGTGTTCGTCAGCACGCCCAGCGCAACACGCAACCTCAGCACCAACCGATTTTCCTCAGGTGCCCGCGAGTCGCAAGGAAACGCGACCTACAGCTCGGGCAACGCTTTCTGGTTGGGCAAGCATTCGACCACCAGCAACTTCCCCAACCTGTTCCATTATCAGTGGAGCGCCAACCAAAGCACCAACCTCACACAAGAGGCTGTCGGCGCGACCCGCGAGAGCCTCTTCTTGGCTTCCAACAGCGCGGAGCAAGTGCTGTGGGCGGTGCGCAACAGCGCAGGCACCGAATGGGAAATCTACCTCTCCACGCCGAACACCCTGACCACCTTGCAAGGAACCGTCACAGGATTCGCGGGCAACCCATCCTCGGTTCAGCTGATTGTCCAGCTGATTAATCCCATCACGGGAGCGGTCGCCCACACGCACACCACGAACCTGACCTCTGCCTCAACTTACTCGGTGAGTGTGACGCCGGGGCTGTGGCGCTTGCGCATCCGTGCCGACCGCTCGCTGGTTCGGGCATTTGATGAGCGACGCCTGCTGGGAACCGTCACGCTCAACTTGAACCTTGTGCTGGGCGATGTGAACGGCGATAATGTGGTGGATGATGCCGACCTGCTAGAAATCCTGTTCGCCTTCGGTAGCACGACCACTGCTCCCGCCGATGTGAATGCGGATGGCGTGGTGGACGACGCCGACCTGTTAATCGTCTTGTTCGCCTTTGGCTCAACAGGCGAGTAAACTTAGAGTATGCGAATCAGTTGTTGCGCCTATTCCTACCGTGAGGCTCTGACTCGGAAAGAGATGAGCCTCACGGACTTCATCAAAACCTGCGCAGAGCTGGGTCTGGATGGTGTGGAGCTGACAGGCTACTATTTCCCCGACTCGCAACGCCCGACCTTGAACGCCATCAAACGCTATTGCTATCGGATGGGCATGGCGATTTCGGGCACGGCGATGCGCAACCAGTTCGCCCTGCCCGATGCCGACCAACGGCGTGTCGAGGTGGAGAAGACCAAGCAGTGGATCGATATTGCGGTGGCGCTGGGCGCACCCATGCTCCGTGTGTTCGCCGACCGCCTACCTGAAGGGTACCCTGAGGAGCAGGTTTACCAGTGGGTGGTGGACTGCTTTGCGCAGGTCATCCCTTACGCAGAGGCACAGGGCGTCGTGTTGGGGCTGGAGACCCACTGGGGACTGACCGCGACCGCCGAGGGCACGCTCCGCCTGATCCGCCACTTCAAAAGCGACTACTTTGGCGTGCTGTTAGACCCTGCCAACTTCCGCGAGAACCACTACAAGGTGGTGGAACAGCTCGCACCCTACACCGTGAGCGTGCACGCCAAGACCCACTCGCGCCACACGAACGAGGAGTTCTTTGAGTTAGATTACGAGCGTATCCTCGCCATCTTGAAGGCAGTCGGGTATCGGGGCTACATCGCGATTGAATACGAGCACACCGAACCTCCTCAGGTAGCGATTCCGCGCTTCGCAAGGAAGTTGGTCGCTCTGCGGGACCGAATAGCGCGCTAGGCGTCGGGGTCTACGCCCAGTTCCCGCAGTTTCTGAGCCAACTGCTCAGCCCGCTGGCGCTCCCGCTCCAACGCCTCCAACAAACCCGCACGAACCTCCACAAAATAACGAAACGGTGCCCCAGA
>CAKZQI010000160.1 GCA_937139515.1 uncultured Armatimonadota bacterium | reverse complement strand
CCGCGACGCGTCATCAACGGCTTGAGTTATGACCGTGTGAGCCTGATTTTGGCGGTGATGGAGAAACGGCTCGGCTATCGGCTCATCCGCCACGATGTGTTTGTGAATGTGGCGGGCGGGTTGCGCGTGTACGAGCCTGCTTCTGATTTGGCGGTGCTGGTGGCGGTCGCCTCGGCGATGCGCAACCGCGCCGTGCGAAGCGATTTGATTGTGTTTGGCGAGGTGGGCTTGGGCGGTGAGGTACGAGGTGTGCCTCGTATAGAGGCGCGCTTGCAGGAATCGGCACGGCTCGGCTTCCGGTATGCAATAGTGCCCCAAAGCAATCTCCTGCGCCCCCACGAGCGTCTGCCCCTGACCGCTCTGCCTGCCCGCACTATAACTGAAGCCATCGGCTTGGCACTGGGCGCCCCGCAAGCGACCGACGAACCTGAAGACGAGGACTCGCTTTTCCGATAACACCTATGTGGTGTGTGCTAAGGGTGTCGGAAAACTCGTAGCACGGGCATCCTTGCCCGTGTAAAACCGTAGCACGGGCATCCTTGCCCGTGTAAAACCGTAGCTCGAGCAATCCTGCCCGTGAAATCAGGATGGGTTTGCTGGGAACGCAGGCGTCTCACCTGCATGGTCGTTGAGAACTGCTTGGGCAAGGATGCCCAAGCCACGCAACCCGTAGCACGGGCATCCTGCCCGTGATCAAAATGGGCAAAGATGCCCAAGCCTCCCGGTGATTTTTCGTAACCCTCCACCCCTCGGTTGCCTCCAAGTGGAGGCTACGGCAAGCCCCGAAAGTTTCCTGCTTTGTATGAAAAAGTGGCAGGAATCGGCAGAGTTGGAGGCGAATCGGTAATCGCAGGGTGAGTGATGCCTGCCTCAAAAAAGTAAGGCACACCGTGAAAAAGAAGGAGCAGGGCTATGAACCAATCCGAATACCCTTGCCGACAACTCTGGTTTGACCTGCCACCTGAACTGCAACGAGCGGTTCATGAAGCGGTGGCGCGTTGCAAGCCTGCCTCTCGTCCCCGCCTCTACGCCTCGGACTGGCACGAGGAACTCTATCACGAAGCCGTTGCGGCGGCTCTGGAAGCGCAAGCCACCTACGACCCGACAAGAGGGTCGCTGTATGCGTGGGGCAAGCGGGTGATTGCTCAGCGATTAGCCAAGTTTTGCGACAGGGTATGGAATGCGTCTTGGCACGAGGGTTCGTGGCTGTGGGATGAGGAGACGGGTGAGGCGATAGAAGTGGAGGATGTGGAGGCGTTAGAGGCGATAGAGGAGCAGGTGTTGTGTAGTCAGATGAGGGAGGCGTTGGAACGGTTAGACGAAAGGGAGCGGGAGCTGTTGGAGTGGTATCTCGGTCAGGGGTTGAGTGAGCGGGCGATTGGGGTGCGGTTGGGGTGTTCGCATGTGGTGGTTCATCGTCGGTTGCATCGGGCGTGGGGGCGATTGTGTGCGGTGTTGGGGGTGGAGGTGCCGTTTTCAAGGGTTAGTCGTAGAGGGCGAGGGCGGGAACGAGGGGAAGAGGGCTGAAAAGTGGGTGGAAGGGTGTTAACAAAATGCGTGGGTGGGGATACAATAAAGAGGCGGGGAGAGCGCGTTTGCCCTGTACGAACCGCCTTGCAGAAGTGGGATGTGGAGGTAAACGCGATGAGA
The DNA here is from genome assembly GCA_937139515.1 of uncultured Armatimonadota bacterium. GTDB lineage: Bacteria > Armatimonadota > Fimbriimonadia > Fimbriimonadales > GBS-DC > CAKZQI01. The sequence continues at coordinate 22,500 of CAKZQI010000160.1, read as the reverse complement.
CGCCGATGGTTGGAAGTGGTGCTGATAGCAAGCCTTGTAGTTAGTGGGATGGCTCAGTCCTCGGAGCAAGCAAGAACTTCAGAGGTGGCTGATGAGCCTATCATAGTTCTCCCTGAAGATATATGTGAGATAGAGATTACTCCAACCGAAGCCCAACTTCTTATTAGCCAACCCTATGAATTCTATGAGATGTATTTACACCTAATGAATTGTGAACCTCCACCTCCGCGATATAAATGTCAAGGTTGTCGCAACAAGAGTGAGACATTTTATGAGTGCTTCCATGAAACTATGAATCCGAATGAACTATGTAAGAGAGATAAATGCATTAAGAACGAGGTAAAAGTTAAGGACTGTTATGTAAGCAACAGTGGTGTAGAGGACTGCAGGGTTCTTTTTGACCCAGTAGGCAATCCAGACGGACATGAGGGAAATTTTGTAACGCAGACAGCAATACAACTTTCTAGGGGTAGACGATGCAACGCTCAAAATCAAAGTCCTGTAGAGGTTATGCAAAATTATGTCGGGTGTCCGCGATGTGGTGTGATAAAGCATGTGGGACGCTGTATCGTTGGAGAAGAGACTTGCGTGGGAACAATAGTAGACCAAGTCTCTAGGTCGGGACGGTTTCTTTGCTCGCCTAACCGCTGTCCAGATGCGCGATAGATGAGATACAAAAAGCACAGTAGAAAATATGGAGGTGAAAAATCATGAGAACAACTTTGGTTGTTATGATGCTTGTGCTTGCGCAATATAGCACGCACACAATTAGTCGGGATAGCCACCATACTCCTCTGGATAGTGATGATATCATCAGGGCGATGCGCACCTTTGACGAGGCGATGCTGAACAAGGGGTACAGTCTGACGCTTGCCGTCGATAGACCGGGATTTTGGTCAGGGATACGAAGTAACTATCGAATGCGTGTCTCTCAAGATAAGAATCGCAGGGTCATAATCGAAGATAAAAGGCGATACTATGGCAAGATTGCGGGTGGACTTAGCGAAACTTCAACTGTAAAGCCTGGCGAACATATAGGCTTTCTGTCGGTGGTGCAGTACCTTGAGAAACTTCCCAATACTTACATCGAGATACCTCGGGGTGCTATAATGGTTCGATTTCACTCTGATGGGAGCTTTACTGCGGAAGCGGAAGGAAAGCCTGATAAGGGTGGCTTCATACGCCTTTTGCGTTCTCCAAAAGAAGCTGTTTCTGGCACATGGTCAGAAAGATGTTTTCGCGCATTAGGAAGGGGTATCACCAATCAACTGGGTAAAGGTGTCTCTGCGACCATGCTTGAGGACGGTCGTATCCATCTGATTGCGAAGGATAGAGAGTGGGCAGATGGCGAATGGCGATTGATAGTCGACCCCAATAGTCAGTACCTTGTTGTGCAAGCAGAACTAATAGATGTTACTTCTGGCGAGATTGTTGAGATGTGGCACAATAGCGGAAGGATGGGTACTTTCATTCCCCTCGCTCGGAATGCGGTTTGGATGGATAACGACAATCTAATCGTTGAGTGTTTGGATTACCAGTCTTGCTTCGCAGAGGAATGGTATAGTGAAGTCGAGTCCTTTGTTCACAATCCACCTTCAGGAACCGTCATAAGAGATTTGGGAGTGAAGCCTTTCGTTGATTTTCAAGTGCGATAGGTGGCTTGGGGAGTCTTTTGTATTTCTTGCCACTCGTGTGGCATCCTTATCACGCTGCGTTTTAGTGAAAGCAAGGGTTTGCAGGAAGGGTTCCTTACCCTACCCTCAGCCGTAGGTGAGTAGTCCCAGCCCAGTGGAGTTCGGTCTTGCCCGTTCGTCTCTGTGCCTCTTCTCATAGGTCTTACTGGGGATTGCCTCCTATGGGGAATCTACAACAAAACCCCAAAAACTCCTGCCTCCCCTGCAAAAAGTAGCAGGAATGTGAAATTGCGTGGAGTATTTAGGCTCACAGTAGGGTAGAGCCGTGGGGGCTTCCGTGCTGAGAAAAAGCATTACGAATCGCGGAGCACTCTCCACAAGTGTTGTGTAGTCAGATGAGGGAGGCGTTGGAACGGTTAGACGAAAGGGAGCGGGAGCTGTTGGAGTGGTATCTGGTTCAGGATTTGAGTGAGCGGGCGATTGGGGCGCGGTTGGGCTGTTCGCATGTGGTGGTTCATCGTCGGTTGCATCGGGCGTGGGGGCGATTGTGTGCGGTGTTGGGGTGGAGGTGCCGTTTTCAAGGGTTAGTCGTAGAGGGCGAGGGTGGGAACGAGGGGAAGAGGGCTGAAAAGTGGGTGGGAGGGTGTTAACAAAATGGGTGGGTGGGGATACAAGTATAGGATAGTAGGTAAAAGACGATGTGGAGCTTTGGGAAACTTTTGGGATATTGCGATAAGCTAAGCATGAACGGATTAGCGAGAGTCTGTTCTACACTCGTAGCGACAGTGGCTGTGTCAACATTTTTCGGTCAAGAAAGTGGTCAAAATCCTTGTGAAGGTTGTGCACGTGTAAGAACGGATGTGTTACTAGTAGAATACCCCCTATGTGGTAGGCTAGTGCAGATAGGAGCTAACAATAGTTGCATATCTCAGCTATATACTTTCCCAGATATAACTTTGAATAAACAAACGATGGTAAAAAACATTATCGGTGATCCCGATTGTCGCTGCACTGTAGATGGAAATCCGCTCGTCACGTGTGGAGAATCCTCCTCGTCGTACACAGTTCGAGGGACGACAGTGATACTGGGTCCCTGTACAGGTGTCCACCGTGAGATATCTCTCATTGGGAGAGTGGAACTCTTCCAACAAATATTGGTCTGCTTTGACGAGAACAGAGAAAATAGCAGCGAAAAAATTCTTGTCTACAGGGCTGAGGAGTGTCCATATACACACAGGGTTAGGATTTCGCCCTTTGTTGTACCAGGTTGCCAGTGCGATGGCGCAACCCCTGCACCAATAGTAGTAGAACCAGTGGGCATCCTGTAAATAGCACAAAAATAGCACAAAAGGGGGAATAAAGTGATGAGAGGAGTAGGAATAATAGGGTTGCTGTGGGCGACAGCAGTTTTCACAGCCCACCCGCAACCTTTGGTCGTGGCGGGCAGTGAAAGCGAACAACAGCTCAAAAAAGCAGAACAACTCATCGAGCAGACTCGGAAAAAGGACTGGGATCGCACGAAGTGGGAGGCAGAATGTCGCAAAGCAAGCTTTGAGGTAGTGGGTAGTGAACAGGTTGTCTACCTTATTCCTATCTACCACACTCCTGCTTTTGTCGACCGCGTGCTCATCCCGCTGATTGAGAGTTTACTGAAACAGCCGGTTCCTGTTGCCCGCCTTGACGAGCTGGAGTCTGCCCTACAGGAAGCTCTCTCGGCGCTCACCTATCGCCCGTCCATCTCCTTGAGTGTAACTGGGCAGCTCTCAGGTGAGCGTATGCGTACTATGCTTTCAAAAGGCGAGATGTTGATTAGCCTCAGCGATAGTTGGTGGTTCTTCATGGAAAAGGAAAATGAGTCTGAGGAATTTGTGCCTCTGGTATTGAGGTCGAAGCGCTTCGACCTGCTCCCTAGTCAAGTCGCAGAGCGTTTAAGTCCGACATCCTCCTCCCCTCCACCGACCTCCACGAGATTGAACCTCTCAGAGGCACTTTTGGGGCGCTGGCACTTCCTCTTTTCTACTTCCCTGTCGGTACAAGCTCAGGTGGAGCAAATGCAAGCCTACCTGCAGAGGCTCCAGTCCCTGAGAACCGAAGTTGCGAGGAAACTGCCGAGCATTAAAGAGCAACTGCGGGAGCGACTCTATCCTAAGCAGAGCCGTCCTGTTGTTGGGGATACTTACGCTTTGGAGAATATCTCTGAACTGGCGGAACAGCTGAATCTTGACTTCACCCCACCGGACTCTCAATTCGCCCACAGGGAGTGGCGCCTTCGTGAATGGCGAATGGATATAGAGTTCGTGGTGCATGACGGCAGTGAAATCAGGCACATAGCGATTCCTCTTGAAGTTCTGCTTGGTTTGTGAGAGACTACTGAGCGATAACTCACTTCAGGCATGGGCGAGACGCCCGTGCCACGCTTTTGGGCAAGGATGCCCAAGCCACGAAGTTTCAAACACCCTTGACAATCGTACACCCCAGAATCAGGTATACTGGTAGGTGATATGATGCGTAAGATACTCACGATATTGGGCTGTGTGGTGCTGACAAGCGCAATCTGGGCGCAGGCGACCCCACCCGCGGAGACCCAGCGCAAACTTTCTGCGATACGCGAATTGACCGAATTCCGCCTCATCCAACTCTCAGACGAATTTTGGCACGATGGGCAGCACTACAAGGTGATGGCGCTGATGCATGTGCTGATTGCCTATTCCCCCGAGGAGGTGGAATATTACTCGGACTTAGCTTGGCTCTACAGCAGTTATGGCGATGCTGTCCGCGCCCGACAGACCTACGAGCGCGGGATACGAGCCGTGCCGAACCAGTGGGACCTGTACTACGATTACGGCTTCTGGCTCTTTCAGCGTGGGGAGTTGGAGCGCGCCCGCACTTATTTGGAGCGCGCCGTCTCGTTCCCGAATGTGCCTGGCTACGCATGGAAGACCCTCGCTCACGCTTGCGAGCGCATGGGCGACTACAAGCGCTCCTTGGAGGCATGGGAAAACGCCAAGAAGGTAGACCCTAACGACGGCGCCGTAGAGCCGAACATGGCACGCGTGCGCCAAAAACTACAAGAACAACAGAGCAAAGGCACCTAACGAGGCAAACCTATGGGACTGGGACCGATTGCTGACCTGCTCATCTTGGTGATTCGTATCCTGGTGGTGATTATCTTCATCAGTGTGATTTTTTCGTGGATACGCGCCTTCGGCGGGCGCGTGCCCCGCTATAACCCCGTCGTGCGATTCATCGACCGTGTTGCCGACGCCATCTTAGACCCTATTCGCCAAGTTCAGAGCCGCATCCTAAGATCGATGGGAGCGGGTTTTATGCCGATTGACTTCTCACCGCTAATCGCAATCATTCTGCTCCAAGTACTTTCCACTTTGCTCATGGGACTACGATGAACGAAACGAAACGGCTCACCGTTCTGGAGATTGAGAGCAAGAAGTTTCGCAAGCGGATACGGGGCTACGACCCTCAAGCCGTGGAGGCTTTCATTCAGGAGGTCGCTATCCACTACGAGGAGTTGCTGACCGAGAACCATCGCATGCGTGAGGAGCTCATCGGTCTGCGTGAGGAGGTTCAGCGCTACCGAACGATTGAGAACACGCTCAAGGAGTCGCTGGTGCTCGCTCAGCGTAGTGCGGACGAGACGCGCAGTAATGCCCACAAAGAGGCGGAGCTAATCCTCCGCCAAGCCCAAAATCAGGCGGAGCAGATGCGCCAGGAAGCACAGGAGCGCATCGCCCACCTGAGCCACGAGATTGAGCTTCTTGAGGCGCGTAAGCGCTCTATTCTGATGGAACTGCGCGCCCTGCTTCTGACGCATCTCCAAGCGCTGGACGAGCCAACCAACGGCACCGTCGCCGTTGTTTCCGAAACCACTCCCTCGCCTGCCGAGGCGACAGGCTGAGTATTTCAAATCGCCGGCGCTCAGGGTGACAAGGTAGGGGTGTCATTCTGGTGCCCCCCCTCTGTCATTCTGAGCGAAGCGAAGAATCTCAACAAACCCCAAACCCAGACCCTTCGCTGACGCTCAGGGTGACAGGACGGGCTTTAGGAGTTGATCCAAAGCTCGCTGTTCGATGTAGCCGTCCGTATCTAAAAATGAACAAGTATATTGGAAGTGAGTTGCGTCCCTTTCAGGCAAGAAGGTTCAAACCCTACACAACAGAATAAACGCGCCCTTTCTGCCGATAATCCCCTTTGATGGACTGGCAGAGGCTTCGGGAGCAGGTTCGGCGGTGCGACCCCATCCGAATCAACGGGCGCGTGCGTGGGGCGGTCGGGCTGATGATAGAGTCGGCAGGTCCGCCTGCCAAGCTCGGCGAGGTCTGCCTGATTGAACGCGGACGCCACGAACCGCCTCTGCCAGTGGAGGTGGTCGGCTTTCGCAACGGGCTGACCCTGCTGATGCCGATGGGTGCGCTACAAGGCGTGGCGCCGGGGAGTGAGGTCATCCCTATGCGTCAGCAGGCGTCCGTCGCTGTGGGCGAAGCACTCTTGGGACGCGTGTTGGACGGCTTGGGCAACCCGATGGACGGCAGCCCCCTGCCCGCCGATATGGTGCGCTACCCGCTGAACGCTGAGGCGCCCCACGCTTTGGAACGACCGCCTCTGCGAACGCCCCTCCCGCTTGGCGTGCGCGCGATTGATGCCCTGCTCACCTGCGCCCAGGGACAGCGTATCGGTATCTTTGCGGGCAGTGGCGTGGGCAAAAGTACCCTGATGGGCATGATTGCGCGCAACTCCAGCGCCGAGGTGAATGTGATTGCGCTCATCGGCGAGCGTGGGCGTGAAGTGCGTGAGTTCATCGAAGACTCGCTCGGCGAGGAAGGGCTTCGGCGCTCCGTGTTGGTGGTGGCGACCTCCGACCAGCCCGCCATCGTGCGCCAAAAATGCGCCTTCACCGCCACCGCGATCGCCGAATACTTCCGCGACCAGGGCAAACAGGTGGTGCTGATGATGGACTCCCTGACACGCCTTGCGATGGCACAGCGCGAAATCGGGCTATCGGCGGGCGAACCACCTTCGTCGCGGGGCTACACGCCCTCCGTGTTCGCCCTAATGCCCCGCTTGCTGGAGCGGGCAGGCAACACCACTAAAGGCAGTATCACCGCCATCTACACCGTGCTGGTAGACGGCGATGATATGAACGACCCGATTGCTGACAACGCCCGCGCCATTTTGGACGGACATATCGTGCTCCTGCGCGCCCTTACCCAGCGAGGGCACTACCCGCCGATAGATGTGTTGGCGAGCCTCTCGCGCGTGATGCCCAACATCACCACGCAAGAGCATCACGACGCGGCGAACCGCCTCAGGCGCATGCTCTCCGCCTACCGCGATGCGGAAGACCTGATTATGATCGGCGCCTATCAAAAGGGTACGAACCCGCTGGTGGACAAGGCGGTGGAACGGATGCCCCAAATCAACGCTTTCCTGCGCCAAGCAATTGACGAGCGCCCCGCGTATGAACAGACCCTACAGGAAATGCACTTGCTAACCGAAGGTATAGAGTAATGAGACGCTTTCGATTCCGCTTAGAGCGTGTGCTTCGTTATCGGGAGAGCCGTGAGGAGGTGGCGTATCGTGCCCTTCAGGAAGCGATTCGGGAACGCGCTCAGCACGAGACCCAAATCCAGCAACTGCACCAGCAAATCCAGCAGATTGCCAGCACACCCACCTCCCCTCGCGAGTGGCAAGCGCGCGAGCAAAGCCTCAGCGCCCTACAGACGCGCTTGCAAGCCCTTTACGATGTCCTGCCCCTGTTAGTGGAGCAAGAGAACCGAGCGCGTGAGGTCTATCTTCAGGCGCGTCAACAGCGCGAGGCGCTCACCCGACTGCGTGCCCGCGCTTACGAACATTATCAGCACGAACTGCAGACCGCACTCCAAAACCAGATGGACGAGGTGGTCACCTATGCGTATCAGCGAAACCTTTCAGAGAACCCTCCAACGAGTGGAGGAAATCCAGAGGCGGGTTGAGCAAATCCGAGGCACCACGAACCCACAGCCCATCACCTTCCAGAGTGCGCTGGACAGTGCGACAGTGTTGCCCGTGGGCTTCCCGGCTGATAGCCCGCCTCCACCCAGCTTCCAACTCCGACGCGACTGGGAGCCACTGGTGGGACCGATTGCCCAGCGCTACGGCGTGGACACGGAACTGGTGCTGAGGGTCATTCAAGCCGAGTCGGGGGGGAACCCGAATGCGGTCTCCCCTAAAGGCGCCATCGGGCTGATGCAGTTGATGCCCGAAACGGCACGCTCGCTGGGCGTGTCCGACCCATTTGACCCCATACAGAACATAGAGGGAGGCGTACGCTACCTGCGCCACATGATTGACCAGTTCGGGGATGTACGGCTTGCCCTCGCCGCCTACAATGCGGGCCCGGGCAATGTGCGCCGATATGGGGGCATTCCGCCCTTCCCAGAAACTCAGCGCTATATAGAACGGGTCTTGGGGTAGTAGTGATATAATTTAGCCCGATGACCTACACAGAGGCAGTGGCTTACATACGAAGCCTGAGCATCACAGGCTGGCGATTGGGCAACGCCCGAATGGAAGCCTTTCTACAACGCTTGGGTAATCCCCACAACCAAGTCCCGATTGTGCATGTGACGGGCACGAACGGCAAAGGCTCTACCACCACGCTGATTAGCTCAATTTTGCGTCAGGCGGGCTATCGGGTCGGTTCGTACATATCTCCGCATGTGTTTGACCTGTGCGAGCGCATCCAGATAGACGGCGAACCGATTTCGCACGACCTGCTCGTGGAGGGGGTTGAGTTCTGCAAGCCACACATAGAGCGCCTACGCGATACCGAGTACGGGCAAGTCACCGAGTTTGAGCTGAAGACGGCGTTGGCGTTCTGGGCGTACGCCACCCAAAGAGTGGACATCGTCGTGCTGGAGGTGGGCTTGGGCGGGCGCATAGACGCTACGAATGTGATTGTGCCCGAGGTGAGTGTGATTGTGAGCATCGGCTTAGACCACACCGACCGCTTAGGACCCACCCACCGCGACATCGCTTACGAGAAGGCAGGCATCATCAAGCCGGGACGCCCTGTGGTCAGTGGGGCACTCCATCCCGATGCGGATGCGATGATTGCACAGGTTGCCCAAGCCCAGCGGGCGCCTCTTCTGCGAGTGCGCCCTGCGTGTAAGGAGGTAGCGCTTGATGGGGCAGACCTCACCCTCCCTGCCCCTCTCTCCTATGAAGAGAGGGGGGAGGCAGTCGGCTCCCCTTCTCCCTTCTCAGGGGAGAAGGGGCAAGGGGTAGAGGGGTCGGAGAACCTCATCCCCCCGTCCCCCCTCTCCTATGAAGAGAGGGGGGAGGCAGTCGGTTCCCCTTCTCCCTTCTCAGGGGAAAAGGGGCAAGGGGTAGAGGGGTCGGAGAACCTCATCCCCCCGTCCCCCCTCTCCTATGAAGAGAGGGGGGAGGCAGTCGGTTCCCCTTCTCCCTTCTCAGGGGAAAAGGGGCAAGGGGTAGAGGGGTCGGAGAACCTCACCCCCCTGTCCCCCCTCTCCGCAAGCAGAGAGGGGGGAGAGCCAATTTCCCCCTCTCCGTTTACGGAGAGGGGGCAAGGGGGTGAGGTGAACAACCCAGCGTTGGGAGAGGGGCTGGGGGTGAGGGCAATCACGGAGGGCACAGTCAACTCGCCCACCCTACTCTACGAGCCACTCCCTTCCCCACGCGACTCGGCAGTGCGAGTGGCGTTGGGCGACTGGAGCATGACTCTGGAGCCGTTTCTGCTGGGCAACTACCAACGCCACAACACCGCCTGCGCTGTCGGGGCAGTGTTGTGCTTGAGGGAGCGGGGGTTCAAAATCTCGGACGAGGCAATCGTGTGGGGTGTGGCGTCGGCGCGCCTGCCCGGACGCCTCCAGGTAGTGCGAGAGCGTCCGACGGTCGTGTTGGACGGCGCACATAATCCCGATGCCTCCTTCGCCCTCGCCAAAAGCATTCCTGCTCTGTTTCAGTACCGACGGCTCCTGCTGGTGTTTGGGATGCTCCACCCTCACGAGCCTGCGCCCGTTCTGGAACCCTTGCTGAACCGCGCTTCGGAAGTGATATTCACCCGCATTCCCAACGAGCGCGCCTATCAGCCCGATGTGCTGATGCAGATTGCACGCACCCTGCACCCTGAACTGCCGATGCGTGTGTGTGAGACCCCAAGCGTGGCGTTCGCCACTGCGCTGGAGAGCGCAAACCCCGACGACTTAGTGCTGATTACGGGTTCGTTCTATTTGATAGGGCTGTGGCGGGTTTAGACCCAACCCAAGACCAGCAGGAGGCGTCAAGAGCACTTCGGAGCCACACTCAGAAAGATAACAACCATCAAGTTCCGCGCTCTATTCAAGAGTGCTGGCTTGCAAAAGCCACTCCCTCGCAAGGTGGAGTTCTATCCCCTCTGGAAGGTCAACGGATGGATGGGGCGGGTCTGAAACGACGAGCTGACAGCGTGCATCTGGAAACTCTGAACGCGCTTGTATCAAGGAGCGTATTTCCCGCTCATAGACCGCAGGCTCCGAGATATCCGCACAGACCTGGATTAGAGCGGTACTCCCATTAGGATAGCGTGCGTGGAAGTCCACCTCATAGTGGTTCGGTAAGCGCACATAGCCTATCTCTGCCCCGCGCCGTTCCAGCTCAATCAGCACAGCGGTTTCTAGCGCATGCCCGATATGACTCTGCCCCTGACGGTCGTAAAGTGCAATCAATCCCATATCAATCGGGTAGACCTTGCGTAGGTTTACCTGCCGTCGTCGTTCTGATTGCGCGCTGAGCGCCACGATGCGTATCAGGAAACTATCCTCTAAGTATCCTAAATAGTCGTGCAGGGTGTCCTTGCCGATTCGGTAGCCCTGAGAGGTAAGGTCGTTGTAGAACTTGTGAATGCTGAAAGCACCACAAGGATTACCGAGCAGTTGGCGCACCATCCAACGCAGCGCTGAGGGATGGCTCACCTCGTAACGCTCCACCACATCACGCAGTAGCGTCGCATCCACATAAGACTGTAGAAGCTCCTTGCGAGTACGCAAATCGGTTCCTATGGCTTCAGGGAACCCGCCTTCCTGAAGGTAGTGCCTCAAGGCGTTTTGAAGTGCTTGCTGTTCGTGGGTCGTCAAGCGGTCTATGGGTATGTTGGGCATTTGTTCGGTGTGGCGTAGGTACTCCCGCCAACTGAACGGGTAGATACGAATCTCCAACGCACGCCCCCGCATCTGAGTGGCGACCTCACGCGAGAGCATTCGCGCAGAAGAACCCGAAAGGTAAATTTGAAATGGTTCGGTGTCCAACACGCGTCGCACAAAGCGTTCCCATCCCACCACTTGCTGGATTTCATCCAGAAAGAGGGTAGCGCCTGCTTGGGTGCGCGCCGTAGGAAAGAGCGTCTGATACTCTTCTAAGATGACCCCCAAGTCGGCTACCTTGAGGTCGCTCAGGCGCTCATCATCAAAACCGAAGTAGAGAAGTGCCTCCCGCGAAATGCCCTGTTCCAGCTGCTCTTTAAGCTTCTGCCAAAGAAAGGTGGTCTTCCCCGCACGGCGCATCCCCACCACTGCGTAGGCTTTCCGAACCGACACTTGCGGAATAAACACCTCCCTCCGCGTGAAAGAGGGAATAGGCATAGCGAAGCTGTCCAAAATCCACTGGCGTATCAGCGCACGATTTGTCCTTCTCACAAGGACAATTTGTACCCAATATGTCCTTCTCAGAAGGACATTTTATCTACGAACCTGCCGATTCGACCATCTGCACCTCTTCAGGGGTCAGCCCATACAGCTGGTAGACCACCCAATCGATGAGGCGGTCGGTGCGCTCAATCCTCTCAAGGGTAGGCTTGAGGCTTTGAATGCTGTCGTCAAACTCTTTGCGAATGCGTTGCGAGTGCTGGCGCGCGTCAGGGTCAACCCTGAGTTTCAGGCGGTTTTGGCGCAGGGTTTGCTGAAAGTCTGGGTATGGCACCTCGTAGTAGGTCTTGAGGCGCTCATGGTTGCTCAGTATGTCTACGCTACTCACACCGATATAGTCTGCGAGCCACTGTAGGAACCCGGTTGATTCGGTCTGTTTCTGTTCGTTGAGTCGAATCATCTGCTCAGCGAGGTAGGCTAAGAAGTCGTGGAGGAAGCCAGTTTGACCAGCGGTTTTCTGCTGGGCACACCACTTCCCCAACGATTGTTGGAGGAATTTCTCATAGTCCGAAGGAGGTGCCTGCTCAGGATTCAACAACGCTTCATACAGTTTCGTCCCCTCACCCAATGCGCTCGCACTCTGGGGGTCATCAACAGTGGATTGGAAACCTGGGATAGGCAGTTCCTCAATAGTGCTTTGATTGAGCTGAGGGAAGATGCCTTTGTAGCCTGTGAAGAGTTGGGACACCACAAAATTCATCAGGCGCGAGTTGAGCAGAGCGCACAGGCAGTAGACACTGAGGCGTTGGTCAGGGTGAAGATTGTAAACAGACTGCAATGTAACGAAGCCATCTGTGTCTACGGTAGCAAAGAGCTTCTCTCCCGTTTTGGGAAGCACCAACTTGGGAGATTGATAAAACTCGCTCTTTTTGCGCACTCGGTCTTTCGAGATGTACCGTGTGGGCAACAGGCGACAATAGGAACGAATATCCTCACCGACGATAATCGGTTGTGTGTTGGACGAGGCGGTGGTGGCGAGATTCTTCTTACCGAGCTCCTCCCCACGAGAGATTCTTGCAAATTCCCCAAGAGGACGCGTCTGGCGAAACACCTTGAGTACAAATCCGAACGACTCCTCATTCAAGAAGAGGAGCCAGCGGGTGTTGGGTATCTGTAGGAAGTTGCTTTGATTTCTAAGGCCGATAGGCACGAACTCCTCACCCTGAAGTTGAGCAAGCCGCACTTGATGAGAAGGTTCAGCAGGTCGCTTTTGCCATACCACAATAGCGGCGCTCACCTCAGGCTCGTCGAAGACTGCTCCTGCATAACCCAGTGCAACGAGGTGGTGCTTCTCTGTGAGGCAGTGTCTGATTTTGCCCACCTCGTCTCGGACTAAAATTGCATCAGGAACAATGTAGCCATGTAAACCATCCTGTTTCAGAAGCAGTTTAACGATAATCTCATAGAACAGCCAGTACACATCGTACTGCCCTGAGGCAAACTCATAACGACTGCTAACTGCGCGAATCTCCTCTGGAATGAGTTCACCAAACAGATACGGTGGATTGCCTACAACGGCATCGAAACCGCGCAGGTCAGTTGGCTTGAGACCGTTCGGCTCGAAAAATAGTTCGGGAAACTCCAGCTCCCAGTGGAAAAAGTGATATCGTTGAGCCACTTCTTGGGCACTTTGAAACCACTCTTGCTTCTGCAGGGTCTCCCAGTCCGTCGGGTTGCGCAACGCCTCCACGGCTTGAGCATACAGCTCAGGAGCGGTCTTGACCCCGAAGTAGGGCGCGAGCCAGCAGTTCGCTACCGCCCGAAACTTGTCGCGCACCTTCTCCAACTCGCGATACCATAAGTCCTTTTGGCGCTCTATCTGGGCATCACCTGTCGGTGCTTCCGTGATTTGGCGGAAGGTATCCAGAAAGTAAGCCAGATGTTGACTGGTGAGCGTCTCGGTGAAGCCCAAAGTCAACTGCCCGTTGGAGTTCATTCGTACGCGCCCGTTCCTATCGAGCTGAGGTGGTTCGGTCATCAGGTCTTGTTCGATGCGCGCACCGATGAGGGTGTTGCCGCAGCGCAGGCGGTGGTCTAAAAACGAGAGAGCGCGCCCTCGGCTGACCGTGTGAAACCAAAGCGAGAGCTTCGCCAGCTCGACCGCCAGAGGGTTCAGGTCAACTCCGTGCAGGCATCGCTCCACTACGAGGCGTTTGTAGTAGGTTTGGGCATCGTCTTGCCTGAATGCGTCCAGAGGCATCAGGTTCGAGTCGTTCGCCATGCGCAGGCTGATGTAGTCTGCCACTCCCACCATAAAGTGCCCACTGCCCATCGCAGGGTCTAACACTTTGACCGAGAGATAAGGTTCCAGAAGGCGCATCTTCGTCTGATTGATGAGCGATTGATACTTCTCTTCGATAAGTTGCTTTTGCTCTGGGGTGGCGGGCAGCAGTTCTTGAGCGCGCTGATCTTCATATTGGCGGATTTGTGCCTCGATTTGTGGACGCAGTTGGGCGACTTGCTGTGCTACTCTGTCTAAGATAGGGCTGAGGGTGCGTTCGACGATGTAGTTCACGATGGGTTTGGGCGTGTAGTAGCTCCCTGTGGCTTTGCGCTCCCCTCGGTCGGTTGTGAGGTAAACCCTGCCAGGCTCTATCCGACGCATGCGGGGGCTTTCTGACGGGATGGATGAGGCATCTGCCGTAAACACCGAGCGCCCATTTTCCACCCGTTCGTAGAGGGTTTCGGAAGCGATACGAGGCTGGAGCTCAAGTAGCCCCTCGTAGATACTGCCCAAGTGCTGAACCTCAAGCGAGCCATAGTCCACCTCACGCACGCCCAGCTGGTCGTACTGGTCGCGTTCGTAGGCGAGCAGGTCAATCACCTTCGCCAAATAGGCATCGCCTATGTTCCAGCGCGGGTGTTCTGGCAGGGGGGTATGCGCTACTTCGGGGTGGGCGTCGGGTTTGAAAAGCCCCCCATTATAGGCAGGAAGCACCAACTCGCCGTTATCGGGAAGTCCTTCGTCAATAATGCGTGTGAGAGTTAGCAAGGCGTTCCAGAAGCGAGTCTCACGCGGGTAGTACTCACGCCCCGAACGCAGAGATTCATTAACCTCGCGATGTATCTTTTGTAAGCAATAATCGCGATAGACAATATGGCTGATGGGCAGTAGCCCTCTGTCTTCGGCATAGAGCAGAAACAGCAGGCGGTACAGCACGATGAGGCTCTTTTCATAGACCCTCTGGAGCATCTCGGGGTCATCGGCAGAGAGGCGATTCGTGGGGAATCGCAGAAAGCCATCGATCAGGATGCGCAGGGCGTCGTAAACATTTTCGCGCAGGCGTTCCCCAACCTGCACGGCATACTCCTGACTGCCCTTGAGAACACGCTCGACGAAGCTCAGTCCCTCTTCATCGGGCAGGAACGCCTCCCGACGGAAGAAATGGAAAAAGTAGCGGAACGGCTCAGGGTCGTTTTGCTCCAGCAGAGCGGGGAGGTCTACCTCGTAGTAGACGCCTCCCGTGCGCGAGAGTTCCCGCTCGTAGAGACGCCAGTGGCGCCCGTTCGTGAGGATGCCCCAGCGCACGCCCGTCCGATAGAGATAGAGGCAGATTTGAGCCGAGGGGTTTTCGTGCGTGCCCTGACGACGGTCTAAAGAGCTGTCCCACGCCTTCGCTTCGGCAACGACACTCACCGAACGCCAGAACTCAGGGGCGCCAAGACTCGGCTCTGCTTGTTGGCGCGCCTGAGAAGTCGCAAAAAGTGCGTAATCGGGTTGGATGTTTCCCGTTGGCGTAGGGAGCGTCGGCTGTACGATGTATGCCTCGCTACCCCACAAGATGTCCAGCAGAGGGCGCAAGAGTTCCTGCTCCAGTTGCGCCTCATTCGCTGATTGAAGAAGCGTCCGTTTGGATGCGTAAAGGTCTTGAAGTTGGGTGTAGACCTCGTGCAGGTTATCCTCCTTGCTCCAATCCTCCAACTGGGGTAAGAGATGCTCAAGGTAGTAGTCCGCGAAAAGGGAACGGTTGGTGTAGCCCCTTTGCAAAGGCTCTGTCCTCATCCTACACTCCGGTTTTATTGAGAGGTTCGATTTCCTGCTTCATCACACCCGAACCGCGCCCTCATACACCTCCCGTAGGGTCTCCAGAGGTAGGCTCAGGATGCCCTCTATTTCCAAGCGGTCGCCGCCGACCGTGCCCAGCCTATGGCACGCCAGTTCATACTGGTGTGCCAGCTCTTCTATCGCGGGCACATGTTCCAGGCGCGCCGAGAGAAGCACACGGGTCTGCGCTTCCCCAAACAGCTTTGCATCGGTGCGCGCACACCAGCCGAACGCCGAGGGCACCAGCTCCACCCTTGCGCCAAGACCGCCTATCATCGCCGATTCGGCAAGCGCCACGGCGAATCCACCCTCGCTAAGGTCATGCGCCGACTGCACCATGCGTGCCCGTGCGAGCGCCACCAGCAACTGGTGTAGATGGCGCTCCTGCTCCAGGTGGATGTCGGGAGGCGTACCGCGCTCCAGCCCGTGCAGAACTGCCAAATACTCGCTGGCGCCCAGCCCTTGCAGAGGCTCCTCAAACCCGCGCGGTTGTACGAGGAGCACCACATCGCCCTCCTGCTGGAAGCCCGCCCCGACGGCGTACTCGGCGCGCTCCAAGATGCCCAGCATCCCAATTGTCGGGGTGGGATAGACCGCTCCCAGCTCGCTCTCGTTGTAGAAGCTCACATTGCCCGAAATCACGGGCGTGCCGAAAAACTCGCTGGCGTCGGCAAGCCCCTTCACGCATTGCTCAAACTGATAGAAAATTTCGGGGCGTTGAGGGTTGCCAAAGTTGAGGCAGTCGGTGATGGCGCGGGGTGCTGCACCTGTGCAAGCCACATTGCGCGCCGCCTCGGCGACTGCAATCAACCCGCCCCGATAGGGATGCAGGTAGCAATAGCGACTGTTGCCGTCTATCTTGAGCGCAATCGCCCGCTCGCTTCCACGAATCCTTAGCACCGACGCATCTCCCTTGCCCGGCGGGATGACCGTCTGTGTGCCCACCAGCCAATCGTACTGCTCGTACACCCACCGCTTGCTAGCAATCGTGGGTGAGGCGAGCAGTTTCAGCAGGCAGTGTGCCCAGTCGGTCGGTTCGGGCAGGGTGTGCAGGTCTAACTGCTGGGCGCGGTGCAGGTACTCTGGCTCGGCGGTTTCTAAATAGTACACGGGGCACTCTTTGGTGAGGTAGTCAGGCGGGATTTCGGCGGCGATTTCACCGTGATGGCGTACCCTCAGCACAGGCTCTTCAATCACGCGCCCAATCACCACAGCGTTCAGCCCCCACTTGTGGAATACCTGCGCCACCTCCTCCTCGCGCCCCGCTTGCACATACAACAGCATCCGCTCCTGCGACTCGGAGAGCATGATTTCGTAGGGGGTCATGTTCGGCTCGCGAGTGGGCACAAGGCTCAGTTCGATCTCCACGCCCGTGCCCGATTTGGAAGTCGGTTCGCAGGTGGTGCAGGTCAGCCCCGCGGCGCCCATATCCTGCATCCCCAGTATGGCGCCCGTCTCAATCGCCTCCAGTGTGGCTTCAATCAGCAGTTTCTCCATAAACGGGTCGCCGATTTGCACATTCGGGCGTTTCTGTTCTTGGTCTTCGCCCAGCGTTTCGCTGGCGAAGGTGGCACCGTGAATGCCGTCGCGCCCTGTGCTGGAGCCGACATACATCACTGCACTGCCCGGCACATCGGCGCGGGCGGTCATCACGCGGTTCAAGGGCACCACGCCCACCGCCATCGCATTCACGAGAGGGTTGCCCGAATAGCACGGATGGAAATAGACCTCGCCCGCCACCGTGGGCACGCCGATACAGTTGCCGTAGTGGGCGATACCGTCCACCACATGCTCAAGCAAGTATCGGTTGCGCGCCTCGTCCAGCGTGCCGAATCGGAGCGAGTCGAGGATTGCGATGGGGCGTGCGCCCATCGTGAAGATGTCGCGGATAATGCCTCCCACACCCGTCGCCGCGCCCTGAAACGGCTCCACAGCGGAGGGATGATTGTGGCTCTCCACCTTCATCACGATACCGACTTGGTCATCCAAAGGCACGACTCCGGCGTTCTCAAACCCGCCCGCTTCCAGTGCCTCCCGATACCGCTTGAACAACCTCAGCACGGGGCGCGAATATTTGTATCCGCAGTGTTCCGACCACATCACGGCGAACATCCCCAGTTCGGTATCGGTCGGCTCGCGTTGGAGCAAGTTCACGATGCGGGCGTATTCCTCGTCGGTCAGTCCCATCTCGCGCCAGATTTCAGGTGAGCGTGTGATTGCCATCACAGGAATTGTACCTCCAGCAACGTTTGTGGAATGCAGAGGGCAGTGGAGGTCTGGGCGGGCAATCGTTAAGTTTTGGTTAAAAATTCCACTTTGCCTGTGTTCGAGGCGCAAAATCCAACAGAAATCGTGGTATAATCAGAATGCCTGTAAAACTGCGAGGTCACTCGCAAAGGAGGATCGCTTATGAAACGAGTGATTGGGTTAGTATCTGGTTTGATAGTCAGCCTATCGCTTGCGAACGCACAGATCTGGACTTTTGACACCCTGATGAACGGCTCGAATGTGAACCCGCCCAACGACAGCCCCGCCACAGGTAGGGCTTTCGGAACCTATAACCAAGCCACCAATGTCCTGCAAATCACGATGCAGGCGTCGGGCTTTGAGAGCGACACCTTCGCTGGGGATATTCACCGCGCTCCTGCGGGGCAGAACGGTCCTCTCGTATTTCGCTGGACGAATCAGAGTGGCAACCCCCGTATCTGGTTCTCAGAGAATACTTTCAACCTGACCGAAGAGCAAGAGGCGGACTTCTTGGCAGGGTTGTGGTATGTGGATATCCACACGAATAACTTCCAGAGAGGAGAGATTCGGGGTCAGCTCAATCCCGTACCAGAGCCTGGTTCGCTTCTGGCGCTCACGGCGGGCGCGCTTGGCTTCTGGTTCCGCCGCCGACGCTCATAAATGACAATCAGGGGGCGCTATCCGCCCCCTTCCACCACTCCTAACTCCTATCTTCCCTTTTCTAATTCGTGTAGATACCTTCTTTGGTCTCCTGAAGCATCTGATAGTGGCGCGCTCGGCACTGGTTCATCAGCTCCAGACGCTTTTCGTTCTCCACGCCCAGCAAGCGCATCACTCGCCCCGCAATCTCAATAAAGGTCTCAAACTCCTCTGGGATGACATCGGTCGCCCCCACCGAGTAGAGGGGTTCTATTTCGGACACATAGCGCGTGCGCGCGATGATATACACGGTCGGGTTCCGCTCGCGGGCGGTCTTCACCGCATAGCGCGTGCTAATCGGGTCGGACATAGCGAACACCACCGTGCGCGCCTGCTCGATGCCCGCCGCCTCCAACACTTCGGGTTGCGCAGCGTCGCCGTACACTACGAGGATTTTCATCTTCTGCGCCTCGCGCACCAGCGCCCCGTTCAACTCCACCACCACGAACGGCGTACCGATTTCTTTCAACAGGTTCGCCAAGTTGCGCCCGTTCAACCCGAAGCCCACGATGATGATGTGGTCTTTCAGTGCCTCGTTGTTGTGTCTTGCGTGCCGATGGGTGGGGGCGGGGCGCCCTGCGATGCGCAACAGCAGTTGATAGCCCCCCGCCAACAGGAGCGGTGTGAGCAAGATGCTCAGCGAAGTGCCTGCCACCAGCCCGTTGAGCAGGTCTTCAGGCAGAAGGTTCAGCGAGCGTGCTTGGCTCATCAACACGAACGAGAACTCTCCGATGTTCGCCAGTACCACACCCCCCAACAGCCCCACACGGAACGGGCGACGAATCGCGTAGGCGATGCCCATCACCACCAGAGTCTTGAGCGTCATCACGCCCAGCGTCCAGCCCGCCACACTCAACGCATTCGCCTGCACATAAGGCAGATTGATTAGCATTCCGACCGAGATAAAAAAGAGCGCTAAGAAACTGTCGCGGAAGGGCACGATGTTCGCCGTAATCTGGTGACTGTAGGGCGTCTCGGAGATAATCACGCCCGCCACGAACGCCCCCAGCGCAGGCGACAGCCCCAAACTCTGCGTGATATAGCTCATCAGGAGGGCGATGAAGATCGACCCCAGCACGGGCACCTCGCGCGTGTCCGACGCCATCATCCAGCGCAGGAGCGTCGGGATGACCGCCTGCGCCAAGAAATAGACCACCAGCACGCCCCCCACGGTCAGAGGTACTTTGACAAACAGCACCGAGGCACCCTCCGCCTCCAATCGCGAGAGCATCGGCAACACCGCCATAAAAATCGGCGCCATCACATCTTGAAACAGGAGAACCCCCACCGCAAAGCGTCCGTGCGTGCTGTCCAGCTCGGCGCGCCCCTTGAGCAGTTTGATGCCCACCGCCGTACTGCTCAGGCTGATAATCATCCCCAACGCCAGCGATTGCACCAAACTGAAGCCCAAAATGCCTGAGCCGAGCGCACACAACGCCACCGTGCCTAACACCTGCGCAACGCCCGCCCGAATCACATAGTGGCGCATCTGGATAAGCTTGTCTATCGAGAACTCTACTCCCAGCGAGAAGAGCAGAAGCACCACACCCATCTCGGCGAGCAATTGAATGGCTTCCGCCTCGCCCACCAACCGAAAGCCGAAGGGACCTATCAGCGCGCCCGTGAGGATAAACCCTACAATCGCGGGCACGCGCAACCGCTGGAACAGCACCACAACAAGGATGCTGACCCCAATCACCAGGAGGATGCTTTCGGTGAGGCTCGTTGCGTGATGTCCCATAACCTTGACGCAAGGATTATACCAGAGGCATCAGGGGCTGTTGGAGTTCACTGAGAGGGTCTTGTCACTCTGAGTCGAAGGCAAAGAGTCTCGCTCTGCCTTTCAGTCGGGAGCCACTTCTTGTCATTCTGAGCGAAGCGAAGAATCTCTAAGCAACCCTAAGCAGAGACCCTTCGCTGACGCTCAGGGTGACAGGGCGGGCTTTTCGAATTGACCTGAAGCTCGCTGTTGTATACTACCACCCGCCTCTAAAAGTGAGGGGGTGTTTTGAAACTTGAACTCAAGTGATGTACCTTGTCAGCGGTGAGCTTCTCCCCTTAGCCCTTAACGTTCCCTTCACATACCGTGCGGTAGACTCCTGAAATGCGAGTACTACGATATGGGTTATTAACGCTCGGTCTGCTATGTGCGTTTATGGTCTTTGCGCAGTCGGCTTCGCAGTTCGCCACAGGGGTCGTGTTCCACGACCGCAACCAGAACGGCATACGCGACGCCGGTGAACCTGGCGTCCCGAATGTGTTGGTCTCCAACCAACGCGAAGTGGTTCGCACCGATTCTGAAGGACGCTATCGCCTGCCTGTGGACGATGACACGATTATCTTCGTGGTCAAACCGCGCGGTTGGCGGACAGCCCTCTCCGAGGATAATGTGCCCCGCTTCTACTATGTCCACAAGCCCAACGGTGCGCCCCCAGTGCGCTTTGGAGGCGTGCGCCCAACGGGTTCGCTTCCCGCATCCGTGGATTTCCCCCTCTATCCCCAGCGCGAGGCGGACAACTTCACTGTGCTCGTGTTTGGCGACACACAACCCCGCAACCTGACCGAAGTCCACTACATCGGGCGCGACATCGTGCGTGAACTGATGGGCACCAAGCGCGCTGCGTTCGGCACCGTGCTGGGCGATGTGGTGTTTGATGACCTTACGGTGTTCGAACCGCTCAATCGCGTGATGGGCAAAATCGGCATCCCGATTCACTATGTACTGGGCAATCACGACATCAACTTCGACTCGGCGGACAACCGCAACAAGGCAGAGACTTGGCATCGCGTGTACGGACCCAACTACTACGCCTTCCAGTACGCCAACACTCACTTCATCGTGCTGGACAATATCAACTGGACGGGTGCTCGTGGTGACCAGCGCGGGTTCTATGTGGCGGGGCTGGGCGCTGAGCAGATTGAGTTCGTGCGCAACTACCTACGGTTCGTGCCTCGAAACCATATGGTCGTGCTGTTGATGCATATCCCCTTGTGGGAACTGCCCGATGAGGAGCGACGCGCCGTGTTTGATGCGCTGGCGCCCTTTTCCAACACGCTCTCCTTCTCGGCACACACGCACAAGCAAACCCACCGCTTCTTCGGACCTGATACAGGCTGGAAGGGGCGCACGCCCCACCACCATGTGAATGCGGTCGCTGCGTGTGGTAGTTGGTGGCGAGGTGCGCCTGACCCCACGGGCATCCCCCACACCACCCAGCGCGACGGCACACCAAACGGCTACCTGTGGCTGGAAATCAATCGCAACCGCTACAATATCCGTTATCAAGCGGCGCGCCGTCCCGCCGATTATCAGATGAACATCTACCTGCCCGACGAGATAGAGCGTGCCAAGACAGGCGAAACGCCTGTTTTGGTGAACTTCTTCCTCGGCTCGGAGCGCTGTGTGGTGGAGATGAGCCTCAACGACAGCAACCAGTGGGTTCGCATGACGCAGGTCACCGACACGCCCGACCCTGCCTACGCCGAGATGAAGCGCTTGGAGCAAGAGTTCAAACTGCCCGGACTAACTCTGCCTGGTGTGGATACCGCCGTGCATCTGTGGCGTGGGAACCTGCCGGCGGACTTGCCTCGTGGGACGCATGTGGTTCACATCCGCGTGCACGACCTGTTTGGGAATGTGCATCACGACAGGCGTGTCTTTACCGTGCGCTAACCGACACGGCTCATTTGTCATTCTGAGCGAAGCGAGGAATCTGTCCTCACTCCCAACGCTGCGGGAGGGGGTTGGAGAAATAGCAAGCACATAACGCAAAAGCGTGTCTATTCGCCCTCACCCACCCCAGCCTTCCCTCTCCCAAGGCTTTGGGCGAGGGAGGGAGCCAGTTCGACGGTTCCCCACGCTTACGGGGGGAACCTCACGTAGGCGGGCACTCACCCCCCTCCCTACCCCCTGACAAGGGTACAAGCACTGAGTACAAAATCATACCAAACCCGCCCGATTGCAACGCCCCTTTTTACTACTCCTCGCACCCTCCCTTGTCATTCCGAACGAAGTGAGGAATCCAGACCCCTCGCTTCGCTCGGGGTGACAAGCGGGGAATCGGAGCGTGAGTGAGGGGGCTGTACTGAGAGGTTCGTTGAGATTCTTCGCTTCGCTCAGAATGACAAGAGTGAGTGCCCGAATGAAAAGGGAGGTTAGTACCTCCTGTTTCACGAG
>CAKZQI010000159.1 GCA_937139515.1 uncultured Armatimonadota bacterium | reverse complement strand
CAGTCCCTACGAGCGTTCCGAACATACGCACCTCTGGTCTGAGAGCCTGGTCTGGCGATTGGCGAGCCTCAAAGACGCTATCATAGACCACGCTTTGCAAGCCGACTACGATGCCCTGTGGCTACTGGACACCGACCTGATTGTGTCACCGATCCTGCTCCAACGGCTGTGCGCTTGCAACCAGCCAGTGGTCTCTGAGGTGTTTTGGACGCGTTGGACGCCGAATGCGCCCCCCTTGCCTAACATCTGGTACCGCGATTTCTACACGCTGGCACGCATCGAGCGAGGCGAAAAAATCACCCCTGAAGAGCAAGACAATCGGGTGGGCTATTTTACGCAGGTGATTGCCAAAGTACCGGGCATCTACCGTGTGCACGGATTGGGTGCATGTACACTCCTTCAGCGCGAGGCACTGGAGGTGGGGGCACGCTTCAGCGAGATAGGTGGCTTGTCATTTTGGGGAGAGGATAGGCACTTCTGCCTACGCGCTGAAGCGCTGGGCATTCCCCTCTTTGCAGACACCACTCTACCTCCCTTCCATCTGTATCGTCCTCACCTATTGAGCAGACTGCCTAGCTATCAGACTCTTGTCAAACAAGCCCTGGAGCCGAGTGCGCTGAACGCAAGGGTGATACAGTTGTGTTAGGCTAAATCAAAACGGCGGTGGGGGCGGACTGCCCACGAGGCGCACTGTGGTCTCTTGCGAAGCCTGATTGCCCGCTCGGTCCACCGCACGCAGTTGAACCAACAACTCACCTGCGGAACCGTTCCACTGCGCGGTAAATGTGCCCCGATAGGTGTTGGTGTTGCCGTCTCGCGTGAGGCTCACCACGGCTTGCCTGTTGTCGGGGTAGTTCAACACCGCCTGCACACCTGCGACCCCTGAATCGAGGTCGACCACGCTGGCGCTAATCTGCGCGTTGGCGTTCGCTGTCAAGAGCTGGGAGGAGACCGCCAGCCCCGAAATGGTGGGGGCTATGGTGTCGGGCGTGATACCCCCTCCGCCACCGCCGCCTCCGCCACCGCCCCCACCGCAAGCGAGGGTAATCACGCCAGCCACAACGATTAAGAAATAGAACACTCGCTTCATCGTTTCACCTCGTGCCTATCAACGGAACGACCGCACGCGCCACCTGACCGTCGTCAGTGGTCGCTACGATTTCTACGATGTACTGCCCTGGTGGGAGCTTCACGCCTTGGTCATCGGTCTTATCCCACACCAGCTGCTGATAGCCCTCCGAACGACCCGTGCTTGGCGTGAGCGTTCGCACAGTGCGCGACCCGGCTCGGATGGAGACCTGCACCTGGGCTGGCGCAGTCAGCGTGAAGCCTATCTGTACCCCCTCGCGGGCACTGCGCCCGGCGTGGATCACAGGATTGAGCACCCTCAGAAGCGCCCGCGACGCCATCGGCTCGATGCGGAAGGTGTACACCCCACCGCTCGCAGGCGCCGAGAAGGTGTAGTTAGAGCGCGTGCGCAACGGAACGCGCGCCCCTGTCTGCTCATCCACCAGCATCAACTGCGCAGAGCGTGGTAGGTGGAGCGTGTTGGGCACATGCAGGCTAATCGCTTGGGGCGCCTCGGCAGGGGGCACACGCACCTCCAACTGCCAGCGTGTGGAGCGGGAGAACTCCGAGCGCACATCCGCCGAGAAAGTGCCCTCTGCCCGCCTTAGCAAGATTTGGGGCGCTCGCTCGTTCGCATATGCCGTCGGAGGGGGACTGGCTAACAAGGCGCGCCCGCTTCCCAAAACCACCTCGCTATGCCCGCTTGCGCTCCACGCCTGCACGCGCAGGCTCCAGAAGCTCGTGTCGGCAGGTCGACTGCGAGAAACAGAGCGCTGGGCAGGATTCAGCACCAGCACGCATGGCTGATACGCCAGTATCCAATACGCACGCCAAGCTTCCAAAGCCCCACCCACATTCGGCAGGAAGCGTGTGTCGTACACCAGCTCGTACGCTCCCTGTGATGGGTTCTCGGGATTCTGACGCCAAGTCCACAGGTAATCTTCCAGCCAGCCTGCTTGCTGAGCTTCGCGCAAGGTGAGAGTTTGGCTATCTCGCTTCACACGCACCGTGTCCAAGTTCCATACGAGGCTCGTCAGATAGGGACTGGCGATGAGGTTCCAACCGGACTGAAGGGCAATCTCGGTCGCCTCGGTGATGGGCTGTCCGCTCAGGTCTAAGCGCACAGCGCTAGGCACTTTGACGAAGTAGCCTGCGCCGATTTGAAGTTGCGAGACCGCCTCATAGGCTTGAGCCGTGGGGTTCCAGCGCACAATCTCGGCTTCAGATAGCCCAAGTGCGCGCACGCTGGGGTCAGGCACTTGGAGGTTTAGGGCAAACCCAGCGATGCCTATTAACATCGGCTGAACTTCTTCTGCGGTTCGCAAGGTACGGGACTGGCTCCACTCGCTGGATGCCCCGCGAGCGTCTTGGGCGCGCGCCCGCCAACTCAGAGCCCCCACAGGAAGCGCGTTATCCTCAGGCACAGGGAACACGAGCGTAGCGCCACTCGTCATCAAGTCGGTGGTAAACCGCTGGACGACCTGCGTGCCTTGACGCACTTCGATCTCGTATCGTATCGTTTCCCCGTCGGGGTCTTCCGCACGCAGGCGGAAGATGGGGGTTCTTGAGGTGGTTGTGTCGTTGGGTGGACTGAGCAGCTCGGGAATGCTGGGCGCTTGATTGGGACGAGGCACCACGAACGAGCGCATTTCACTCCAATCGCCCAGCGCCCCACGCACATCCACGCCTCGCGCACGCCAGCGGTAAGTTCCGGG
>CAKZQI010000158.1 GCA_937139515.1 uncultured Armatimonadota bacterium | reverse complement strand
GAGCGAGGTAGTCTCGTGCCTTTTGCGAAAGGTCTTCGTGCCAGACCACATGGTACACTTCGCCTCCGCCGTTATCGCGCACGCCCAGTGCAAACCAGGCGGTGGAGTAGCCGAACCCACTGCCCAGTTCGAACACGCGCCGGGCGCCCGTCAACCGTGTCAGCAAGTAGAGGCACTGCCCCACCACAGGACCGACCATCGGGAAGCGGACTTCGCGCCCGTAGTCTTCCATCTCCTGCAGGACAGGCGGGCGCGGAGGCACCAACGACTCTAAGTACGGTATCAACTGGGGATGATAAAGTTCACTCATGGCTAAAATCCAAAAAGGTTTTGTGGGAGGCTGGAACCGATGCGGAAATCCTTGCGGATGTCGTACTGTTGGCATAGACGCGTTAGCTCCACATCGGCATTACTCAGTTGCTCATCCACCTCCGCCTGGGCGGTACCACGCATGTTCAGCAGGCTATTTAGGTCTTGGGTTTCTACCGATTGCTCAATCTGCATCATGAAGCGCACATAGTTGCCCAACGCCACATAATAGGTGTCCGCCAACACTTTGCATTCAGGGGGCGGAGGTACGGATTGGTACTCTTTCAGTAGTCCCGTCCAATCTTGGCGGTATTGCTCGTACCCACGCTCCAAGTTCTCCATCTTCTGCTGTTGTCCCTCTTCTTCCAGCTGGTAGCGCAGAGCGAGCGCATCTTTGAGCATATTCAAGGCGGGGTTGAAGTTGCGCTCCATCGCTTGGCGTTTGCGTTCTATGCGCTTGAGGTGTTCCAGCCAGTTCAAGATGTGTTGGGGCACAGGCTTCGGTTCGGGACTTTCGGACTGTAGGACGCTGGGCGCAGGGGGGGGTGGCTCAGCTTGCAGGATGCTGGGCGATTCGGGAGGCGCTTCAGCTTGGAGAATGCTAGGCGCCAGCTCTGGCTTGACCTGGGCGCGGGCGAAGAAACCCGACTGGGTGCCCTGCAAAAACGCCAACGCAGTCAGCGTCAGCACTCCCAGTCCGATCCAAAGCCATTTTTTGTTGTTCGGGGCTTGGGTGGTGGCGGGCGAAGATGCACTGGGTGCATTAGCCGTCATCGGTTGACCGCACGCTGAGCAGAACCGTGCCCCTGCCTCCATCATCTGTCCACACTTCCCACACCGTGCCATCGTCCACTCCTAAACTTTTGACACCCCGATTATACCACCTGTTCCGAACGGGGCAGGTCGGCAGTGTTGCGTCGGAAACGCAGAACCTGCTCGCGGAGCGCCTCGCCGTCGTTGAGCGGTTCCACCGCTTGGGCAACCATCTCCACAAAGCGATTGTAGAGCGTCTCCCACTCGTGCCGAAGTCGGGCTAAGTGGGCGTACTGAGCCTCACTCACCATCTCGTAGATAGGGCGACGCTGGAGAAGCGTCAGCTGGTACTGATACCAAGCCAGTTCACTTTCCATTTCACGCTTCGCACGCTGGTACTGTAAGTGTGCCGAACGACACTGCGCGACTTTGACGCGCGCCTCTTCTATCAGATGCAAGCTCGGACGATTTACTGGAGGATTTGAGGGAACACGCGGAGAGGGCTGGCTCACGCTCTCGCTGACGCGCCCCTCTGGAGTAATCGGCAGGGCTGGTCTTTCGTAAGTGCTGGGGGTTTCGGAACGCTCCCACTCCTTCAAGAACTGCTGATACTGAGCGTGAGCGGACTGGCGTTGGGCTTGGTACTCCGCTTGTTGTTGGCGTTTGGCTTGGCTCAGGGCAGCGTCAATCTGCGCTTGTACGGCGTGTGCGCGCCCCACCAAGAAGCCCTCCACCATTGCGACCAACCACAGCGGAACCGAAAGCGACGCCAGCATCATCATCAACAGGGGGGTTTCTGGTGGAGAGGGGCGCAGGCTCAGCCAGCTGAATGCACTGCCCACTGCCACGAGCAGACCGACCAGCAGGAGCATGCTTGCACCGAGTGCGACTGCCCATGCCTCGCGACGCGCCTTCGGTTCGTCCCAGCGAAACTTGTGGAACAGCTCCGCCACGATAGCCGCGGCACCCCACAGCCCGCGCCCCCACAGCACCATCGCCGACACCCCCCCCACCATCGCCAACCAGAAGCCGACTGTGCCGAGCGCATCCACTGTCAGCGTGCCGCCTAACACCATCCAGAACACGGCTCCCAAGCCCAGCCCTGCACCTATCGTCATCAGCCAGAGCAGCGCTGGGTGAAGCACGCGCGTGCGGAACACGGGCAGGTTCTGCTCGTGAGCAACGGAGGCTTCTGTCGGGGGTTCAGGCTCTTTCAGCAAGCTGGGGTCGGTCTCAGCAAGATATTCTTCAAAAGTGGGTGGGCGCAGCCGCTCCCAAAGGTCAGGCAGATTCTCCTGAGGCTGAGCGGGGGGTGAAAGGGGCGTCGGGTTCGGGCTTGTCGGATTAGTACTTACCGTACCGTTGGTGTTGGAAGGCGATGGTGCGGTTCCGTCGGAGCTGGCTCGGTTGCCGAAAAGTAGGTCGTCCTCAAACAGCGCTTCGTCGCCCTCGGCACCCGACGCCCACCGAATCTTGGGTTTGATACCCAAGCGTGCTAAGGCGATATAGGCTTCGTCAGTGGTGCGCTGTTTCGCTTCAAACAACTCTTGAAGCAAGGGACGCCAGCGCTCGTGAACCGCTTGGATTTGCTCTAACACCCTGACGCGTTGCTGTTCTATTTCTATATTGTACTGGAGGTCTTCTCGGCGTTGGCGGGCATATTGTTCAATCGCTTCGGTGCGGGCTTGGATGTAGTTGCGATAAGCAAGGCGCATCTCCTCATAGCGGGCGCGTATCAGCTCCGCTTTGGGGTTATGGACGCGTGCGATGAGGTCATAGAGTGGCTTCCACTCACTCTCTTCAAAAGGCACATCTTGGAACGGCAGCGGACTGAGTGGGTCGCCCCCACTGGTAGCATAGCCTGTGTGCCCACGCTGATTCGGCTCCATACTTACCCCTCAACTTAGTATACTCTAAAAAATGGGGTTTTGCTTCCAAATGTATCAAACCCTGCTGGTTGTTGTAAGCTGGTGGACTGCCCCCTTCCGTCATTCTGAGCGAAGCGAGGAATCTGCCCTCACCCCTGACCCCTCTCCCGACGCTGCGGGAGAGGGGAATCAAGACCCTTCGCTATCGCTCAGGGTGACAGGGCAGGGGCTGTCATTCTGACACCCCCATTTGTCATTCTGAGCGAAGTGAAAAATCTCAAAAAACCCCCCTGCTCAGGGCGACAAGGAAGAGCCGTCCGAAGCAAGTTTCCGATGCCGTTATGAAGATGGGCGAGTTGCGATAGCCCTACGAAGCCGATTTGACCGACCCCGCTTTTGGGGGAGCCTCGGGCACATCCTCAGGCTGGGTCTGTGCCGACATCAGGTTCTCTTTCTGGATGGCGTCGTAGATTTCGCGACGGTGGACGGTGACATTGCGTGGGGCTTTGATACCGAGGCGCACCTGTTCGCCGCGCACCTCCAGCACGACGACCTCAATATCGTCCCCTATCATAATGCTCTGATTAACTTTTCGTGTAAGAACTAACATCGCTCTTGCCCTCCATGGCGCACGACAAGGCTATGCCACCTCTTGAGCCGAAGCGTGGCGTACCATCTCTTCCAAGATCGGGTGGCGCGTCTGATAGCGTTCGTCATCCAAAATCACCTGCCGACCACGGCGCGTTGATAAATTCAACACCAGCGGCGCCAGCAGATTAGCGGTCATCAACTCCGGCTGACCGGGCGGAATCGTTACCGTCACGAACACCGCCTTCAGCGTGTCCTCCGTCATCTGCAAGCGTTCCGCTTCCGAGTCCGACAGCACCACCTCGTAATCAGGACGGAAGAACCACGGATCAATCACGAAGAGTGCGAACGACGGCTCGTCAACCGACTGGAGCCAGCAAAATGGGCTGTCCCCCCCATGCGGAATGAGGACAAACCGCTTGTACCGACTCAGACCTACCAGACCCTCTGGAAAGGTGATGATGTCGTCCTCTTCTACCTTAATTGTACCGAATCGGGTTGTTTCAAGTTCCATAGGTTTAACCTCCACGCAGGAAGTCAAAAAGGTTCACACTCTGCACGCGAGAGAAGACTTGCAGCGACGCTTGATAACTCAGTTCCGACTGGCGCAGTTGGCTAATCGCTTCGGCTAAGTCCACTTCTTCTATATCGGCGAGATTGCCCGTGAGTTGGTCATGACGAGATTGATGGAGGTAAGCGTAGGTCTCTATCTCGCGCAAGCGCACGCCAATCTCGCCCCGATAGCGTTGGAACTCCGACTGAAACTGTTGAATATCATTCAAGTCGTTGAGAGACAGGTCTGCCACATTCGCCGTCTGGATGTTGGTGGCGATGTCGTTGAGTTTGTTGTACAGGTCGGCAATCCGCGCCCCAGAGAAGTTCATCACGACGGTATGATGTTCCGCGATGGGCACATGCATTGGCTGACCGTCGCCCTGATAGGTGAGGGTCGTGCCCACCAGTGTGAACGGCTGGGTGAACACCAGCTGACCGCCGAACAGATAGCGGTCGGAGTCGACGCGCTGGTTGCCAATCTGCATCAGTCGCTCTTGGAGTTTGCGCACCTGCTGGAACAGCGCTTCGCGTGCGTCGGGTTGGAGCGTGTCGTTAGCGCCCTGGGTCACAATCTGGCGCACTTGGTTTAGCACCTCGCCGATGTCGGCGAAGGCTTGCTCGGTGGACTGCAGGAACAGTTTCGCTTCACGGGCGTTGCGTCCATACTGCTCAATCTGCTGGAGCTGTTGACGAATGGCGAGCGCGTGAACGGTCCCGACAGGGTCGTCCAGCGGCTGGTCGACGCGTCGCCCTGTGCTGACGCGCCGTTGCCTCTGACTGAGCTCGCTCGTGCTTTGCTCAATCGTCTTCTGTATCCGCCCGAACTGGAGCGAGGTACTAATCCGCATCTGCTATCTCACCTATCTCGGAGCTACGAACTGGAGCACATCCTGCAGGAGCGAGTCGAAACTGCTGACCATCCGCGCGGCGGCTTGATAACTGCGCTGATACTGCACCAGTTTCGCCGCCTCCTCGTCTAAGGAGACGCCCGAAATCGACTCGCGCAAGTTGTTCAGGTGCTCCACCGTTAATTGTTGCGTTTCCGCACGATTTCTGGAGACCTGAGCGTCGTTTCCAACACGCCCGACAAGACTTCGGTAGAACTGGGTAAGGCTCGCTCCACCCAGCGCGGTCTGAGGCTGGTTGCGCAAGTTCGCCAACGCCAAAGCGACGCCCCCATTTCCGGGCGTGTTTATTAAGCCAGACGCAGAGACGTTCGCAGGGTCGCTCACATCGCTGTGCAAGGCGATATCGCTGGCGTCGGTGCCGTCAAAGAACAGCAGACCCGTCGTGTTGTTGAGGTTGAAACCGGTGCTGTGGATGGTGTTCACTTGGGTGATGAGCGTGTTGGCGAAGGTGTTGAGGTCGGCTCGGTAGCTCTGCAGGTTGGCGATGCTGTCCATCAGCCCGCGCAAGGCACCACTCTGGATTCGGATGTCAACAGGGGTGTTGTCCAATGAGCGGTTGGCGATGTCTATGGCGTTGGGCAACGGGAACGAGGCACCATCCTGAACCATCGTGTGCCCGTCCACAAAGACCATAATGCCCCCGTCGCTGGTGTAGTGGGCGCGTGCGCCGACCAGCTCGCTCAATCGGCTCATCAGGCGGTCGCGCTGGTCTAACAGGTCGCCCGCCTCCGCGCCGGTGGACTGGGCGGCGCGAATGCGCTCGTTGAGCCGTGCGACTTGCTGAGCCACTTCGTTCGCCTCGCTTATCATCGCCTCGGCTTGGGTCAGGGCTTGACTTTCAAGGGTGTTGAGGCTGTCGTAGAGGCTTCGGATGGTGCCCACTAACGCCGAGGCACTTTGGAGAACACTTTGGCGTGAGGCGAGGCTATCGGGGCGCGTGGCGAGCTCTTCAAAGGCGTTGAAGAAGGCGTTCAATCGGGCGTTGATACCGAACTCGCCCGGTTCGTTGAACGCTGACTGAACCTGTTGGAGCGAGCGCGCCAGCGTATCCAATCGGGCGAAGTCGGCACTTTGGGCGTTGATGCGCCCCTCCAGCATCATCTCGCGCATGCGCTCCACCATCTGCACCATCACGCCGCTCCCCAGGCGCAGGCGTGAGCCGAGCGCAAACTCGGGCGTGTTGGCGAACTGCACGCGCCGACGGCTAAAGCCCGGCGTGTTCACATTCGCCACATTGTGCCCCGTGACTTCCAGCCCTATCTGGAAGGCGCGGAGCGCGCGTGTGCCCAACTCTATCCCGTAAAAAGAACTCATCTGCTACACCTCAGCGTTCATCAGCAGGTTCGTGGTGTTGCTGGTAGGCACGGTAGGGGCGTAATGTTCAGGTTCCGCCGTGCGTGCCAGCATCGCCATCAGCCCATGCGTGTAATCCAGCTCGTTCAAGATGACCTCATAGGCGGTCTGCAGGAGCGTGTCCATCTCTTGAGCGACCTTCACGGCGCGCTGATAGAGTTCGGTCTGTTCCACCTCTGGTTCGATTGGGGATTGGAGCGCCCCACGCAGAGGTTCCATACGGCTCAGCAGGGGTTGAAGTCGTTCGTGAGCGAGCGCAATTGCATCGGTGTCACGCTGGATGAGCGCACGACACCATGCCGAGAGCAACGGGATGAGCCGTTCCCCCTCGCGTACCCACAAGCTTAGCAATTCGCGTTGGGTTCTCATTGTGAGTCTCCCTGTTCAGCCCTCACCCTCCCCAGCCCTCCCTCTCCTAAAAAGAGAGGGGGGAAGATTAGCTCCCCTTCTCCCTTCTCAGGGGAGAAGGGGCTGGGAGTAGAGGGGTTTTCTAAGCTCGTCTCCCCATGCAAACCAGATGGCAGGGATGACTCCAGCTGACGATACAGTTGCTCTGCTAAACCGAAACGCCCGTGTTGCGATAAATAGTCGGCAAACGGGAGGTCAAACATCTCCGCATAATTGAGCGTTTGGGGCTGAGTGGGCAGAGTGCGTTGCATCGCTCGCCACAACTGGAGTACAAAGAGCGATTCGAACTGCTGGCAAGCACGCTTCAACTCCGCCTTCTGAGAAGACTCTGGCGGCTTCGTGGCACTCGCAAATGTGGTTCCTATGGGTTTCGTTTGCATTATTGCACCTCTATTTCTGCGTGGAGTGCGCCCGCGGACTTGAGCGCCTGCAGTATCGCAATTAGGTCGCGCGGGGTGACCCCCAAGGCATTTAGCGCTTTGACCAGAGACTCCACCGAAGCACCCTCTTTGAGGTAGACCATTTTGGCGGGGTCTTGCTCGGCGTCCACTTGGGTCTGGGGTACGACAGTGGTCTGTCCCTCGCTCAAGGGCGGGGGCTGAGAGACCTCCAACACGGTCTGCACGCGCACCGTAATCCCGCCGTGCGCTACAGCGACGGGAGCAATCCGCACATCGCCGTTCACCACCACCGTACCCGTGCGCTCGTTGACCACCACCCGCGCCACCGTATCGGGGATGATGGAGACCGTCTCCAACTGAGCCACGAGCAGGACGGGGTCTATCGTCCCGTCGGGGTCAAGCGTGATGCGGATGGTGGACGGGTCTAAGGCGCGCACGCGCAAGGAGGGGAAGCTCGCTCGCAGGCTGTTGACCACACGCGCCGCCGTTGTGAAATCGGGCTTGTTGAGTTGCACCACGACCGAGTTGTCGCTGGAGAGGAACTGAGACGGCACCTCGCGCTCAATCAGTGCGCCGTTAGGCACGCGCCCGACCGTCGTGTGGTTGCGCTGGACGCGCCCGCCCCCCGCCGAGAAGTTGAACCCGCCGATAGACACCGCACCCTGCGCCACTGCATAGACCTGACCATCCGCCCCGCGCAGAGGGGTCTGGAGCAGAGTGCCCCCTTGAAGCGAGCGTGCATCGCCCAGACTGGACACCACGACATCAATCGTGTTGCCTGCGCGTGCGAAGGGGGGCAACTCCGCCGTGACAATCACCGCAGCGACATTCTTGACTTTTATTGTGTTGGGAGGCACGCTGATGCCCATCCGCTCCAGCATATTGGCGATGGATTGCACGGTGAACAGTGCGCTGGCGCTATCGCCTGTGCCCTCCAAACCCACCACTATCCCGTAGCCGATGAGCTGGTTGGAGCGCACGCCCCGTATCTGGGCGATGTCCTTCAGGCGGACGCTGGGCGCGCTCACCGTGTTCTGAGCAGGTGCGCCCAACAGCCCTAACCCAATCAAGCCTAAGAACCATCCTAATCGTCGCATCGGTTTTCCCTCAGAAAATCAGCTTGAAGAGCCGTGTCAGGATGCCCTCACGCTGGCGTCCACCAACGACACCCTTGCCTTCAAAGCTAATCTGGGCGTTCGCAATCAGCGTGGAGGGAATCGTGTTATCGGCGCGGATGTCCTTGACACGCACCAAGCCTGTCAGCACCACCGTCTGGGTCTCCTCGTTGATTTTGAGCGTGCGTCGCCCCTCTATCTTCACGATGCCGTTGGGGAAGGTTTCCACGACCTGCACCGTGATACGCGTGGTGAGGGTACCCGTGCGCCCCGTTGAGCCTTGAGTGTTGAGCTGCGTAGACCCCGAAGCACCCAGCTCGGGCCAGAAGATGTTCAACAGAGGACCAATGCCCGCCGTAGTAGACGCCGATTCGCTCTTCTGAACGGAGGTGTTGGCGCGTGCGTTGGCGGTGGTGTTCTCGTTGACCACAATCGTGAGCAGGTCGCCCACACGGCGCGCCTTGAAATCGTCATAGAGCGAGCCTGCGCGCTCGTCCCACAGCGAGCCAGAAGCTGGCTCCAGAGCAGGCTCTTCTATCGGAGCTGGCTGGGGCGTGGGCGGTGTGGGGTCTTGAGGGTCGCCCAGCGCGCTCGTGAACCCAGCAATCACAACTAAACTGATGGCAACAATTTGTACTCTCATAATGTCACCTCCACGCGTCCTGTTTCTAGGATACGGGCACGCAAGGTTCGCTGTGTCTCGGCGATGAACACGGGGATGACCTCGCCCTCGGCGCCCGAAGCGCGCGCCTGCCCCCGAACCTCCAGCACGACCGCCTCGGAGCGGATAAACACCTGCACCGTGTCGCCCGTGCGCACCACCAGTTGACGCGCACGCGTGGGCGCACGAAACCTCAGCACATACTGACTGCGCACCTGTCCCCCGACCTTCGCCACGACCTCCACGACGGCGGTGGTCGTGCTGAGGCGCGGCGTGTTGACCACTTGCCACTCCACTTCTCCTTCGGGGAGCGCACTGGGGCGGGGTGGGTTCTCCAAAATCCATTCGCTCAGGTTGTGCCCCGTGAGTGCCAGCACCTGCTGACGAGCGAACTGTTCCACCGCGTTGGGCTGAACCGACTGCGCCATCCGAACCACGCGCACGGTGTCGGGCATCTCAATCTGCAGGCTCTCAGGGGGGACTCGGTGTTGGCGTAGGCGTATCAGCAGTTGGTGGCGCGTGAAGAGACGCGTCTGACCGGGCAGAGGCGACGCGCCCAGCTCAATCTCTGCCAACTGCGCCCGCTCAGGTTCGGCGCCCCCGCTGATTTGGGCGATTTCACCCAGCCGAAAGCGTTCCGAACGCACCTCCACCGTGGGCGCAATCTGTATCCGAAGTGGCTCCTCCATAAGCCGTGTGGGTGCCATCCCAAGCAGACATCCCAACAACACGGCGAACATCACGGCGGTATTATCGGCACAAGACCCGCAAAATTGAGAGTCCAGTTCGCTGAGCGTTCTGCCGATAATCCCGCCAGAGGTACGAGTTGTCCTCGTGCCCCCGTGGCTGTGGCATGGATGCGCTGTTGAGAGATGGAACGCCGGGAGGTGTCAACGATGATAGGGGGCAATCTAACAGGGATAAACTTTTCGGGCTTGGCAACAGGCATAGATAGTGAAGCCATCATCCAGAAGTTGGCGGAACTGCAGGCACGCCCGTTGCAGAGGTTGATGGTGCGCAAGTCGGAACTGCAGGCGCGCATGGGCGCCTTCGACCAGTTCCGAGGCTTGGTCAACAACTTACAGACCGCCGCAGGCGCACTGGGCGCGCGAAGCGCTTTCACAATCGTGCGCGCCAACTCCAGCGACACGCAGGTCGCCACCATCACGGGGTCTACCGATGCCCTGCCGGGCACTTATGACCTCCGTGTGCGTAAACTGGCGCAGGCGCACAAGATTGTCAGCGGCGCTCATTCCTCCGCCACCGCCGAGCTGGGCGTGAGCGGGCAAATCATGGTCAACGGCAAGGTCGTCTCCATCAGCGCCACCGATACCCTCACCAGCGTCGCCAGCAAAATCAACACGGCGAACGCGGGCGTGACCGCCTCCATCCTGAGGGCGGACAGCGGACAGTTCTACATGACCCTGACCGCCAACGAAACAGGCGAAAACAGCCGTATCCAACTCGCCGAAGTCGGAGGCAACCTGATTTTAGTACCCTCGCTCAAGTTGGTCTCTTACACCCAGTTTGTTCGTGAACAGCGCGAGAACTCGGCATACTCCATGCGTTTCAACAACAGCACCAATCCGATTGCCACCGAGCTGAACCTCTCCTCTGCCCCCAGCGGAACGGTACAAATCAACGGCGTAGGCGTTAATATAGACCTCGCTACCGACAACCTTCTCTCCATCGTGGGCAAAATCAACGGCGCGAGCATTCCGGGCGTCACCGCCTCCATAGAAACCGAGACCGTCAACGGCACTACCTACCAGAAGCTCAAAATTGCGGGCAGTTCAAGCACGCCCACTTTCGTGGATGACAACAACATCCTCACCAATCTCGGGATTCTGCAAAATCAGTATCATCAGGAGCTGGTGCAAGCCCAAGATGCCGAGTTCACTTTAGACGGCTTCGAATTCCGAAGGAGCCGAAACACGATAGACGACGCCATTCAGGGCACCACGATTACCCTGCTCAGTGCGGACGCCGACAACCCCAAGCGCGCCACGCTCACGCTTGCCCGTGACACTGAAGCCACACGCAACACGGTCAACAACTTCGTGAACGCTTTCAACAGCCTCGTGGATTTCCTCAAACAGAACGCCTCTATAGAAAAAGAGACCCTGAGATCGGGTCCGCTGTTCGGCGATACGACCATTGGCAACATTCGGGACGGGCTAATCCAGCGCATTATGGACGCCGTGCCCAACCTTCAAGGCGACCTGAGGGTGTTGGCGCAAGTGGGCATCCAGCTCGGACAGGACGGTAAACTCAGCCTGAACGACAGCGTGCTTAACCGCCAGCTGAACGAGAACCTTCAGGGGGTCATCCAGCTCTTCACGGCGAACGGGCGTACGACCAACGACGCAATCAGTTTCGTCTCGTCCACCGATGCCACCCGCCCTTCACCTACAGGGGGCTACGAGGTGGTCATCACCCAAGTTGCCACCCGCGCCTCCGCAACAGCAGGGGTCGCTCAGACCGCCGCCAGCACCCAGATGGAGACCCTCACCTTCAGCGGGAACCTGTTCGGCAACCAGAACCACACGCTCCAGATCGCCCCCGGTAGCACGATTGATGACCTCGTCAATCGTATCAACAACGACTTTCGCCTGCGCAACTTGGTGACCGCGCGCAAAGACGACACGGGGCGCTTGGTGATTGAGGCGAAGAACCACGGCTCGGCGGCGAACTTCCGCGTGGTCTCCAACCTAGATGCAGGCGCTGACAACTCGGGCATTGGCACTACAGGAATTGATGCGGAAGGGCTGGATGTCGCAGGCACTATTAATGGCGAAGCAGCAACGGGCAGAGGGCAGTTCCTCACGGGCAACTCCAACAATCCCAACACGGCAGGACTGCAGATTCGGGTCAACGCAACCGCGCCGGGCACTTACGGCGTTGTTCACTTCACGCGCGGGGTCGCTGACCGCACTCGCCTGCTCGCCCGCCAAGTGACCGATATAGTCAACGGTGACATCACCTTAGCCCGCAATACCCTCACAGAACAGATGAAATCCATCGATGAGCAGGTGGAGTCGATCCGCCAAGAGGTGAGCCGACGCCAACTGATGCTACGCGAGCAGTTCGCTCGGATGGAGCGGGTGGTTAGCCAAATGCAAGCGCAGGGCGCACGGCTCTCGGCGATGGCAGCATCGTTCCAAGCGAGCCTGTCCACCTCACAAAGACGCTAAACTCGGAGGATAATGACGCATGTACGGCGCTGGCAACGGTACAAACCGATACTTAGAGACGGCAGTGGAGACCGCTAACCCCGTCCGACTGATTGTGATGCTGTATGACGGGGCAATTCGCTTCCTCAACGAGGCGAAGTATGCCCTCCACAACCGTGACTTTGAGACCAAGAACCTCAAGTTCCAAAGGGCACAAAAGATATTGGCGGAGCTGATTAGCTGCCTGGACTTTGAGAAGGGCGGAGAGATTGCCGAGAACCTGTTCCGCCTTTACACCTACATGTACAACCAGCTGGTGGAGGCGAACTTACAAGACAGCGTGGAACGCACGGAGCATGTCATCCATCTGCTGAGCGAACTGCGCGAGGCTTGGGACACGATCGCGAACCAGTCAGAGGCTCCCATCCCTGCCCCCGCACCCACAGTGAGGTTGAGCTTGAATGGCTAACCGTGTGATAGAGAGCCTGCTCCACGAATTCTGGCTCCTCACGCTTTGTTTAGAAGAGGCGATTGAGGACGACGAGTGGGACACCGTGACCGAACTCCTGCAACGACGCGAGGAGACCCTCCGAATGCTGGAGCGCTTGGAACCCGAACCGCAGTGGCTTCCAGCGCTCCGGCGGGCGATGGACGCTGACGAACGCTGTCAACAGCTCCTCCGACGCAAACAGCGTGCCCTCCTGCTGGACTTGGAGCAAGAAACTCAACAGAAGCGAGCCGGCGAATACTACGAAACCCCTCCGAACCAGCCGCCCCACCACTTTGAAGCCGAAGGCTGAGTATAATTGAGGGCGATGGATGGAGTGATACGCATCACCGAGCGACCGCGCCCGCCTCGCCCGGAAGAGCTGAACCTGCGCTTCTCGGAGAAAGCGGTCAAAGAGTTAGAGGCTCTGCTGACCCACTACCCCGACAAGAAGTCGGCACTGTTGCCCGCCCTCTGGATTGCCCAGCGTGAGTATGGGGGACACCTCACCGCCGACGCAATTGCCGAAGTCGCCTATCGCCTCCAACGCTCCTACGCCGAGGTCGAAGGGGTCGCCACCTTCTACACGATGTACAACAAAGTGCCCGTCGGCAAATACATGCTGGAAGTTTGCACGAACCTGACCTGCATGTTGTGTGGTGGATACCGCATTCTGGAACATCTCCAACAGAGGTTGGGCATCCAGCTTGGGGAGACCACGCCCGACGGGATGTTTACCCTTGCTGAGGTGGAGTGCCTCAACAACTGTGGGGACGCACCTGTGATGCAGGTTGGGGATGTGTACTACCGACGGCTTACGCCCGAAAAGGTGGATGCGCTGTTGGAGGAACTGCGCAAGGGCGACGAGCACACGGTCGTCAAACTTGCTGACGCCGAAGTGCAGATGCACCTGGCTGAGTGGGAACGCCCCGAGAACCAATAAGGCAGGTACTGCCGTAATATGCGATGTGGATGGCACGAGAGCGAGGTATCCTGCCAAGACCCCATCAGTTCAGGGACTAAAATTTCTTGCATAGGTGGGCATATCGATCTACGCATCTGCAGAATTTGTTGAACAAACGATTAGCCCTCTTGCCTCTACTGTCATGCTGGCATTCCCTTTTGTCATTCTGAGCGAAGCGAAGAATCTCGGCGAACGCCAAGCAAAGCCCCCTCACGCACGCTCCGATTCCCCTTTGT
>CAKZQI010000157.1 GCA_937139515.1 uncultured Armatimonadota bacterium | reverse complement strand
GACCTCCATGCCTAATACATCGGTGTAGATGGCGATATTTTCGGGGTCGGTCTCGCCGACTAAGAGGTCCACCGCTCCCTTGATAGCGGTCAGGGGGTTGCGTACCTCGTGGGCAATCGTGGCGGTCATCTGTCCGATTTCTGCCAGTCGTTCCATCTCGCGGAAGCGGGCTTCCATCTGAACCTGCTCAGTGACATCTTCAAAGACCACCACTGCGCCTTGCGTTTGGCGCAAACCCACCAACAGGGGGCTGACGGTGAAGTTCAGGAGGCGGGTTTCGTTGCCCCGGTGGAACGGCACCTTGTAAAGGTGGTGGGTTCCCTGCCCTTGCAGAACGCTTTCAATGACCCGTTGCATCTCGGCGCGTGCGTCGGGATGGAAGTGGTTCTCGGCTCGTTGGAGCAGTTCGCTGTAGTGGCGCTTGACCACCTCGCGGGTGGGCAAGCCTGTAATCGCTTGGGCAGTGCGGTTCCAGGTGGAAATCGTGCCGTCGGCATTAATCGTGAACATTCCTGAGCCGAGACTGCGTAGGATGTTATTGCGAAACGCTGCCAAGTGCTGGATTTCTTGGTAGCGCTGTTCCTTCTCGCGGTAGAGGCGCGCGTTCTCAATAGCAATCCCTGCCTGATTCACAAAGGCACTTAGAAGGTCTACCTGTTCTGCCTGAAGTGCCCCGCCTGAGTCGGCGTTATCTGCCAGCACCACCCCAATACACGCGCCGTGAACCACAATCGGGAGCGCACAGTAGCGGTTCGCCCCGATTGCCCGACCGAAGCCTCGCATCGGCTGGAGCTCACGGCGGGCGTCGTTGACCACTATCGGGATCCGCCTCTTGGCAACCGTGCCAATCACCCCCTGCCCTTTGCGTACCCCGCGTGGAGAGAACATTTCGGGGCGGTAGCCCTGAATACAGCGTGGGACGAGGATGCGAGAGTTCTCACCCTGCAGGAAGATAGCACACCGTGAGAAACCGAGTGTTTCGCGTATCTGCGACGCCACCGTTTGGAGCAGGGTGTCGATATCCAGCACGGCGGTCACCAGCTGAGCCAGGTTCACCAGCGTCGTCAGCTGCTGGATGTTGGCATTGAGCCGTTGGTACAGGCGAGCGTTCTCGATAGCCAGAGCCACCTGATTAGCGAAGATAGAGAAGATTCGTAAGTCCTCTTGCGTGAAGCTGGGCGAGGGATGGAGGCGTCGGACGGTCAGCACGCCGAAGATGTGGTTCTGCTGGTCGCGCAGGGGCACACAGATGGAACTGCTGATTTCGGGACGGCGCACTATTCCCTGCAGTTTCGGTTCTAAGGTGGGGTCGGTGATAATCATCGGTTCGCCCAGAAGCGCGACGCGTCCCGCAATCCCCTCTCCCAGCCTTGTGCGCGCTTCGGGGAGCTTCTCAGCGGGGATGCCGAAGCTGGCGACCACCTGCAGTTCCTGTTTCTCCGAGTCAATCAGCATCAGCGAGCAGGCTTGAGCGTCCATCGCACTCGCCGCGCGCCGAGTGAGTATCTGCATAAACTGCTCGATGTCTTCCCGCACGCTGGCGAGCGCGGTCTCGTAGAGGGTTGCCACCGCTTGCACACGCCGCTCGGAGAGACGCTTGAGAGCGTTCAGCTCACGATGGAACTGCTCGTGGCGTGCCAACAGGCTGGCGATGGTGAGCGGAAGCTCCCACTGGGGGTCGTACATCGTTTCGGGTGGCACACGCAAAATGTAGTAAAGCTCGGTGATGGGGAGCGCCACCACCCGCCACGCACACCCCCCTATCTGTTGCCAATCCGAGTGGTTGAGTTCCAGTGTTTCGGGCAGTTGGGGATGACGCTCGTGGGGGGCGTGCATCAGCACGGTGGGCATTCCACGCGGTGGAACCACGACGAGAGCATTCCACGCGACCATCTCGTCCGCCACCGCACGCAGCAGTGAGGCAAGCGCTTCTGTGCCCACTCCCTGCGACGCGCCTCGCAGGAGCGCCACCACCCGTTCTACATTCATCTTAGACCTGTTTATTATTCCATTCCAACGCAATAAATCCTGCCGAAAACTCCTCAACGGCACAAAACCGGCGTTTTCATACCTCCCCAAAGCCCTGCCACTCACGCTGGACGCCGTGCTTGTCCAGTAACGCTTGATAGTCGCTCAGGAGTTGGGCGTTTTCATATACTTGATGGGGTTCCACCTTGCGCTCGACACAGAACGCCAACAGGCAACCCACCGCCTCGCCAATGTTCCACTCTACGGGATGGAGACGGTAGCATCCGTTGGTGATGTGGGTGGTGCCGATGTTTTTGCACGCTGGCAGAAAGTTGCGCACTCTCACGGGCAACAGCGCGCCCAGCGGGATTTGGAAGGGCAACGCCTCAATATCCAGATAGTTGTCGCCCCCAGTACTGGGGTGCAGGTCGATACGATAGTGCCCAACCCCGACGCTATCGGGGAACCGCTCGGCGAGGGTGGCGCCCGGACGGCATTCCGCGCTCAAGTGCTGTTCGCACACCGTGAAACGGGCGCGGATACGACGCGACTCACGGATGTACGGCTCTTTCGCAAAGCCGTCGCTCGTACCCATAATGTTGGGGCAGAGATACAAACCCGGATAGCCCACGCCACCGTCGAGGCGAGGTGCCTCCGTCTGGAGCCAATAGAGCAGGCATTCGGAAAGTCGGTGTGCCCCCCACCAGTGCCTTGCCCCTTCCTTCTCTGAGACGCCGTAGAGGGGTCCCAAGAAGTAGTCGTTCTGGGGCCAATTGACAATCGTGACGGGGCGCGGAGCGAGTTCGGGTTCGTAGTGAGCAGGCTCCACAATCTGGCGATAACGGAACAGGCTGAAGGTGCCGTCTTCACCGAACAGGCTCATTCGGCGCGGTTCTAAAGTGACGGGGTTCACATCCACCCAACCGAGAAGCGTACCGTGCCAGAACGGGGGCTGGTAAGTGCGCCAAAAGTCGTAATCGCGGGGTTTGGAAATGGTGTAGTCGCCGTCGGGGTCGTAGCCGATCGCCATGCACCAGGTGATAGCCTGCATGTTCAGCGGTTCGGCTTCGGGTTTGGCGTGGGGTTCGCCGGTCTCTCGCTGTGCCTCTGCGCCCGTCACATGCTCCACGCCTGCGAGAGGCAACAGTTCGCCTGTCTCGGTGGCATCCACGATGAAGTCGGCGTAGACATCGGTTTCAAACCCTGTCTCAAGGTCGATGATGCGCACGGCGCGCACGAAATCGCCTTCGGTGAGCACGGCGCGCACACGGTGTCGGGTCAGCACCTTGAGCCAGCCCGCCATTTGGGGATAGGCGAGCATCGCGTTCAGCACAGCCAGCGCTACCTTCGGCTCGTGGCACAATCGGCTCACCGTTCCCCCGCCCGGATTGAGCAGGGGGTCTTGGCGCGCCGTTTCGTTGAGGGGGTAGTGGCGTTGGTAGTGGTCGCGCACCGCTTGGCGGAAGGCACGGTATCGGCGCGTGCAACCCTGCTGTTCAATCCAGCGGTGCTCGTCAGGAGGCACTGCCTGCTTGGTGAGTTGTCCGCCAATCCAGTCGCTCTCCTCCACCAACAGGGTGGGGATGCGATGGGCAGAGAGCGCCATCGCGCAGGCGCATCCGCCCAACCCTCCGCCCACAACCAGCACGGGCACATGCGTGCGCCAGGTCGGGTTGTCCCAATCGGTTTTGGTCATCACCACTGAGAATGATACCCCTTGTGAGTTCAAGTTTCAGAAACACCCACTCTATAGATGCGAGTAACATCCAGCAGTGAGCTTTGGTCAAACTGAAAAGCCCACCTTGTCACCCTGAGCGAAGCGAAGGGTCTGAGCTTTGGGTTTCGCCGAGATTCTTCGCTTCGCTCAGAATGACAAAAGAGGAGGGCAGAATGACAATCCCCACCTTGTCACCCTGAGCGTTA
>CAKZQI010000156.1 GCA_937139515.1 uncultured Armatimonadota bacterium | reverse complement strand
AGATTCTTCGCTTCGCTCAGAATGACAAAGAGGGGGCAGAATGCCAATCCCCACTCTGTCACCCTGAGCGTTAGCGAAGGGTCTCTGCTTGGAATGGCGTCAGATTCTTCGCTTCGCTCAGAATGACAAAGAGGGGGCAGAATGCCAATCCCCACTCTGTCACCCTGAGCGTTAGCGAAGGGTCTCTGCTTGGAATGGCGTCAGATTCTTCGCTTCGCTCAGAATGACAAAGAGGGGGCAGAATGACAAGAAGGAGTCTCAGAATGACAAAAAAGGAGTCAAAATAACAGGGAGGGCTTTGTGGTGAGGAAGGGTTCGAGAGGGAACAGAAGTAGCCCCCCTCTCATCTCAGGAGAGGGGGGACACAGGGGGGGGAGGTTCACTTCCTCCGACGGCGCAGGGCAAGCAGGCTTGCTAACCCCGTGCCCAACGCCACCATACTCGCTGGCTCGGGCACTAACACTAAACTCACATCGTCTAGAGCGGGACCAGCACTAGCGTACCCCTGCCAGACGGGGCGCGATTCCAAGCTCTCAAAGCGAAGACGATAACTCCCCGCCTGGGGAATCACAAAGTCGATGC
Organism: uncultured Armatimonadota bacterium; assembly: GCA_937139515.1. Classification (GTDB taxonomy): domain Bacteria; phylum Armatimonadota; class Fimbriimonadia; order Fimbriimonadales; family GBS-DC; genus CAKZQI01. The sequence continues at coordinate 16,125 of CAKZQI010000156.1, read as the reverse complement.
GGATGGCATACCACGGCTGAGCATTCATCGCAAAAGCATTGTCGTAAAAATGAGTGAAGTCCCCTGAAAACACAAGCGCGTTGTTAGAAAGGTTAATCACCTGGACGCGAACAGAGCGATAGTCTTTTACCGATATCGAACCATAGTTACCATTTAAGGCGAACTGGAGCGTGTACAATCCGTCCGACGGCACAGAGAGGTTTTGGTAGATGGCTGCACGATTAAGGCCGTTCAAATCTACCCACTGCGCTCCTGCATGCGCTCTTACATAATCGGCGCTTGGAGCGGGGAAGTGCTTGATATCCACTGACTCAAACTCTACAGTCCATCCACCGAAGGTTTGTCCTGCAGACCAGTTAGAAGGATTTGAATCCCACTGGTTGGTAGAAATAGGCGTCTCAAAGCTCCCGTTGGTCACATAGTTCTGGGCGTAGGTCGTGGCAACTGCCATCACACTCAACACGCCTGCAAAGAGCAGGCTCACCGAACGCTTCTCAAATGCTCGCATCATCGTTTTACCTCCTGTGATTGAGATTTTGCTTGGCAGGGGGACTGATTGCCCCTGCTATCCCCAAAACACAGCAACGGGCGTGCCAAAAAAGCGATGATTGCCTGCTAATCTAACAGGAAACTTATGAAGACTCAGAAAAATACAGGATGAATCAGCACGAGAGAGGCAACCTCAGCTCGCTTCGGAAAGTATGCATATCCTAAGGCGAGAAGAGCCTTTTGCGCAGGTTACGGTACCCGACCACAAGGAACTAGGGCGTGGCACACTGAGGGCAATCATCAGGTAAGCGGGGTTGAGCGTGGAAGAGTTTCTAAAGTTGTTGCGTGAGTGAGACTGCAACAAACAGACACCCTCCCAAGGGCGATCAGGCACAAGGGTGAATGTGGTGGTATAATCCTTCTATGAAGAGTTCGCTCACTTCAAGGCGAAAAGTTTCGGGAGTGATGGTCTCGCCACGAGAGATTAGGCTTGAGGAGCCTCTTGACCTTCCTGAAGGAACTTTAGTGGAAGTTGTCATTGACACGCATCCGTCGGGTGTGATTTCCCAGTCCAGCGAGCTTCCACGAGGGTCTCTATCCCTTATGCTTGCGGTGCTTGATGAAATTCGTGAGGAGCTTCAGAGGGTCGGTTTCGTTCCCCCTGCACGAGAAGAAGTGGATGAGCGCATACGACTTGAACGCCTGTCGTGGGAAGATAAAGAGACAAGATGACAAAGGTGTATTTAGATAGTTGCATTGCTATTTATCTTGTAGAGCAAACTGCCTATTCACACTCTGTACTGCAGATATTGAACAGTTTTTCTAATCTTATTTTACACTCCAGCAATCTTGCGCTAATGGAGTGCTTGGTCAAGCCACTCAGGTTAGGAGACACTACCCTTGTGCGCTCCTATGGCAAGTTTTTCGCTGGTGTGAATTTGGTTCCCTCAACACAATCAGTTTTCCGATTGGCAGCGGAGATACGCGCTTCTTGCGACCTTTCAGCACCTGATGCTTTGCACTTGGCATATGCGAGCAGAGTAAAATGTGATGTATTCTTAACAAACGATGCTCAAATCAAGGCAAAGTGGTCAGCCGTCGGTATTTCTCAGTTTCCCAAGCAGGTGATAGTTATATAAAACTCTTGTGCAAAGCATGGGGGCACCAGCTTCGTGATGAGTAGCGAGTGAATGAGGCGTATGCAGAAACCCCCTTCCCTGCAGGGAAGGGGGCGGGAATGGCTGAGAAGAAGAATCACCGACGGCGTCGGCGCAGGGCGAGTAGGCTTGCCAACCCCGTGCCCAACGCCACCATACTCGCTGGCTCAGGCACTATCTCGACACTCAGATCGTCTATGGCAGGACCATAACCATTAGAGCCAAGCGGTTGTCCTGTGCGAGTTTCCAAGCTCTCGAACTGTAAGCGGTACACTCCCGCATTCAGATTGACTATCCGTGTGTGAGTTTGCCAATGCTGGGCTGTGTGTGAAAAGTTATTATCGAAGTAATGGGTGAATACCTCATCGAAAATCGGTGTATTACCTTGAAGTATCTGAACGCGCATCTGCCGATAGTCCCAGATGTTGCTGGATTCGGGGTTGTAGTTCCCGTTCATCGCAAAGCGGAGGTAGTATCCCACTGCCTATGGCACTGTGATATCCTGACGAATAGCACCTCGTGCGTTGGGTCAATCACTCTGTCGAGGGAACCCGTTCAGGTCAAGCCACTGTGCACCGTGGAAAGCTGGCACGTGGATGCCATCGGTGGAGGGCAAGCGTTTGATATCGATACTCCACTGCTCCACATACCATCCTCCATCAAAGGTTTGACCTAAATACCATGAGGTGGGGTTATTCATCTACTGGTTGTTGCTAATCGGCGTCTCAAAACTCCCATTTCGCACCAAGTTCTGGGCGTAGGTTGTGGCGACGACCGTCAAACACAACGCTCCTATCGCAAGCCCTTGAAGGGCGCTCTTAGAGAAGTTCATCGTTCGCATCATCCTCCTTTGCGTATCATTGCGTTTACTCTTAGACACGTTGACACAGCTCGCTTTGCTTGTAGCAACTTTTGTGCCAAACACGGTAAAACACTGTCTTCCCCGAATATGCTATAATCCTGCACGATGGAATTCCAAAAGGTAGCAGATGGGCTGGCATTCCCCGAAGGACCCACTTGGGACCGTAAGGGTGGCGTGTTCGTGGTGAATGTGTACAACAATCGCTTGGAGCGTTTCCAACTCAACGAGAAAGGGCACTTGGAACGCAGGGAACTCTACGCCGAGTTGCCCGGCAAAGGCAACGGCACAACTCTCCACGCCGATGGCACGCTGTATGTAGCCGATTACGAGCGCAAGGCTATCTTGCGGGTGCCTGCGCCCAACCGTGTGGAAGTGGTCGTGGAGCGCTACGAAGGTCAGCCCTTGCGCGGTCCGAACGATTTGTGCTTTGATACCTTCGGCAACCTGTTTTTCACCGACCCACGCGACAGCTGGGACGAGCCAATCGGCACGGTCTACCGCCTCAGCAAAGAGGGCAAGCTGGAACGGTTCGGCAAGAACCTCCATTTCCCCAACGGGATTGCGATAGACCCCGAGGGACGGCATGTGTATGTCGCCGAGACCCGACGCAACCGTATCCTGCGCTGGGCACTGCGCGAGGGACAGGTCGTGTCGCGTGAGCCAGAACTATTTGCCGACCTGCCCCCCAGCGCCGTCGGGCCCGACGGGATGCGCTTTGACCGAGCGGGCAACCTGTGGGTGGCTCATTACGGGCGGGGCGTGTCCAAACTGGATAAGCAGGGCAAAGAGATAGCCCTCTACACCCTGCCGGGCAAGGGCATCACCAACTTAGAGTTCGGTGGCAACGACGGGCGCTGGCTGTTCGTGACCGAGACCCAGACCAACGCGCTTTACCGAGCCGATTTGTAGGGGTTTGTTGTTTTATAAACACTTAGCCTCCTGCACTTAGCAGGAGACCAACCCTGTGAGAACGAAATCAAGTAGTATGCTGAAAGAGCGTCATGGGATTGGGGCGCTCCTGATGATGGGGGGTGCGTTGGCAATCACGGGGTTCCTGCTAGCAGGAATCCTGTGTCTGGGGGCAACGGTCGGCGCTGCGCGCCATGGCGACGCCACCGGCATGATTTTGGTGGGGACAAGCTTAGCAATAGCGGCGTTGGGCTTACTGCTGATGGGCAGTGCGCTGGTCTACGGTATCTGGCTCGACCGCAACCGCTTTAAAGGACCTTTGCAAACCCTCTCACCCGTGTATGTGGTCGCCGCCTACGCCTTAGAGAAGCGCACACAAGCCACGGTGCCCCTCTGGAGCGAGTACCCGCCTGACCAACTGCGATTCTTCGTGCGCCTTCGCCTGCCCGACCGCACGGACGAAGAGTTTGAGTGCGCGCCCGAAGTGTTCCAAACAGTGGGCGAGGGAACGACCGGCGAGGCAGTGGTGAAGGGCAAGTGGCTCTGTCAGTTCACAGTGCATTCAACAGGTTCCCAACCCCTCTACGACATCTACGAAGATGCCTGAGCGTTCCCAGAGCGATTAGGGCTACCTCCTAAGAACTGCGACCGACGGCATACATCCCCGTAAGCACACATCTGGCAGTGGCGGTCAGGGGTGGGAGCGACCTCCACCTGAGCGAGCCGTTGCAAGGCGTGGCGCAAGCGGTCGCGCAGGTTATGGAACATCCGATTCCATTCTCCCTGAGAGAAGATTTGACATACGCCCGAAGGCTCTTTGTCCATCTGCCTGAACCGCTGGATGAGCGCTGAGTCGTGAGGGAGATAGCGCGTTCGTGTGCCCTTCGCCAAACTATCGCAGGCTATCAGGACTTTTCGGTTGCAGTTATTTTGGGCAAGTAGGGCGCGCGCCACATCCGCATAGATAAGAAACTGCAGGGCACGCCCCTCCTTGAACTGGCTTTTGTCGGGCGCACCGCTCAATTTATAATCCACAATCATCAGGGCGGAGCGGTCGTCGGTGAGGTCAACCCGGTCCATCACCCCGCGTAAGGCTATCTGAAGACCAGGAGCCACCTGGTAGGGGACACAAGAAACCTGACCTTGGTTGGAGGGGACAACCACCGAACGCTCTTCATCCTCTAAATCGTGGGGGTTGCCAAATACCCACTCCAACCGAAACGGAGAGATGCGGAACTGCTGGCGGTAGGTCGGTTCGCGGGCGATGAACATCTCTAACATCCGCAGGGCGTAGGCTTGCACCACCTGCTTCTGCCAGTCGCTGAGGTCGTCCAAGTGGTTTTGGAGCGCGTTTTGCAGAACCTGAACAAGCTGTTGTTCCCACTGGTCGGGGTCGTTGCTCTGCGATAGGAGATGATACAGTGATTGATGGAGCACCGTGCCGACCTGCATAATTTGAAGCCCACGCCGAGGCACCCGCACACGCAAAATGTAGCGCATCAGGTGCTGGAACGGACAGCGCACCAGCGACTCCAACTCGCTGACCGAGAATTCGCGGTTCAGGTTCGCTATCGCTTGGTGCAGGGTAGGCTCGCTGAGCTGGTCTGATGGCTCTTCGTAGGGATGGTTCTTGGTGCTTAGGGCTCGGTCGTAAGGATGGAGGCACTGTTCCAGCGGGGGCACTATCTGGCCCAAGGTCAAGGTTCGCACGAGAAGCGTCTCACCCAGCACGCGCTCTAACTCCTTCAGGTAGAACGAGGGGAGCGCATCGCTATCGTTTTGAGTGCGCGGAGAACTCAGGTAGAGGCGTTCGCGGGCGGTGGTCAGCGCGCGATAAAACAAGAGTGGTTCGCCCGCCTGCAGCTCGGTTCGGGTGACCAAGTTTGGAGGGGGCTGAAGCGCCTCACGCAGGGCCAGCCGCTCCGACTCGCGCAGGAACGGCTCGTCGGGATGGCGGTAGGGATAGACGCCCTCCAACACGCTGATGAGGAACACGACCTTCGCTCCCATCAGGTCGGAATGCTCGGGATTGAGCAGGCGCACCCCTTGCCGCCGCCAGCGCTTGGTGTAGGTACTGCCTGCCACCAGCCGCTCCAAATACGCCAGTGCCTGGACAGGAGTCAGGGGCTGAACCTCCGCCTGGTACGCTTTCGCCAACTGGAGCAGTACGGGCAGTTCGTCGCTCTCCGCCTCGTCGGGCAGCTCATTCGGCGGGATATGGCTCGCCAATCTCAGGATGACTTCGTGGAAAGCTGAACCGACGCGCCCCTGCAAGTTCAGGCAGGTCTGAAGCCACTGAATGCACTCGGTGTCCTCAGGATAGCGTCGGTTGTATTGATTTAGCGCGTCCGAGAGTTTCTGGACACCGCGCAGGCTCTCCAATCGGCGTATCTGAAGTGGAGAGAACCCAAACAGCGGATGGCGGAACCAGTCCACCCAGTTCTGCCACGGCTCTCGCCCGACCAGAAGCCGAAGCCCATGCATGACCCACCCAACAAGATGCGAGCGCGAGAGCGGGAGCGACACCTCGCCCGTGAACGGGATGCCGTACCGCTCAAACACCACCTCCAGCATTTCAATCGCTCCTGCGGGCTGGCGAAGCAGAAGCGCAATATCGCCATGGGTGTAGTCCCGCGCGTTCAGCAGGTGTAATATCTCGCGGGCGATGGTCTCCAACTCCATCAGCGGATTAGGCACATCCAACACCGTGATAGCTTGTCTGAGGCTTGCAGGCGGAGGCGACGGTTGCGATGTCCACAGTCTCGGCTCTAACTCGCCGAGAGGATTGGAGGACACCGCCATCCCTTTGGGTAGATAATGGGTGCTAACGAGTATCGCCTCCTTGAGGGCTTCGTAAAGTTTCAAGGTCGGCAGGAACAGGTCGGGGCGCTCCTCATCGCACAACAAGGCGAAGTGCTGGGATGCGTGAACATCCAGCACTTTCAGTAGGGCGCGCTCCACCATTCGTAGTTGAGTGAAGCCCAACCACAGGCACGGGCGCAGATTTTCGGGAGGGTCACTCCGAAGTGCTCCTATCACCTGCCACCACACCTGAGCAGGCTCCAGCAAGTTTTGGCGTTCCAGTTCCTTGCGCCACTCACGCCACAGATTGACCATTTCATCGGTCTTCTGTTGCCATTCGTCTTGGAGTTCCTGCTCATCAAGCGTTTCGGGGGGGGTCTCCAGCACCTGTTGAGCGCCCCGCTCCAGCGTGTCGGGGTTGATTCCATCCAAGTGCCATTCGGTGAACCGTCGCACCAGTTGGCGATGGAAACCTGGCAGGTGGCTCACTTTGGCGAAATAACTGCTTGGGGTGAGCACCTGCTTGCAGACCTGAGCCATACAAGCCGTGTGTTCCGGGGCGACCTCTAAGGTGTGGGGTTGGTCACAAAAGCGCGCTAAGAGGGCGCGCGTGTCCATCTGCTCGGCATTAGGGGGTATCGGCAGGGGAGGCACCCCGCTGGGCACAATCACCCAACAGGGTTGGGAACCCACCGATGCGAACACTGTGTTCCATAGCGCCTGCTGGGGCGCCCCGATATAGACCTGCATTCAACCCTCCCATAGTTGGAACAGAACGGCGAGCGGGGCATCGGTGCGCACAGCATTCCCCGCGTGATGAACCCCCGAAGCACGGTAGCCACGCTCCCGCAGAAACTGGATGGCTTGGCGCGTGGAGGGCACCGACTTCTCCAAACGGTCGGCTAATCCAGACAGATTGTACACTATCGGGATTTCGTCCAGCTCGCGGTGCATGCGCGCAATCACACGCTTGGCATACGCGAAGTAGTCCTCTTTGGCAGAGCGGAACATCTCACTGAGGAAACCGTGGTCGTGGAGCGCACCCAACCAGAGCGGTCCAATCCAGCGCACCGTGTTGGAGGGCTTGAGCTCGGTGTTGAGGGGTGCAGGCACTCCTGCAAGCGTGGCACGATACTCGCCGTCGGGCATCTGGGCGATGAAACCCAGATTCTCGGTGGGGAAGCCCCGCGTGCCCTTGAACACCCTCAGCAACACACGCCAGCAGTAGCCATCAAACAGGCTGAACAGGGGCACGCCGTACATATTCGCCTGAACGAACCGTCGCATCAGGAAGCCAATCAAAATGCGCAGACCGAACTCGTGGCACTCGCGCCCTAATGCCGAGACCGCATCGTACGACTTGAGCGCCTCCCCACGCTGAGCGCCACATAGCACGGGCGCGTCGGTCGCCGTCACATAAAACAGCCCCTCCCAGCGAATCACCCCCGTCACATAAGGCACGAACGGCGCAGGCGTGCCGAACGGGTCTAAATCGACCCAGTCGAACCGACGGTCTTCCAGATAGAGTTGACACAGGAGCCTTTGAGCCAGCTCGTGGCGCACCTCAACGCGAGGGTCGTCTTTCAGCTCGTGTTGGAGCAGGCGGTAGGCTTCGTCGTTGGCGTCGTTGACCAGCATGTGGGCGACAGGCGCCTCGGTCAAGTAGCGACGGGTGCGCAGTCCTGCGGCTGCCATCAGTTCCAACACTTCGAGGGGGCGCTCCAAGCGGGTCGCCTCCACGCGCATCGCCAGCACGCCCAAGTCGCGCCCTAACCGAGCACGCGGGTTATAAAACAGATGCTCGCTCGCAGGCAGATGGAACTCTACAGCGCCCTCACGGTAAATCTGGATTGCCATCGGAGTTTATATTGTAGCATAAACGCACTGCTGGATAGGTACAATAGAGGTGGTGAGAGAATGAGGGCGGGAATCGGTTGTCGCAAGGTGCGCCAGCTCAAGTGGCGCTTTTTAGACCGTACGCTGGACAACGCCACCTACGCCCAAGTGGAAGCCCACCTGCGCGTATGTATCCCCTGTCGACACGATTACACCCTCTCGGCACAGGCGTTAGAAGCGCTCAAGAAGGGGGTGGAGCTTAGCCCGGAACTGAGAAAAGCGTTAGAACGCCCGCGCTTCCCTGCCCTAAAACTCGCTTTGGGGATGGTCCTGATTGCGCTCGTGTTGGCAGGGGGGGGTTGGTCGGTCTGGCAGTCGGGGTGGTTGGAGCGTTGGCTCGCTCAGCGCCCGACCGCCGTCGCACCGCCCCCTCAGCCGAATACTGAAGCGTCTCCGATAACCCGTCTCAAAGTCCCTGTTGCCACGGGCGAGCAACCTGGCTTGATGGCGGGTATGGGTGGGGCGCCTGAGCAAACTGAGGCTCTCGACCTACCGACTGAGAAACCCACTGCCACTTCAGAACCTCCCCCTGACAAGCCCACCCCGCCCTCTGTAGAGCCAGCGAACAACACTTCTGCCCAAGTCCCACCGCCCACGCCTCAGCAGGTAGCGCCTCAACCGAAGCCGACCCAAGCTCCAGAACGCCCCGCGCGCCCTGCGCGACCTGCACAGCGCCCTAAAGCGTCCACTGCGTCTCAGAGCGCACCCGCTCAGCGTGCGCCCCTGCCCGAAGGCACGATTGAGGTCTACGACGAGTCGGGGCAACTCATCAAGCGCGAAAAACTGCCCTCAGGTGAGAAACGATGAGGCGTCAAGAGGAGCTGAAGGTCACGCTGGAAGCGCGCGGGCAAGACGCCCGTGTGGTGTTCGCTGACCTGTTCCGCCAGGTCAACAAAGATTTTGTGCTGAACCTTCCTGAGGGCAAACCCGTCTATCTGACCTTGCGCGAGACACCATTTCTGCGTGCGCTGAGTTTGCTTTGCGAAGCCACCCAGACGCGGTTCACAATTCGCGAAGGTGTCTACTACATCGCCCCTGCCGAACCTGAGCCGAAACCAGCACCCACCAGTCCGCCTCCCACTCAGCCCAAGCGTGTCCGCCTTGTCGGGAACGGCTTGACTCTGGGTGCGATCGTGCAAGAGATACGGCGTCAGGCGGGTGTGGAGGTCACTCTGGAGCCGAATGTGCCCAACCTGCGGATGAACCTGAACTTGCCTTCCGTGAGTGTGGAAGAAGCGTTGAATGCGCTTTGCCGAGGCACAGGGCTGCGCTGGGAGCCGACCGAGAGGGGCTATCGCGTCCTGTTGGAGGAGCCTGCCGTTCGCGCCACACCCAGTGCCCCTGCGCCTGAGCAACCTTCTCTGAGAACAGGTACAGGCGACCCGCGTATGGCGCCCAATCGCCCCGTTGCGCCCGGCAGCTCGCTCCGTTGCCCGAAGTGCCGATATGTCCTCCAGTTAGATTGGCGCTACTGTCCCATCTGTGGCGCCTATGTGAAGCACCTGACCGACCGAGCCAAGCGTGAACAAGGTCAGCAATGAACTGCGCAAAGCACATCAACACTCCCGCCGTTGCCCAGTGCCGTGATTGCCGTGAACCCGTCTGCACGGTCTGCCTACACACCATTAATACCGAACCGTATTGCGAAGCGTGCGCGGTGAACCATCACCAGCAAAGCCCGCTTTCGGCTTTGCTGTTTAGCCTGTTCGTGCCGGGGCTGGGGCAGGTCTACAACGGCGAGTGGCTCAAGGGAGTCTTGATTTTTCTGACGGGCTGGCTCATCTTGCCCTGGATAGTTGGCATCGTGGACGCGATGCTGGTCGCCAGTGCGATTGCCGAGGGCAAACGCCCCGCCAGTGGCGTGCCTCCAGGGTACCTGGTGTTAGCCATCAAGGTGCTCTCGGTCTTCTTCAGTTGTTTTTACATCGGGTTGGTGTGGCTGATTTTGGGCACCGTGTACGCTTACATTTCGCGTTAGGTCGTGGGGAAGCAGTTTCTGCCTTCCTCGTGAAGTTATCCCTATAAGCGTGGGAACACTTCCCGCATCTAAAACTGAGTGGGCTGTCTTGAACCCCTCACTGATACTCGGCGTGCAGAGAGGGGAATCGGGGTATAATAAACCTGTGAATCGCCTCGTGGGGATTGAAACCGAGTATGGGCTGTATGTGGAGGGGCGGAGTGTCTCAGACCAAGTGATGGATGCCGTCGCCTTCCTGCGCAGCTGTCCCTTTCCTGCTGTGAAACATTGGGACTACCGCTTGGAAGACCCACGACGCGATATGCGCGGATTCCGAGTGGACCACCTCACGGTTGACCCCAACGACGCCCAAATCGAACGCGAGCATCCCGTCTCCCTGTCTGAGCGGGAGGTACGCAGTGACCATGTGCTCCCCAACGGGGCACGCTTTTATAACGACCACGCCCATCCCGAATACGCCACGCCCGAGTGCCGACGCCTGCTTGACCTAATCGCTTACGACAAGGCGGGCGAGCGGATTGTGCAAGCATGCGCCGAAGCGTTCGCCAACCGCACCCGATACGCCGTACGGCTCTACAAAAACAACACCGACCTGCACGGCAGTAGCTACGGATGCCACGAGAGCTACCTGCTCCAGCGGGAGGTGTCGTTTGACCTGCTGGCGATGACGATGGTACCCTTCCTGACCACGCGCTTGCTGTACGCAGGAGCGGGCAAGGCGGGCGTGGAGGTCAATCCGCACCCACGCGTCCCCTACCAGATTTCTCAGCGTGCCGACTTCTACATGGACATTATGAATGTGGAGACGCTCTATCGCCGTCCTATTTTCAACACGCGCGACGAGCCACACGCCAAGATGCGCCACTACCGACGGCTCCATGTGATTTGTGGCGATGCGAACATGAGCGAGTACGCCACCGCCCTCAAGGTCGGCACGACGGCGCTGGTGCTGGACCTTTTGGAAGACGGCTGGTACAACACGACCGTCCTGCGCGACCCCGTGCGCATCGCTCAGAGCCTCTCGCGCGACCCCGACGGCAAATGGCTGGTGGACACCGACACCGGCGTGGTCAGCGCGATAGACATTCAGCGTCAGTACCTCCACGAGGCGCAGAAACGCTTCGTAGGACGAGACGCCGAGACCGATTGGCTCCTGAACGAGTGGCAAACTGTGCTGGACACCTTAGAGACCGAACCCGAACAGCTCGCTGACCGCTTAGACTGGGTCGCCAAGCGCCAACTGCTGAACCTCTATGTAGAATCGGAGGGGCTATCGTGGGACGACCCTGTGATTCAAGCCTTGGATTTAGCGTATCATCATATAGACCCTGCCGAAGGGCTTTACTACGCTTTGGTAGAGCAAGCACAGATGCAGACTTTGGTCAGCGAAAATGCGATTGCTGTTGCGATGGAGCAACCCCCTCAGGACACGCGTGCCTGCATTCGTGGGCTTTGCGTGCAACGCTTTGCATCCCAGGTGGAAACCCTCAACTGGGAGCGGATTATCCTGCGCAACGACGACCAGACGGTGCGGTTAGACCTCAGCCGACTGGTTGAAGGCGATTTGCGCCCATTGTGCCTGCGTCTGACGGAGGCACCCGACCTAACCACCTTCGTCAAACTGATTCAGGAGGCAACCCGATGATATGGCAAGCTGAAGAGCGATTGCGTCGCCCGATACCCCAGGACCCTGTCACCCGCCCCGGCGGGGATGGCGACGGTCCAAACAAGCCCGATGTGAAGCGTCCCGACACCAACGAACTGCTCAAGCGGATGCGACGCATTGATCCAGAGCAGGCACGACGCTACCGACAACGCAGTGGTGAGTAAGATGAACCCGACGACTGCAGGCGACTTTTTCCAGCTCCTGCAGGCGTATCAGGCGCGCACGGGCACAACTTTGCCCCTGTTTGCGCCTACGCCTGCCTCCACAGCCCCCGCCCACGAGGCGCTGGAAGTGCACGGCACGACCGTGATTGCCCTCAAGTTCGCTGGAGGCGTGCTAAATGTGGGCGACCGACGCGCCACCGCCGCCAACATGATTATGTACGACCGCGCCGATAAAATCATCCCGCTGGATGACCATACGCTCATCGCCATCGCGGGCGCGTATGGGCGCGCGATGGAAGTGGTGCGCTACCTGCGCCACGCTTTCAAGTACTACGCACGCAACCAGCTCCAACCGATGAGCATGGACGGGAAACTGCAGGAGGTCAGCCGTGCCCTCTCGGCGAACCTGCCCAACGCACTGGGAGGAATTGGGCTGTTCATCCCCATCCTCAGCGCCTACGACCCGAACACCGACTCGGGCAGAATCTTCTTCTACGATGTGAGCGGGGCACGCTTTGAGACCCAAGAGTACGGCGCGGCAGGTTCCGGTTCGGAGCGCATCCGCGGGATATTTGACTATATCACCCGCACGCGCGGACCGTTCAGTCAGCGCCCGCTGGACGAGGTTCTGCGCGATGCTATCCTGATGCTGGACATCGCCTCGGATTTAGATTCGGCGACGGGCGGAGTGGACAAGATACTGCCCACCGCACGCTACGCCACCCGTGAGGGCGTGTTCACCGTGACCGAGGAGACCCTGCGCGAGATTGTGCAGTCCATACGGGGGAGGAACCTCTGATGCTGACACCTTACGATTTTCAAGAGAACCTCCAACAGCGCGCCCAGTACATCCGCAACCGTCTTCAGGCGGGTAGCCCTGTAATCGGTATCAGCTACGACAACGGCGTGATGCTGGTCAGCCTGCGACGGCGTGGGCGCAAGGTGTTTGAAATCTACGACCGCCTCATTTTCGCGGGCATCGGCAACCAGTCCGATGTAGAAACGATTCGCATCGCCGCGGTCGACTTCACGCACCAAGAGGGGTTCGTGCGCAGTCCCGACGATGTGACCATCCAGCGCGTGGTGGGGTTTGCGCTCAGCCCTGCGCTGAAGAAGGCGTTCGGCGACCCGTTCACAGCGCCCTTCGTGTTTCGGGGTCTGTTCGCTGAGCTGGGCGCCGCACCCGACCGAGACCTGTTCTACACGCTCAACTACGATGGCGAATTCCTGCAAAACAGTGCCTACGCCGTGCTGGCGGGCACAGCGCTCGCTGAAGAGAACGCGTTGGACTACCTAAGCCAGCAACTCAGCGGAGTGCCCTCGTTTGAGACCGCCATCCCGATTGCCCTCACCGCTTGGGGAATCGCTCGGCACAGCGCCACCCAAGAGGACGAAGAATCGGTCTCCGAGTCGGTGGCACGCGATGCGCTCCGTGAGGTGTTGGGCGATGCCAGCGTGGAGGTCGGCATTTTGGAGCGTGAGACGCTCCGAGAGAACCGCTTCCGCTTAGTGCCCTCCGAACAGTTGGAGCCGTTTCTGAGACGGTTGGGCTAAGAGTTCCGTCGGCGCGCCAAGTAGGTCTCCAAAATCAGCTGGGCTGAGAGGGCGTCTTTGATAGGGCGCTGTTGGCGGGTGGATTTGCCTTGCTCGCGCAGGCGACGCTCCGCCTCTTGGGTGGTGAAGCGCTCGTCAATCGTGTCCACAGGGATGGAGAGGCGCGCCCTGAGCGCTTCCACGAACTGGAGTGCCTCCTGAGCGCGCTGGCTCTCGCCCCCGCGAAGCCGATAGGGAATGCCTACCACCACGCACTCTGCGCCGTTAGCCTGAAGCCAAGCCACGATGGTATCAATCTGGTTGGGCAATACCTCGGCGGGCAGAGGGATGCCCAACTCGCTGTGCGCCACGGCGACCCCAATCCGCTTCTGCCCATAGTCCAGCGCCACTATCTTCATTTCTCATCCCAGACCAACACAACCTTGCCCGCCTCGCCCGTGCGCATTAGTTCAAAAGCGTGTTCGTACTCGTACCAGGGCAGTTGGTGAGTAATCGCCGGGCGCACATCCAGCTTCCCAAAAAGCAATAACGCCTGCATCATCTCCCAAGTCTGGTACAGGCGTCGTCCGATAATTGCGTGGATTTCTACCCCTTTGAAAATCAGCGCGTTCAGGTCTAGGGTCAGTGGCTCAGCGAACAGTCCCAACAGGCTGATGCGCCCTCCGGGACGGATGGTCTGCGTGATGAGTGGGATTGCAGAGGGATGTCCCGACATCTCCAGCGCTACATCCACACCCAGCCCCTCCGTCTGGCGCAGGATAGCGGGCGCCGGGTCTTGTTGGAGGGGGTTATAGACCGTGTCCGCTCCCATTTGGTAAGCGAGCTCTATTCGGTGGGGCAGAACCTCCGTTGCCAGCACTTGGGTCGCCCCGCACGCCTTCGCCACGGCGATACTGAACAGCCCTATCGCCCCACACCCTGTGATGAGCACCGTCTTGCCTGCGATTTCGCCCGACAGCACGGTATGCACGGCGTTGCCCAGCGGGTCTTGCACTGTGGCGACCTCAGGCGGGATGCGTCGGTCGGTTCGTTGGGCGTTCTGCGCAGGGATGACGATTCGGGGAGCGAAACAGCCGTCCACATCCACGCCCAGAATCTGCGTGTTCAGGCATACATGCGCCTGACCCAATCGGCAGGGCGTACAGTGCCCACATACGAGATGGCTTTCGCCTGCGACGAAATCGCCCTCCTTCAGTCCACTAACTCCTTCGCCTACCGCTTCAATCACGCCACAGAACTCGTGTCCTACGATGAGCGGGGGTTTCAGGCGGGATTGTGCCCAAGCGTCCCAGCGGTAGATATGCATATCGGTGCCACAGAGCGAACTGCGCAACACACGAACCTGCACGGTGCCGGGGCGCAGAGTCGGTTCAGGCACCTCGTGAATGGTCAGCCCCTCAGCGGGCGCCAGTTTACAGATAGCCTTCATCGGTGGGATGAGTATACCTGTGAGTTCAGGCTCAAGAGGCAGGGGTGAATATTCCCCGTATAGGGAAAACCCGTTTCGCTGTAGAACAAGGAGATATGGCGAGTTTGCGTGAGTTCATCTCTCGTGTCCAAGAATGGTTGAATACGCCTCTCATTCAGGTTGGAGGCAGTGCGATTACCCCTTGGAGTATCCTGCTCTTCTTGCTGAGTTTTATTGTGCTGTACCTTGTTTCGCTTCGGATGAAGACCTTGGTGGCAAAGCGCCTTCTGGCACGCACGCGATTAGATGTGGGGGCGCGCGAGGCGATAGGCACACTGATACGCTACCTGCTGTTGGTGATAGGTACGCTGATCATTGTGCAAAGCGCAGGGGTAGACCTCACAGCGCTCAGCGTGCTGGCAGGAGCCATCGGGGTGGGGATTGGATTTGGACTGCAGAACATCGCCAACAACTTCGTGAGCGGAATCATCATCTTGCTGGAGCGCCCCATCAAGGTAGGCGACCGTGTGGAAGTCGGTGAGATTGACGGACAAGTGCTGGAAATCGGTGCCCGTGCCACCACGGTACTGACCAACGACAACATCGCCGTGATAGTGCCCAACTCGCAGTTTATCTCTCAGCCGGTGGTGAACTGGACACGCAACGACCCGAAGGTGCGGTTCCGCGTGCCTGTGGGCGTTGCCTATGGAAGCGACTTGCGTTTGGTGGAAAAGGTCTTGTTGGAGGTTGCTGAGGCGAACCCGGATGTATTAGAAGACCCACCTCCAGTGGTGCGCCTGATTGCATTTGGCGACAGCGCGGTGGAGTTTGAACTGCGCGTTTGGTGTACCACATTGGTTCACAAACGAGGCAAACTCATCAGCGACCTGAACTTCGCCATCTACGAGGCGTTCCTACAGCACGGGATTGAAATTCCATATCCCAAGCGCGACCTTTATCTGCGCTCTGGGGTTGTTCCTATCCAAATCCACAACGATACGCCCCCTGCCTGATGCTTGAGCGATGAGATGCTGAGTATGTAGGCTTGACAAATTTACTTTTACAGGCGAGGACCTCAGGCAGGAAATCCGCCACACAAACCGAACCCTTACCCCGATGCGGGTGCTTCACACCTCCGATGTGCATCTGGGGCGAGCGTTTGGGTATCTGGGCGACCGAGCCAGCACCCACCAAGAACGGCTCAAGCGTGCGTTCCAGCGCCTCTTCCAGATTGCCCGTA
>CAKZQI010000155.1 GCA_937139515.1 uncultured Armatimonadota bacterium | reverse complement strand
AACAGCACCTCAATCAGCGCATCGGGTTCAGGCGCACCGCCGAAACGACGCACGACGCGCCCCGAAATCGAGCCTGGAGGCAGTTGGTCAAGCTCAAAGTCCACCGTCACCGACCCGCTGGAGGGCACGGTCACGGTCTGGCTTTCAGGAGCATAGCCTGGCGCGGTCGCCGTAATCACATACTGACCACCGGGCACATCAAAGGTGTAAGTGCCGTCGTCGTTCGTGGTGACATCGGCGCGCGTGGTGGTGCCGACGGTCGCCGTGACGCGGGCACCTGCAATCGGCTCGTTCGTCTCGGCGTCGCGCACCACTCCGCTCACCGTGCCCGGTAGAGGCTCTAGCACGAAGTCCTCGGACAGTTGGGTCGTTTGACTGGAGTTCACTTGCACATTCCGGAACACGCCATCGGGTTGAGGGCGTGCAGGCGGAATCGTGTAGTTGTCTCCAGCCACACTGACAACGGTCACATCGTAGGTGCCTGCTGGCACGCGAGTGAGGAGGAAGGTGCCATCGGTATCCGAGAGCGCCTCCACGACGATTTCGGGGTCGGTCGTGTTAGTTGCCCGAACCACAGCATAGCGCACAGGTTGACCGTTCACATCCACCACGCGCCCGGAAATCTGACCGGGGGGTGAGGCGAGCATAATCAGATTCACGGTCGCCGTGTTCGCCACAATCGTCACCACTTCGGGGTGTTGCGTGCGGAATCCCGGTCGCTCCGCATCCACGACATAGGTACCTGCCTCAATCCCCACGATTCGGTAGAAGCCGTTCGAGTCGGTGATGGCGTAGCCCACCGTCTGAAGGGCAACACTTTGAGGGGCTAATCCCACGATAGTTACCAGCGCACGCGGGAGCGGTGTGAAGGTGCCGCGCTCAGGGTCATACTGGCGCACCACACCCTCCAGCACGCCGTGGGTCATCCACGCAAAGGCGTTGTGGGCGACCTTGTTGCGCTGAGAACGACACCACATCAAGCCTGGAATACCCGTATCGTTGTATGCCGAGTTGACACCCTCCAAACCGAACGACAGGAAGGCGACCTTCGTGCGTGTTGCGCTATCGGCGTAGTAGGAACCTGCACGGAGCTGAAGCCCACCTTCCCCTGCACTGGGCTGGTAGCGGTAGGGCGCCTCGGTCGCGGGCTGTACCACAATCGAGTCCAGCCACACTTGGTTCCACGCAGCGTCGGTGTAAAGGGGACCTGTGCCCGCCCCTACAGGGGGGATTACATCAAAGGAGTCCCCAAGCGGAGTGATTACGTAGGCACCAGGGTGCGAAATTCGCAGCGAAGTGGGCGGGTCAGGCTGTTGTGCCCCGCCTTCTATGCGAATCCATATGGTAATCCCTCCAGGGTTGTTGGGAAGCGGGTTCGGGTCAGCCCCCTCCGCCTGAAGCCCATCCGAGATCAGTTGGCGACGGAAGCCCTGATACGGCGGGATGACGACATCCGCTGCGGTATCGCTCTCGTACTGGGCGCGCAGGGTCTGGGTCAGGAACTGGCTGGCTAAGCCTCCGCGTAGGCTAAGTGCCCAAGCGATATCCTGACCGCTCATCAGCATACGCCCGCTCTGGCTGAGAAAGTTGCGCAGGAGCGTCTGCACCTCGGGGTCTAAGATATGCCCCTTGCCTGCCCACACGTTACCTGCGTAGGGGCTTGCCCACATCATCATGCGTGGAGCATGGAGTTTATCACGGAAGCCTCCAACTAAGTCGGTTGGCTCGCGCTCAATACGAGGCAAGTAGGCTGTCAGCACGGAGGGCGTAATCGGGTTTCGGCACTGCACCCGCCAAATGTCGTATAGGTTGCCGTAGGTGGTGTTGCGCCCCAGCGTGTCCGAGCGGATGAAGGCTCCCAACACATTGGGGTGTGGAATAGCGCCATCCCCGATAATCGTCAGCGGGTCGCCACTGGGCGGTTGGGTTAGGTCGAACGGAGGCTTACCCGTCGGGTTGTCCGTCCAGTAGCTCTCTACAGGTTGCCAGGTAGGACGCGTGAGTGAGTTGCCAATCGCATCCACGCGGTTCTGCACAAAAATCTGACCGCCCATGTAATCCGACACCAGCAGAATGTTGTTGGCGCCGATGAACTGCTGGGTCGTGAATCCCGAAATGTTGTCGTAGATGAACTCGTTGCCGAACGCGTCGCGCACAATCACATCCAGATAGAAGTCGCTGGGCACATCGGGCGTGCGCCACTTGGCAACATAGAGGTTGGGGTCATCGGGGTCAGGCTCCAACAAGAGCGTGTCGTTGAGACTACCGTCAAAGCCCAACGCACGGAGCGAATAGGGTTCTACATACTCGTAGGTCTCAGGATGAATGGCTTGATGCCCAATCTCCACGAACAGCGGCACATAGGCTTGACCTTGGTCTACCAAGATACGGTTCGGGAAGAAGATATCAAAGGTGAACAGCCAATAAAGCTTGTGCTCCTCGCCCAGAGCATCTTGCTCGGCGCTATCAGGGTCTTTGAACTGGACGCGCACGAAGTCCACCCCGCTCTGTAAGTCGACCACGCGTGCCCGTATCTCGACCTCTTCGCCAGGGAAGGTCTCTTTGGGCGTGACCACAGGGAGCACCTCCAAGGTCGGCGGAGTGGTATCAAAGACGAGATTCTCCCAAAGGTCGTTAGGACCTTGGTTGCCTTCCTCGTTGGGGCGGTTGGATTGATAAGCGATTCGGTTGCGCTCTAAGACGGCGCCAGTGGGATAGCGTGCGCCTCGCGTGCTGGGACCGCCCGGAAATTCTGTAGTTGCGGTGGTGCTGGGGTCAGCCGTCACCGAAATCGCTTCGCCTGTTGATGCTTCTGGCAGGATGCCTGTGTAGCGATAGATATCGTATACAGGGTTCGCCGAGGTATCCACACGGTCTGAAACCTCGCCCCGTTCGTGTGGGTCGCCCGACTTACGGGTGGAGGCAAACAGCAGGATGTATTGTTGCGGGTCGCCCGTGCGTGACCAGGCAGGCTGGCGGTCACGCGGGCGGTTCCCAGACGCTACGAAATTCGTCCACTGCACAGTGGTTCGGGTGTTGGTGTCCACTAAGAAGATATAGCTGTGGGTACCGAAATCGCGCACGAAGGCGACCTGCTCGTTGTCGGGGTTCCACGCAGGTTCGACATCATTCTCACCTGCAGCGGGGAAGGTCATCCGTCGGATGAGCGTACCATCGCCAAAGGGGCGCCCATCGGTACGCATCATATAAAGCCGAAATCGTCGGTCTGCCTCGGTCTCGCCTTGCTGGAGACGGTTGGATGAGAACACCACGAGGTTGCCGCCAGGGCTGAGCGTGGGGCGCAGGTTCTGCGTGACGCCGTCATTATCGGTGGTCAGCACCACACGCTGCCCCGTGGTGAGGTTGCGCACGACGATGTTGTAGTTGCCGTTGGCGTTGCGGTTGGCATAGGCGAGGATGTTGCCCTGCTGATTGATAGCGGGATGAATCTGGCTCCCGAACTGTTCATCGGGCGTGTTGCCCGTAATCGGCGTGAGGTTGGTGAGATTGCCGATGAACAGTTGTCCGCCCTCGTCCAAGTCGCCCCGCCAGATGCGGTAGCGTGGTCCTGGGTTCGCCAACTTGCCGTTGACCACCGCCTGTGCGTTGCTGGCGAAATACATCCTTGTTGCGCCAGGCGCATACACGGGATGGATGTCGTCGGTAGGGGCGTTGGTGATGTCGCGGTCCCATCGGGGCGCGCGGGTGCGCTGGGAACGGTTGCGGAACTGCTCGTGGAAGCGGTTCGGGTCAAACAGTCCGCTCTTCGTCCAAGAGCTCCCCGACTGTGGGGCGCGCTTGGGAGCCTCACGGTAGTTCTGGGGCGGTATGGGGCGCGGACGCTCGTTAGGCAAAGTGTAGCGTCCGGGCTTGTCCTGATATGGGTTTAAGGGCACCGTTGGCGCCTGCTGTGCCAGCACGGTCCCGACTATCGCCATAAGCCCCGCCAGTGTTAGCCACCATCGTCGTATCACTTCGTGCGAACCTCCTCTTCTGAAGAACTATTCGGCGTCGCAGGCTGTTGTTCCTGCTTGCTTTTTAGACGAGCCAACCGCGATTCTGTTATGCTCATCAGTATACCTAAGGGGTGAATCCCCACTCGCGCCAGAGACGATGAACCTGCTGGGCAACCCACTCCAGCGAGCGGTGCGTGCGTATCTGCCAGTCGGCGAAGGGCACTTTGCACCGTGTCGGGAGTTGGGAGCGCAGGATTTGCTGAACCAGAGGTTTGGGAAGCCCCCGCGCCAGCAGTCGTTGGCGTTGCAAAGAGGGCGTGGCGCATACGACCACAATCCCGTCGAACCAGCCTTGCCATGCTACCTCGATCAGCAGGGGCACCTCTATCATCAACGGAAACTGACTGGGAGGCTGTTCGGCAATCCATCGCTGAACTGCGTGGACGACCGCCGGATGAACAAGAGCATTCAATTGACGACGGGCGTAGGGGGCGGCGAACGCCAGCCCTGCCAAGCGGTCGCGCCGAAGCGTGCCATCCGCCTCCGCTATCTCGCTCCCAAACTGTCGGATTAGTTGGTTCCATAAGTCCGTCCCTGGACGCGTCAAGTTTGCCACCACGGCATCAGCGCTGAGAGTTCGGGCGCCTAAGTCGCGGAACAGGTTGAGCACGGTGGTCTTCCCTTCCGCGACGCCACCCGTGATGGCAATTCGCACCATCACTCATCCTTCGCCTCTGGTTCGGCATTCTCTGCCGAAGTTCCTGCTGGCGTTTCCGATTCCTGCTGAGGGGCTTCGGACTCGCCCTGAGCCATGCTCTGTTGTAGCTCTTGGAACTGCGATTGGAGGCGCTCCCCAATCGTGAAGCCCGTGGAGGTGCGCTGGGGCTGAGGGCGATTGCGCTGATAGTCCTGAACTGCGCGCTGTTCCTCGGTCGCCCGAACGCTCAGCACCATGCGCCGTCGACGCGGGTCTAACTCAAGGATTCGTGCCTTAACCGTCTGCCCCGCCGAGACGACCTCTTCAGCGTTTTTGACACCACGCTTGCTGGTGAGTTCCGAGAGCGGGATAAATGCCTCAACGCCCTCCGCCACGCGTGCGAACGCACCCGTGCGCACCACGCGCGAGATGGGCACCTCAATCTCCTCACCCTCGCAGTATTGCTGAGACGCCACATGCCACGGGTCGGGCAACACTTGGCGTCGGCTGAGGGCAACTTTGCCTTGCTCAGGCTCCAAACGAATGACGACGACCTCAATCTCGTCGCCCTCCTTGATGACCTCATGCGGGTCTTCCACGCGTCCCCAAGTCAGCTCGCTCACATGGAGCAAGCCCTCGTAGCCGCCGATGTCCACGAACGCGCCGTAGCCCGTGATGCGCTTGACCACACCGTGCATCCGCTGTCCCACCTTGAGTTCGGAAAAGACCCGTTCGCGACGCTCGCGTTCCTCTTGTTCACGCGCTTTGCGTATCTCATCTTCCGCCAGTTTATTGGAGCCGACCGCCTTGCGCTTCTCTTGGTCTAAGTCAATAATCTTGAGCGGGATGGTCTCGCCGATGAGGCGATCCAGCTGATTGGGTGGGATACGGCGAGAAATCTGGCTGGCGGGAATGAAACAGCGCACGCCGATATCGACCACCACCCCGCCCTTCACGCGCTCGGTGACCATCGCCTCGATGGTCTCTTTGCGCTCGAACAGCTCGACAATATTCTCCCAGACCTTTTCAAAATCGGCTAAGCGTTTGGAGAGCACGGGTGTGCCCTGCTCGCCTCGCGAGCGCACGACCATCACTTCAATCTGGTCGCCCACGCTCACCACCTCTTCTGCCGAGCTCACGCGCTCCGCAGAGAGCTCGGACAAGGGGATTTTGACCTCGGTCTTGGTGCCCACATCGACCAGCGCGCTCTCACGGTCTACTTGCACTACGGTCGCCTGCACGATTTCGCCTTGTTCAAACGAGCGGAAGCTCTGCTCGATGGCTTCGTCCATCGTGATAGGCTCGTTGTTTTCGCCACGGGGTGCGGTCGACTCAGCGCTCGGCGGTTCGGGGCTTTCTGCGCTGGCAGCCATAGGCTCCGCGTTTGCGGATGTTGGCTCGTCCACTACCTGTACGCTCTCGGCGCTCTCAACGCGGGTCGTCTCCTCGTTCGGGGTCGACTCGTCGGACAGGTTTTCAGGTCGCTCTCGTTCATCGTTCCACATCGTCATAACCTCCTGATGAATGCTCGTGCTTTCGATTCTATGCGGGTGCTTCGATTCCTGCAAGGTTTTCGGCGGGCTTTTGGCGATTTCCTCTTATCCAAGTGGCTTCCACGCGGTGGGCGGTGGGGTTCCAAAGGAACAGGTCGGCGTCGGCATTCGGGCGCAGGGTTCCTTTACGCCCTTCTAATCCCAGCGCGCGTGCGGGGTTCGCCGAGCAGAGCAAGGAAGCCATCTCCATGTTAAACACCTGCGCGCAGTGGCGCAGGCAGGTGTCCATCGCAATCGTGCTTCCTGCCAGTCCGCCTGTCTCCACCAGTCGTGCAGCGCTGTCGCGCACCACTGCCGAATGTCCCCACAGCTCAAAAGTATAACCGTCGGGCATGCCTACCCCTGCGACGCCATCGGAGATGCAGATAACGCCCTCGGCGCCCTTCGCTTGCACCAGCAGGCGTGCGGTGGCGGGATGAGTGTGGATGTTGTCCCAAATCAGTTCCGCCTTCAGTTCGGGATGCGACAGCACGGCGCCCACCGTGCCCGGCTTGCGGTGTTGGAACGGGCGCATCGCGTTGAAGCAGTGGGTGGCGTGGCGCGCCCCAAGGTCAATCGCGCGGGTGACCTCTTCATAAGTGGCGTCGGTGTGCCCTATAGAGACAATAATCCCCTGTCGGCTGAGCCACTCGGTCAGCTCGTACCCCCCCTCCACTTCAGGAGCGAGGGTCACCACTCGCAATTCCTCCACCAGGTCGCCCAGTTCTCGCTCCAGCGTTTCTACGCTGGGGGGCTGGATAAACTCTGGAGGTTGCGCTCCTGCGCGCTTGGGGTTGATGAACGGACCTTCCATATGGACACCCAACACCTGCGCCCCTTCAGAGCCGTGCATGCGGACTTCACGCGCCGACTGCACCACTTGGTGGATTGCCTCCATCGGCGCCGTGAGCGGAGTCACCAAGAAGCCCGTTACCCCGTAGCGGGTCAGGTGGCGGGCAACGGTTTGGATGGCTTCAGGGGTGCCTTCCATCAGGTCGCGTCCGCCCCCACCGTGAATGTGGATGTCAATCATGCCCGGCAATGCCACCAGGTGGCGTGCATCCACATCGGGGGGCGACACAGGATGCGCCGATTCAAACGGTTCCCAGCGTACGATTCGCCCCTTTTCTACGACTAACGCCACATTCGCGTACCGATGACCATCGGTGATCAGCGTGCCACAAAATATCCGAAAGCGCACAACGCTCAATTTTACCTCATCAATCGCCCCACACCCGCTCCAGCGCAGTATCCACATTCAGTTGGTTGTCTTGGAGTTCAAAGGCATCCCACACAATCTGCACGCCGTCGCTGGCACGGATACGGTCGTTTTTGGAATCCCAGCGGATACGCCCCGCCCGCATCTGAGCGTTGTTTGCAAGGGATTGGGCGCGTACATTCCCCCAAGCCTCCACGATGCGCGTTTCGCTGTCGGCGCGGGCGCGCTCGGCGGTGAATCGCAAGACAGGCTTGCCCTCGCGGTAGAGTGTGCCCCGCACCTCCGTGAGGATGCCTTGGGCGCGATTCTCTTTCGACTCGGCTTCCAGCAGGCGCGCTTGTAATCGCCAAATCACTTTGCCCTGCTCGTCTTGCTGTTCCAGCGTGGGGTTCGCCATCTGGAACTTCGCATCGGGCAGGCTTACATCCGTCTCTGAGGTGTTGGGTGATGGAGGCGGTTCGTTAGTCGTGGGCTGGCAGGCGCACAGCGCCAGTGCCAACACCACCACTGCCAGCGTTGCCCAGCGCGTGCGCCCGTTTCGCAACTGTCTCAACCCTCGCTCGGTCGCAGTGCATGATATAAGCTTTGGCGCAGTTCACCCACGCGTGCCATCGCCTCCTCAATCGGCACCTGTTCGGGCGTCTTGTCGGCACGCAGGCGCACCTCGACCTGCCCCTCCTGCACCCCGCGCCCGACGACCACCTGTATCGGAATGCCAATCAGGTCGGCATCTTTGAACTTGACCCCGCTGCGCTCGTCGCGGTCGTCGTAGAACACCTCAAAGCCCGCTTGAGAGAACTGCTCGTACAGGCGCTCGGCGACAGCGCGCTGAGCCTCGTCTTCCGAGTTGACCAGAATCAGCACCACCTCAAACGGCGCCACACTAATCGGGAAGCGGATGCCATCTTTGTCGTGATGCACCTCCACAATCGCCGCAAGACATCGGCTCACACCCAGCCCATAACAGCCCATAATGATCGGGTGTAGGTTGCCCTCACCGTCGGTGAACTGGGCGCCCATCGCCTCGCTGTACTTGGTGCCGAGTTGGAAGATATGTCCCACCTCGATTCCGCGCACCTCGCGCAGGATACCGTCGGCACAGCGCGCACAGCGGTCGCCCGCCTGCGCCACACGCAGGTCTGCCCAGCGCGGTTCGGTGAAGTCACGCCCCCAGCACACATGCACCAGGTGGGCATCTTCGGCGTTTGCGCCCGTGATAAAGTCTTGAAGCCCCCTCAGCTCATGGTCTGCCAGTATCGGCAAGTCGGCGGGGAGCCCCACAGGTCCAGCGAAGCCTACGGGCGCTTTCGTGATTTGCTCAATGGTTTCGGCGTCCATCATCTCCACGCTCTCACCATCCAAAGCGTGCATCAGCTTGTAAGGGTTCAGCTCGCGGTCGCCCCGAACCAGCGCAGCGACAGGCGCGCCATCCACGCGCATCAGCAGGGTCTTCACCAATCGGTCGGCGGTGGTGTTGAGGAAGGCGGTGACCTCCTCCACCGTGCGGGCGTTGGGCGTGGCGACCTGCTCCATCGGGGGTATGGCGTCAACCACAGGGGGTGTGAGCGCAGGGTCGGGCAGTTCGCACCGCTCGGCGTTCGCCCCATATCCGCACGAATCGCACTGGAGTACCTTATCCTCGCCCCCGTCCGCCACAATCATATACTCCTCGTTGCTCCCGCCCCCGATAGCGCCCGCCTCCGCATCCACGATAATCGTGGGCAATCCCATCCGTTCAAACATACGGAAGTAGGCACGGCGTAAGGCTTGATATACGCGCTCTAGCGCCTCGTGGTCAGTATCAAAGCTGTAGGCGTCGTACATGATGAACTCGCGCGCTCGGATGACCCCCCCGCGTGGGCGCGGTTCGTCGCGGAACTTGGTCTGAATCTGATACAACAGCAACGGCATCTGCCGATAGGAGCTCACAAAGTTGCGCACGATGTCGGTGATAATCTCCTCGTGGGTGAACCCCAGCGTGAAAGGGCGCTGATGACGGTCTCTCAATTTAAACAGGATATCCAATCCACTGCGTCCTGTCTCGTCCAACAGCTCTTGGGGCACCAGCGCGGGCATAAACAGTTCGATTCCGCCGATGCGGTCGGTCTCTTCGCGCACAATCTGTTCAATCTTTCGGATGACGCGCCAGCCCAAAGGCAGGTACACATAGACGCCTGCCGACTCCTTGCGGATGAATCCCGCGCGCAACAGCAGGCGATGGC
Source organism: uncultured Armatimonadota bacterium (assembly GCA_937139515.1). Classification (GTDB taxonomy): domain Bacteria; phylum Armatimonadota; class Fimbriimonadia; order Fimbriimonadales; family GBS-DC; genus CAKZQI01. Next base: position 7,145 of record CAKZQI010000155.1, on the reverse strand, counting down.
TGGTCAGCTCCGCTTCCGCAGGCACCTCTCGCAAAGTGGGCACAAAGTAGCGTGATGCACGCATTCGGTCGTTTTCCTCCCTGAATTGGCTAATTGTACCTTTTTGGCGCGCAGGAGGCAGGAATCGGGGCGAAAACTGTCATTTTGAGTACCCTCTTTTGTCATTCTGAGCGAAGCGAAGAATCTCAGACCCTTCGCTGACGCTCAGGGTGACAGGATGGGCTTTTCGGTTTGACCCAGAGTGTCCTGGCTGGTGCTCACACCTGCGTTTAGAAGTGGCAGGCGCTTTGCAAACTTGAACCCAAGAAGTGCACTCCTACTCGAGGTACTTCGGCTCCACTTCCTGCAGGGTCGGAAGAAGGGCTACAGAGATTCTTCGCTTCGCTCAGAATAACAGTGGGGGCGAGAAAGCTAACGAAGGGGCGTTGAAGTATGGGGGGAGGCAGGATTATTACTCAGTGAATGTACCCCTGTCAGCAGAGCGCAGTGAGGTCAATTTTCCCCCCTCGCATACCTTGAAAAAGTTGCCATCAGGTATACTCTGCTCGTGCGCATTGTGGCGCACCAACCCAAACGAAGGAGGTTGAATCAACTATGAGTAAGCGAAACCGTTTCTGGTGGTTAATCCCGTTTAGTATCGGGGTTCTGTTGTGGGGAGTTTGGAGCGTTGTGTTTTCGTCCGCCCCGTTGAAAGAAGGTAGCCCTGCACCCGACTTTGCGCTCGTCGGTAGCGACGGCAACACCCATCGCCTGAGCGACTACACTGGCAAGCCTATCGTGTTGATGTTCTACCCCAAGTCCAATACCCCCGGCTGTACCGCCCAAAACTGCTCGGTTCGCGACAACTTTGAGGCGATTGGCAAGCACGCTGTGGTCTTCGGCATCAGCGTCGACTCCCCTGAAGCACAAGCCAAGTTCGCCAAAGACCACAATCTCCCGCACACCATCCTAGCGGACGCCGAGGGTAAGGTTGCGCAAGCCTATGGCGTACGCACGACCGCAGGGTTCGCCAGCCGAACCACTTTCGTCATCGGCACCGATGGCAAGATAGCCAAAGTGTTTGAGCGCGCAGGCACGAGCAACCACGCCCAAGAACTGCTCGCCTACTTCCAGCAGGGCTACGGCGCTACGCCCACCGCCCGTGAGAGCGCACCCGAAAAGCCCACCATCGGCAAGAAGGTGCCCAACTTCCGCCTGGTCAATATGAACGCAAAGGGCGACAACGACAAGGAGATTGAACTCTACTCCATCAAGGATAAGAAGGCGATTGTGATTATGTACATCGCCACGCGCTGTCCCGTGTCGCTGGACTACGACGAGCGCATGGCACAATTGGCGAAAGAATACTCGGAGAAGGGCGTGATGTTCATCGGCATCAACTCCAACAACACCGAGCCTGCCAGCGAGGTGACCGAGCACGCCAAGCAGAAGGGGTTCACCTTCCCCGTGCTGAAGGATGAGGGCAATCGCGTGGCAGACGCCTACGACGCCAAAGTCACCCCTGAAGTGTTCGTGGTGGATAGCAACTTCGTCTTGCGCTATCACGGGCGCATCGACGATAACCAGCGCGCCGACCGCGTTACCCAACGCGACCTCAAAAACGTCCTGGATGCGATGCTGGCGGGAAGACAACCCTCTGTCACCGAAACTCGCGCTTTCGGCTGTACGATCAAGCGCGTCTCTCGCTGAAGTAGTTCCCCCTTTAGCCTTAGCCCCTCTTCCAGCGCTTGGGAGAGGGGTTTTGTCACAACACTATCCTGCCCTATCCAAATGCGAAAATCTCCTGCTTATTCGCGTATACCCCCTCGTGTCATTCTGAGCGAAGCGAAGAATCGCTAAGACCCCCCAGTACAGACCCTTCGCTTCGCTCAGGGTGACAGGGCGGGCATCTCGAGCCATCCTACGGCTTACCGTCTCGTGAAACAGGAGGGACTAACCTACCTTTTCATTCGGACACTCACTCTTGTCATTCTGGGCGCAGCGAAGAATCTCAGTGCCACCCGAAGTAGAGACCCTTCGCTAACGCTCAGGGTGACAGGATAGGATTTTCGAGGGCTGTCCAGCAACACTCCCCATTCAGAAACCTGCCCTTGAGTAAAATAAAGGCATGCGAATTGGCGTTCTGAGGGAGCGTTATCCGAGCGAGCGTCGCGTGGCGGTGGTGCCGAACCACGTGGAGCTATACCGCAAGTTGGGACACGAGGTTCTGCTTGAGACAGGAGCGGGCGAAGGCGCATTCTTCCCCGATAATGCTTATACAGAGGCAGGGGCACAAGTTCTACCATCTCATGAGGCGGTGATAGACCAAGCCGACCTGATTTTAGCCGTGCGCACGGGCGGAGCCAACCCCTTGCTCTTCCCCAACGACCTCAGCCTGTTGCGCGAAGGACAGATACTCATCGGCTTTATGGAGCCTCTGTATCGCCCGCAATATATGGCGCAGTTAGCCGAGCGTGGGGTTACCGCCTTTGCGATGGAGCTCATTCCCCGCATCACACGCGCCCAAAATATGGATGCGCTCTCCTCGATGGCGACCGTCGCTGGCTACAAGGCGGTGCTGTTGGCAGGGAGCCTGTTGCCCTCGATGTTCCCCCTGCTGATGACCGCCGCGGGCACGATTTCACCAGCGCGGGTGTTCGTGATCGGCGCAGGCGTGGCGGGTTTGCAGGCGATGGCGACCGCCAAACGGCTCGGTGCATCGGTTGAGGGCTACGATGTGCGCCCCGCCACCCGCGACCAGGTGGAGAGCGTCGGCGCCAAGTTCATTGAGATCTCGTTAGAAGTGGAGCAAGCCGAGGCATCAGGCGGCTACGCCCGCGCCTTAGAAGAAGAGACCCTCCAGCGCCAACAGCAACTGTTGGGCGAACACCTGATACGCCAAGAGGTGATTATCACCACCGCCGCCGTGCCTGGCAAGCGCGCACCTCTGCTCATTCCTCAATCGGTGGTGGAGCAGATGCGCCCCGGCACCGTGATTATCGACCTGACCGCCGAATACGGGGGCAACTGTGAACTGACCCCCAGCGACCCCGACCAATCCGAGCGAATCTTCGGGCTACCCGTGCGCTATCACCGCAATGTGATTATCGTGGGGGCGATGAACCTGCCTGCTACCGTGCCCACCGATGCCAGCCTGCTCTACTCACGCAACCTATATAACCTCGTGGCGCACCTGAGCAAGGTGAATATGTTCACCAGCCCCGACCCGAACCACGAAGACCCCATCGCCCGCGAGACGCTCGTGACCTTCGGCGGGCAGGTTGTGAACGAGCGCGTGCGCAGTGCGCTGAACTAAATCGTATGCTCGGTGTGCTATCATTATGCCAATGGCTACCTATCGGCTCGTTGAGTTAGCAGAGCGCATTCAGGGCATCGTGCGAGGCAATCCAGACCTTCCTATCAGCGCAGTCGGTGGCATAGAGAATGTGCCCCCAGGTGGGCTGACCTTCGCCGAAGACGAACGCCGTCTCAAGCAGGCACTCGAATCGCCCGCTGGTGCCATCCTCACCCGCTCAGGCATGAACCTGCCCTCGGATGCGAACTGCTCGTTCCTGCTCCACTTGAACCCTCGATGGGCGATGGCGCAGGTGTTGGCACTCTACAACCCGATGACGCATCCGCAGGCGGGCATCCACCCGACCGTAGTGATGGGCGAGGACTGTGAGATCGGCGATGAGGTGGCGCTGATGCCCTATGTGGTGCTGGGCAATCGGGTGAGGCTCGGCAACCGCGTGAAGGTCTATCCGTTTTGCTACATCGGCGACGAGGTGGAGGTGGGCGACGACACGGTTCTTTATCCCCACTGCACACTGATGGCGCGGGTGCGCATCGGTCAGCGTGTGATTGTGCATCCTGGCGCTGTCGTGGGGGGTGATGGCTATGGCTATGTCCAGCACGAAGGCGTCCATCACAAGATTCCCCAAATCGGCACCGTCGTGATTGAGGACGATGTAGAAGTCGGATGCAACACCACGATTGACCGCGCCACCACGGGCGAGACGCGCATCGGCAAGGGCACCAAAATAGATAACCTCGTGCAGGTGGCACACAATGTGGAGGTGGGCGAACACTGCCTGCTGGTCTCACAAGTGGGGATTGCGGGCAGTACAGTGCTGGAAGACTATGTGATTTTGGCGGGGCAGGTGGGCGTGAAAGACCATGTGCGAGTCGGCAAAGGCGTAGTGGTGGGCGCGCAGGGTGGCGTTTCTAAGAACCTGCCTCCAGGTGGGGTCTACTGGGGCACGCCTGCCATCCCTCATCAGGAGTGGCTTCGGGTGTTGGCACATCTGTACAAACTACCCGAGCTGGTCAAGCGGGTCGCTGAGTTAGAAAACGCCCTCAAGAGGCGGGACGACTGAGCTGCGATGCCCAATTTGCCTGCGGTCGGTGTATTTGTGTTGGGGGTGTTGACGGTTCAAGTCTTGATTTTGAGCTTGAACTTGCTCTATTGGCGCAGGCGTCGTTTGGGAGTTGTGGAACCTGATTTCGCCCTCACCTTCCCCAACCATTCCTCAGCGAACCTCGCCCCCCCATCCCCCCTCTCCGCAAGTGACCCTACTTGTCATTCCGAGCGAAGCGAGGAATCTCGGAATAACCTCACCCCCCTATCCCCCCTCTCCGCAAGCAGAGAGGGGGGCGAGCCGAGTTCCCCCTCTCCGTTTACGGAGAGGGGGCAAGGGGGTGAGGTCAAACCCGCAGCGTCGGGAGAGGGGGCGTGGGTGAGGGTGACGGAGAACCTCACCCTCCTCCCCCCCTCTCCTGAAAAGAGAGGGGGGAGTGCTGATGGCTCCCCTTCTCCCTGTTCAGGGGAGAAGGGGCAAGGGGTAGAGGGGTTCTCTCAAATCGCCCTAAGCCTGCTCATTCCAGCACGCAATGAGCGTGAGAACCTCCCACGGTTGATAGAGAGCCTCGCTCCCCAGCTGGCGCGCCCCGATGTGGAACTGTGGGTCTGTGATGATGGCTCGGACGACGGCACCACCGAGTGGTTAGCCCAAAACGCTGAGCGATTGGGCGTTCGCTGGTTCCGAAGCGCGCCCCGCCCCGACGGGTGGGTCGGCAAGAACTGGGCGTGCTATCAGCTGGCGACACGCGCTTGTGGTGAGTGGCTGGTGTTTCTGGATGCGGACTTAGTGGCGTGTGAGGACTTCCTGCCCGCGCTGTTGCGAAGCCTGAGCCACAGCGACGCCCAGCTGGTGAGCGCCATCCCGACCTTCACCCCCTCCAGCATATGGGTGGGTTTCGTCAAGTTGCTGGTGCCCTTCTCGGTGTTCAGCCTGCTTCCGCTGGCGTTGGCAGAGAATCACCCTCATCGGGCGTTCGCCTTCGCGAACGGGCAACTGATTGGCTTTCGCAGGTGCGACTATGCGCGCTGGCTCCCCCACTTCTTCGTGCGCTCGGCGGTGTTGGAGGATGTGGCGCTCGCACAGCTCGTAAAAACCCATCGGGGCAAGGTCACCCTCTATGACGCACGCCCCTACCTGCAGGTCTCGATGTATCGCAACTATGCCGACGCCAGTCAGGGCTTCGCCAAGAATGCCGTCGCCATCTGCCGAAATGTGCCGATGACGCTCCTTGTGGCGGGGTTGTTGGTGCTAGTGTATGGCTACCCCATCGGCGCGCTCCTGCTTTCGGGCGGGCAAGCCGTTTGGGCGTGGCTGGCGGCTACGCTCAGCGTCGCAATCTTCGGAATGTCGGCACGCGTGGTGGGGATGCGCTTCGGGTGGGGTCTGCTCTATCTGCTGAGTATCGCCGTCGGACTGACCGTGCTGATACGCTCGGTCTGGTGGTACACACGGGGCACTGTGATATGGAAAGGTCGGGTCTATCGGGTGCGTTCCAACGAGTGAAGGCGGGTGCGGTGGAGGCACTCATCCGCAAGAGTGTCCAGCGCCACTTTCGGGGGGTGTACCTGAGCGAGAGTGCATGCCCAGAGGCTGGCAAGCCCGCCATTTTGATAGCGAACCACCACTACTGGTGGGATGGCTATCTCGGTTTCTTGCTCATTCGCAGTTGGTGTCGGCAGATGGTGGTCTGGATGGAGGCGTTCCGACGCTTCCCACCCTTTGAGGCTATCGGTGCGCTCCCGTTCCCGACGGACAACCCTCATCGTCGCGCCAAAACTATCCGCGCCACCGTTCAATCGCTCAACACCAGCGACCGTGTCCTGCTCCTCTATCCAGAGGGCACGCTGAACCCGAACCCCAACGAGTTGATGCCGTTCCAACGCTCCCTGCACTGGTTGGCGTGTCGTTTTCCTCAAGTGCCTATCTTACCGTTAGCTATCCATATTGAGCCGACTTACTATCAGTATCCGCGTGTGTTTCTGGCGGTGGGAGAGCGCCTTTCGCTGGACACAGCCGACGAGCAGGAGTTTCTCCGTTCTGCGCGCCAACTTTTGCAAGAGCATCTCCTGCGCTTGCGTGAGCAAGTGGCGCACCTCCCCGCAGAGAATGACTTGCAAGCTCATGGGTTCCACACTCTGCTAAGAGGTAAACTTTCTATACACGAGCAACCATGGGCGCGCCTGACCGAGTAGGTTGGAATTTAGCAAGGGAGGAGTTGGCTGAGGACTACGCGCACTGCGAAGCCATCCAGCGCCAGTACGGCACCAGCTACTACTTCGCCACCCGCTTCTTCCCACCCGATCTGAGACGCTCCGTCCACGCGCTCTACGGCTTCGTGCGGTACCCCGACCAGTGGGTTGACTGTCCTAACGAGATGTCGCCCGACGAAATTCGGGCACGTCTTGACCGTTACGAGCGCGACACTATTCGAGCGGTGGTAGGTGAGCGCGTGGAGTTGCCCGTGCTCCGCGCCTTCGCCGACACCGTGCGCAGGCATCGCATTCCCCTCCAGTATGTGCCCCAGTTTCTGAATGCGATGCGAATGGACTTGGAGCGCAATCGCTACGCCACTTTTGAAGACCTCCAGACCTACACTTGGGGCAGTGCCTCGGTGGTGGGCGTGATGATGTGCTACATCCTCAACACCACTGAACCTCCTGCCCTGCACCACGCTGGGGTGATGGGCTTGGCGATGCAGATGACCAACTTCCTGCGCGATGTGGGAGAGGACTACGCACGAGGGCGCATTTACCTGCCCCAAGAGGAACTGAAAGCCTTCTCTATCAGCGAGACCCAGATAGC
>CAKZQI010000154.1 GCA_937139515.1 uncultured Armatimonadota bacterium | reverse complement strand
TCCGTGGCATGGGCATCCCTCACCAAGCGGTTCTCAACGACAATGCAGGCGAGACGCCTGCGTTCCCAGCAGACCCATTCTGCCCTGACCTACCCGATTTTTCACGGGCAGGATGCCCGTGCTACGATTTTTCGAACACCCTCAGACGTGGGAGCTACAGACCAACGAGTAGACATCCAGATTCGTGAAGGAATTTCTTGAGCAAAACTCGAAATACTTAATTCGCTTGAGAGTTCCGCGTCCTTTGCAGGATGCTTCTAAAAGCGAGCTAGTGAGTCGGGTTATTGCCCAAGAGATTATTCGCGAGACAGCTATTCTCAAGAAGTATCTCGATCGTCAAGAGGGAGAGACAAGTTCTCAATAGTTGCCTCGTCCGCCTTGATACGATACTTGCCCTCCTGCAGACGGCGCAGGGCGAACAGGTAGTACTCAGGCACAATCTCAAAGCCCAGATAGCGCCGTCTCAACTTCTTCGCCACCACCGCCGTCTGACCTGAGCCGAGAAACGGGTCTAACACCAAGTCGCCCGGGAACGACGAATACTGAAGTATCTTCTCCACGAGCGCGAAGGGGAGCTTGGTGGGCGTCTTGAGGCCGCCACTCCCGTACTCGCGCGGGATGCCCCACACATCTTCCATATCTTCGTAGCGCGCGCTTCCGCCCGTCTCGTCGCGCGCTTCAGCAGGGTATCGGCAATCGGGGTAGAAAGGCGCAGACGGTCGTTCTTGCACACATACAGGCAGTGATAGTGCGAGGGCACAAAGCGTCGGCAGGTGAACACGCCGAACTGATACTTCCAGATGATATGGTTCACCACTTCAAAACCCACCTCCTCAAGGGCGTTCAGGATGTCGCGCAGGTTGTTCCACCCAGAGAACACATACATACTGCCCGACGGCTTCAGGATGCGATACGCCTCGCGCATCCACTCCAGATGGTCTCGCCTTCGCTGTGCAACCGAGCAAAGCGGGTACGAACACCGTGTAGCCGCCTTCTTCGCTCGGTTCTAACACCTCTTTGAATTTCATATTCGATGCCTCTTCCACCGTATATTGTACCGTCTATTGTCCCACGAGAATGCCAGCGATAAGGTGTCCTCTGAACCCCCTATGGTTTTCCTAAGAAGGGTCAGGGGGCTGTGCTTGGGTTTTTTTCGGGATTCTTCGTTTCGCTTGGAATGACAGTCTGGGTACACGGTCAGGTACACTTTTGACAATGCGCCATTTAGTTTTGGTGTTGGGTGACCAGTTAGACCGCCGTTCCTCTGCGCTGGATGGATTTGACCCTGCTTGCGATGCGGTGTGGATGGCGGAGGTCGCCGAAGAAGCCACCCATGTCTGGAGCCACAAAGCTCGCATAGCAATCTTCCTGAGTGCGATGAGGCACTATCGGGATTGGCTCCGCGCTCAAGGCTACACGGTGCATTATCACGCGCTGGACGACCCCCAAAACGGCGGGAGTTTCCGCACCGAGCTGACTCGCGCTATCCAGCGACACCAGCCCCAAAAGCTCATCGTGGTAGAGCCGGGTGAGTGGCGCGTGCTCCAGACGCTTCAACAGGTGGCGCACGAGCATCAGCTCCCGCTGGAGGTTCGCCCTGACCGCCACTTCCTCCTCTCCATCGCCGAGTTCAATCGCCATGTCGACGCCCGCAAAACGCTTCGTTTGGAGTTTTTCTACCGCGAGATGCGCCAGCGCACGGGCATCCTGATGAACGGCAAACAGCCCGTCGGAGGGGCGTGGAACTTTGACGCCGAGAACCGCCAAAGCTTCGGCAAGGCAGGTCCGGGTTTAGTTCCCCTGCCCATCGGCTTCACGCCCGACACAACGACCCAAGCGGTGCTGAACATGGTGGAGGAGCGCTTCCCGAACCATCCTGGAAGCTTGCAAGTGTTTGACTGGGCAGTCACTCCCGAACAAGCCGAGGAGACGCTGGACGACTTTATCGTGAACCGACTGCCCCTGTTCGGTGCCTATCAAGATGCGATGTGGACGAACGAGCCGTACCTCTACCATTCGCGCCTCTCGTCCGCGATTAACCTCAAACTGCTTGACCCGCGCCTAGCAATCCAGAAGACGGTTGACGCCTACTATCAAGGGCATGCGCCCCTTCAGAGTGTGGAGGGATTCGTTCGCCAGTTGCTGGGTTGGCGCGAGTACATTCGGGGCGTTTATTGGCGCTTTATGCCCGAATACATCGAGCGCAACGCCCTCAGCACCATCCATCCCCTGCCTTCGTTCTACTGGACAGCCGACACCGATATGAACTGCTTGCGTGAGACAGTCGGGCAGACCTTGCGCTATGGCTTCGCTCACCATATCCAACGGCTCATGGTTACGGGACTGTATGCGCTGCTGTTGGGGGTTCATCCGCGCCAAGTGCATGAGTGGTATCTGGCGGTCTATGTGGATGCGGTGGAGTGGGTGGAGTTGCCGAATGTGTACGGGATGTCGCAGTTTGCCGATGGCGGATTGATGGCGTCCAAGCCCTACATCGCCAGCGGGAAATATCTCCAGCGGATGAGCAACTACTGTGCGGGCTGTCGCTACGACCCGACCCGCGCCACGGGCGAGAACGCCTGCCCCTTCACCACGCTCTATTGGGATTTTCTGCAGAGACACGAGGCACGCTTTGCCGACCATCCGCGCCTCGGTCAGCAGGTGCGCAACCTGCGCCGTCTCAGTGAGGCTGACCGCCAAGCGATACGCGCCCAAGCCGAGCAGATACGCCAGCAGGATAGTGGCAAATAGAAACAACGAAACCCTAACGAGCGAAGTGCCCCTGTAGTGAGTAGGGTTGAAAAATCGTGGCTTGGGCATCCTGCCCGTGAGCAAATAAAATCGTGGCACGGGCATCTTGCCCAAGCCTGAAGTTTGGCTTTTTCAACACAAAAGCAGAGACTAAGACTGAGGGTGTTCGAAAAATCACTGGGATCGCGGGCGTCCCGCCCGCATCCGTGGCACGGGCATCCCTCACCAAGCGGTT
>CAKZQI010000153.1 GCA_937139515.1 uncultured Armatimonadota bacterium | reverse complement strand
ACCGCTTGGTGAGGGATGCCCATGCCACGGATGCGGGCGGGACGCCCGCGATCCCAGTGATTTTTCGAACACCCTCAAAGGGGGTTTGACTTCGTTTCGACCCGCCCCCCCTAATCACCCTGAGCGCCAGCGAAGGGTCTGTGATTGAGGCAGTCCTTCAACTTCATCCCCCAGCCCCCCTCTCCGCAAGCAGAGAGGGGGAGCGCCTGCGTGCCTGTGCCCCCTCTCCGTTTACGGAGAGAGGGTCAGGGGTGAGGTCAATCAGGTTGCTCAGAGATTCTTCGCTTCGCTCAGAATGACAGAAAGGGGGCAGAGGCAAACGAACAGGTAATCAAAGAGGGGGGAGACTCGGTATGATTTTGAACTCAAACAATGTGCCCTTGTCAATCATTCCCTAAATACACGGGGGGGCAACCATCAGCGGTTTCCCACCCTTGCAGGAAGTCTGCGCCGCCTCACGAATCACCCTCCTGATGAACCGCTGGATTGTACGATTGCTCTTTGTGGCGGTTGTGGCAGGCGTGATGGGGAGCGCTATCTGGAACAATATCGCCACGAACCGCCTGATTGAGCAAGCCACTGGCACGAACCCCGAAGAGCAGAGGCGCGCGCTCAAACAGATTGCGACACGCGACGATTTCTATGACCTCATCCAGTCGCGCAAGCCCCCTGCAAGGCTCAGGGTCGCAGAGGGTGTGGAGCGCCTCAATGACCCCGATGGCGTGAAAATCGCCCTTGCGATGCTCCGCGACCCCGACCCCAAAGTGCGCGACCGATTTCTGGTGGCACTCGAAAAAATCGGGCGCAACAATCTGGAGGCATTAGCCGAGGGGCTAAAACACAGCGACGGCAAGGTCAAAAACGGAACCGTCGCCGTGATGACCCAAATCGGCATAGCCTGCCTGCCCGTGGCGCTCAAAGCGTTTGAAGACAGCGGGGCACGCGCCTCCGCTACTGAAGTGCTGGCTCAGTTTGGCAGTGTCAGCGTGCCCGGACTGCTGGATATCCTGAACAAGGCAACCGATACCGCACTCCGACTGGACACCATCACTGCTTTAGGGCGTATCGGCGATCGACGAGCGACCGACGCCATCCTGCCGTTCCTAAGTAAAGTGAGCCAGCAAGACCGCCGTGTGGTGCTGGTGGCGCTGGGGAGCATCGCCGACCCGCGCACCGAAACGCTCCTGATAGATGCCCTCCAATCTCAGCGGGAAGACCCCGACGCACGCGCGCAGGTAGCACTTGGGCTGGGACGCATCGGGAGCGCACGGGCGTTTCAAGCGCTCCGCCAAGCGCTCAGCGACCCGAACCTGTTCGTCGCCGATTCCGCCGCCGAGTCGCTCAAACTAGCGGGCGTGCGCGCCTTAAACACGCTCGCTGGGGCGGTGCGCGACCCGAACCCTGCCGTGCGTCGGCGCGCTGTGGAAGCGCTGGGCGGTGTGCCCGATGCGCGTGCCGTGCAACTGCTGGCGCAGGCGTTGCGTGACCCCGAACCTGCGGTGCGCCGCGCCTCAGCACTCGCGCTGGGCGAAATCAGGCGTCCTGAAGCCGTGCCCGTCTTGATTGGCGCGCTCCGTTCGCAAGATGGCGGTGTCGTCCAAAACGCAATCCAGAGCCTCATACGCATCGGCAGACCAGCGATTGAACCCCTCACACGCCTGTTGAGCGACCCCGACGAGCAGGTCGCCTACGCCAGTGCCAGCGCGCTCAGTGCCATCCCCGAAGCCGAACCGACTTTGATGAAGCTCGCAGAGCAACCCGCCACTCAGAAGTTCGCTCTGATTGCGTTGCTGGAGCGCGGAAGTCCCTCGTCGCGCCCGCTTTTTGAACGGGTTGCCCAATCGCCTGACCCAAGCCTGCGCCAACTCGCTCAAGAGGCACTGCTCCAACTGCGCCCATGAGACTGCAACGCGACTGGCTCGGACGATTGATGGCGCTCCTAACGATGTGGTTGGGAGTGGGGCTGATGTTGCTAACTTTCTGGCTCGCCTATAAGATGTTCCAGACGCCCCCCCAACAACTGCTCGCCAACCCCAACAACGGCACACCCGACCTCAACAGCATCGTCTCGGGAGTTTGGGCAAGTGTGCGCGGTCTGCTCCTGCTGGTGATGATGACCATCGTGGGCGGGATGATTGCCAACCGTGGGATTTCGCTCTATATGAATGTGCGCCGAGCAGAGTATGAGGAGATGGCACCTCCCCGCGAGACGGCGCGCCCGGCGGAGGAGAAGTAGCCCCCTGAAGGACTTCGCCCCTGCCTAACGAACGAAAAGGGCGATGTTGGACTTCCCAGTGCTCCGACGCTACCCGCGGCGACAGGTGCGCGCGATTGCGCTCCCTGTAGGGGGGATTGGCACGGGCTGTTTCTGCCTCACGGGCGAGGGCGCGCTCAGCGATTGGCAACTGATGAGCCGACCCCACCGTGGGTGGCGCCCGCCTTATGCCCACCTCCTGCTGTGGGTGCGCACACCCAGCGACAAGCGCCACCTGCGCGTGCTCAGCAGTGCGCTGGAGCAGTTGGACGCCGACCACGGCGCGCCCGATAGCCTGTCGGGTATCCCCCGAATGCACTCACGGGGCTTTGAGGCGACCTATCCCTACGGGCGCGCCCTGTTGGGCGACCTGATACTGCCCCTGCACGCCAGTATCACGGCGTTCAATCCGCTCATCCCCGAGGCGACCGACGACAGTAGCCTGCCCTTTGGTTTGCTGGAGATAACGCTCACAAACCTCTCCGAACGACCCTTAGAGGCGTCGCTCACCTTCATCCTGACCAACTTTGTCGGCACCGACGGCATTCAGTCTGACCTGCGTGGAAACATCACCGATTTTGCGGAGGCTCACGGCTGGCAAGGTGTTCTCTTCCGCAAAGAGCCAGAACAGCGCGACCCACGCTGGGGTACGCTCGCTCTCTTAGCAGAGGGCGGGGAAATCACCTCAGCGCGACGCTGGGCGTTCCGCGACCGCCCCTGGAACGGCGAACAGCTCGGCATCATAAAGACCCTGCTGGACACGGGCGCCCTACCCGACGAAGACCCCCACCAAGCCTGCCCTCCCAGTGACGAGCGGGGCTGGGATAGCTCCGTCTCGGTGCGCTTTGAAGTGCCTGCGTCGGGTCAGCATATAGTGCGCTTCCTGCTGTGTTGGCACTTTCCGTACCGCAACCTGCACGAGCTGGGCTGGTGGCAAGGCAAACCCGATGCCGACCCGATTGTGCGCAACCACTACGCCCTGTGCTTCGCCGATGCGCTGGAGGTGGCTCGCTCGGTCATCCCGCGCCTAAACGAACTCCACCAGCGCACGCTGGCGTTCGTGCAGTCCATACTGGGGCGTAAGGAGTTGCCCGATTCGTTCAAAGAATCAGCGCTCAACTGCTTGGCGGTGCTTAAAAGCCCCACCGTGTTCCGCTCGGAGGATGGCACTTTCGCAGGCTTTGAAGGGTGCAACGCTACTACAGGATGCTGTCACGGCTCGTGTACCCATGTGTGGAACTACGAGCAAGCGACACTGAACCTGTTTCCTGACCTACACCGCTCCATGCTGGAAAGCCATCTCACCTACGGCTTGACCGAAGAGGGCGCGCAACGCTTTCGGCTCGACCTGCCCCCAACTGACCCCACTTGGAGCCTCTCGGCGGTCGATGGGCAGATGGGTCTGGTCGTGCGGGTCTATCAGCAGTACCTGCGCGATGGCGACGAGCAGTGGCTTAGGGCGCGGTACCCCAAAGTGAAGCGCATGCTGGAGTTCGCTTGGTGCGCAGGTGCTTGGGACGCCGATCAAGACGGCATAATGGAGGGCATTCAGCACAACACCTACGATGTGGAGTTCGTCGGACCGAACCCGCTGTGCCAAAGCTGGTATATGGCGGGGCTTTGCGCGGGTGAGAAGATGGCACGCTTGGTAGGCGACGAAGCGTTCGCCCAACAGTGTCGAAGGCTGTTTGAACAGGGAAGCGAATGGACAGACCAGCACCTGTTCAACGGTGAATATTATGTCCAGCAAATGCGAAACGCCAAAGAGCCATCGCACCCGAATGTGACAGCGTGGCATCCCTATCCCACTCCGCCTCCCTTCCAGATGGGCGAGGGCTGTCTGATTGACCAGCTCATCGGGCAGTACAAGGCGAACCGAGCGGGTTTGGGCGACCTGTTCCAGCGCGAGCATATCCTGAAGGCGTTGGAGTCCATCTGGCGCTACAACTTCCGAAAGAACTTCCACCAGCACTACAATCCGATGCGCACCTATGCGACGGGCGACGAATCGGGCGTGGTGTTGTGCGCCTATCCCCACGCGCCGATGCCTTATCCGCCCTTCCCCTACTGGGCAGAGTGCTGGACGGGCTTAGAGTACGCTTTTGCGCGCCTGCTGTGGGACTACGGCTTCCATTCAGAGGCGGAGCAGGTCGTTCAGGCAGTGCGCGACCGCCACGACGGTTCCAGACGCAACCCCTTCAACGAGCCGGAGTGCGGGAGCTACTACGCACGCTGTATGTCGGCGTGGTCGCTGGTGGAGTAGGCAGGGAGTGTTTCCCAGATAGAGCATTTAGAGGATACAAAATAACAGGCGTGGCACCAGATCCTACCTACCTCACATCATTGAGACCTCACCCCCCCTTGCCCCCCTCTCCGCAAGCAGAGAGGGGGGAACCTCAGCGCGCTAAAGCCCCCTCTCCGTTTACGGAGAGGGGGTTGGGGGTGAGGTCAACTCGGAAGTGTTGAGAGAGCTGCTTTCGCCCCCAACTCGTGCGTGCATGCTTCACTTCCCGCGCCTTGCCCTGCCTCGCTTCTTCTTTTTGGGGAGCGCTGGCGTCGTCGGTTCGGCTTTAGAAGAACGGGGGGGAGGAATGCGAGCGGGAGCGCTCTTCTCTGCCCGACGCTGGTAGCCCTCAATTCCGACTAAGCCCATACCGAGCAGGCTATTACTGTCGCCACAGACGAAGCAGTCGGGGTTGCGAGGCGCGTCTACGGGGAACGCCTTCTGCTCCAGCAGGTTGTAGTACACATACGGCTGAACCGCATGGCACCCCGTGCAGAGTTTGACCAGCTCCCACACCAGCAGGTTCGCCACGACGCCATTCAGGAACACTACTTGGGGGTTCGCCACAGGCTCGCCTTGAATGTAGCCCCGCGCGACCGACATCGCGCGCTGTTGAGGCGTGAGCTGTTCCTGCACGCTCTGCTTGACCAAGTGCCCCACGCAGGTCAGGCAGGCGGTCTCGCCCGGTAGAATGACCTGAACTTGTCCCCCCCCTTCGCGCAGTTGTCCTCCCTCAGCGCGCACGCCAACCCCCGCATCCAAATACGGCACCAGACCACAGACAGCGACCAAGTTGAGATAGTGGCGCACGACCGCCGAGTCGACTGCCCCCACAATCACATCAGCGCTCAGCAGGTGGGCTAATGCGAGCGGTTCGCGCACATCAATCGGCAGAGGCTCTACGCCCCAATCGCTTGGCGGACGCACTCGGTTGAGGTGGCGGGCGAGCGCCTCCACTTTGGGCTGTCGTCGCTCCGCTTGGAACCAGAGCGCACCCACTACGCGGTTCAGATTGCTCATCTCCAAGCGGTCGGGGTCAATCAGCGTCAGATGCCCCACCCCAAGATGCGTCAGCGCCATCGCCGCCTGAGACCCCATCCCCCCTGCCCCCACAATCGCCACGCTCAGACGAGACAGTATCGTCTGCCCTTGGTCGCCCAATGCGCGCACTTGACGGTCGTACAGCGTGCGTAGCGCGCTCTCCAGGCTCGGCATAGCGAAGTTCGTGGCATACCGTATCTGATACGGCTCACCCAGCACCTTGATGCGCACAATCGGCACCACCTCGCGGTTCGTGTAGTCCCACAGATGTCCTTCAAAACTCATATCGCTGCCGAACACCAGCGTGCCGTGCCGAAACGGGGGCGGGATGACCTCGGTGGTCTGGAACTTCTGGAGGTCACTGCGGTGGTCCACTTGAGAGAAGCGGGCGTTCCCACCCCAAGGATGCGAATGCGCCTCCAGAAGCGACAACCCCTCGTTGGCACAGCGTTGAAGGAGCGCATGCACGAACTCTGGGCGCGTCACCACCCGTGCAGACGAGCGCTCTTCGTAATCTTCCTCTCGGAGGGGCACCAACTCACGCACTAAAAAGACCGTGCTATCGCCCATCTCCAGCGATTGGCACACAAGGAAACATTTCGTCTCGCGCTCGCGCTCGGTGAGCAGGGTGTGGTACAACGCTTCCCAGAGCCTGAATGGGATGCGAACCTCGCCGTATTCGTGGGTGAGCGGTTCTTCCATCGGGATGGTCTATGCGTCGGGGTCGATTCCGAGTTCACGCAGGCGTTGAGCAAGTTGTTCCGCGCGTTGGCGTTCGGCTTCCGCACGCTGACGCTCTTGCTCAACCTTCTGCATCAATGCGCGTTGGACATCCACCAGGTACTGGAACCGTTCCCCGCTCGGATAACACACCCCAATATCGTCGCCCGAACCGCGCTCGAAGCGAATCCCAAGCAGAGGGCTGGTCCAGCCTTCCATCTGCTCAATCGGCTCCAGCAGGTCGCCCTTGCGGATGGCGCCTTCCCAGACGCCGGTGTTGGGGTCGTAGATATAGTACTCTTGAACCCCGTAGCGCTCGTAGAAAGCGTACTTGCGCCCCATCTCCAACGCCGTGTTGCCGGGTGAAAGCACCTCGAACACCACTTGGGGCGCAACACCGCCTTCCTCCCACTGCTTATATGAACCGCGATGCCCTTTCGGTCTGCCCAGCGCCACCATCACATCGGGCGCTTGGCGGATTTCGGGATGCCCCTCCACAGGATACCAGAAGTGGTCAATCGCCACGAACACATCGGGATTATCTGCATAGAGTGCGTCCAGATTCTCCTTCAATACCACCATCGCGTGCGCTTGCTTGGTATTGTTCGCCATCGGCTGACCGTCCGAATCGGGATAGACAATCTCTTGTTTCGGTAGCGTGGTCTGCATTCCTGCTCACCCAGTGGATTATACCTCGTTTCGAAAAGGAGGCGTTCTTTTCCGATTGTAGGATACTTTCATCGCTGTCCGAAGTGTATCTGTTTGGGATGCCGTCCAAAAAGTCGGAGTCTCTGCCTGTGCGGAGGGAGCGTATGCCCCACCTACGGAGGCGTCGGGTGGCGCTGGCATATTGGCGCGACACGGTTCTGCTGGTGCGCCAGTTTCGGCGTTCGCTGGTAGCATTTGCACTGCTCCTGCTAATCGGCACCCTGTGGCTCCTGCTGTTCTATTCGGAGCGCTCGCTGGGAGTTGCCGAAGCGCTCTATGCGACCTTGATGTTCGTGTTGCTCAACCCTGTGTTAGAGTTCCCCCAAGCGTCCCTCGCTCAGGTTCCCTTCTTCGTGGTGCCGATTGTGGGGGTGGGGCTATTTGCAGAGGCAGTTGTGCGCTTCGGGGTGATGCTCTTTTCCAAAACATTGCGCCAAGAGGAGTGGCAAAAAGCGATGGCAAGTCTGTACCGCAATCACACGGTTGTTGTTGGCTTGGGGCGTGTTGGCTACCGCGTGGTTCAGGAGTTGCTGAAGGCGGGCAAGGAGGTGGTGGTGATTGCCCACGAGACGGGCGAACACGCCCAGCTGTTTGCGGGCGCCCTGCGCAGGGAGGGTGTGCCCGTGTTGCAGGGCGACCCGCGCCTCAGGGACGCCGGGATCTCAAAGCAGGGAGCGTGCCAGGCCGTCGCCTCGGCACGGCACCGGGTCGGCAGGGAGACCGGGGCGGAGCCGATCGGATGGAAATTGAACGGGTTGCGTCCGAGGGGCACCCGCCCCCCGGCGCCGGCAAGCGTCGATCGTCCGCCGGAATGCAGGACGCCGGGGAAG
>CAKZQI010000152.1 GCA_937139515.1 uncultured Armatimonadota bacterium | reverse complement strand
GCAGGCGTCTCGCCTGCATTGTCGTTGAGAACCGCTTGGTGAGGGATGCCCATGCCATGCATGCGGGCGGGACGCCCGCGATCCCAGTGATTTTTCGAACACCCTCAGTTAGGTTTGAGGAGAAACGCCCCCCTCGTCCCAAACGAAGCGCGGCTCGGGAGCGTTGCCCAGATTCATCTGAACCAGCGGACGAATGACCTGGTCTTGCATCACCCGTTCGGCGAGGTCGGCTCGTATGGAGCGCAGTTGGGTCTTCAAAACTTCTAAATGGACTTTGCCCAGCGCAAGGCTTCCCACACGCTGACCCTCGTCGGTCGTGAGCGTCTCGCCTAAAATCGCCTTTGCGATCTCGGCGTTGTGGTAGGTGATGGCGTTGGCGAAGCTCTCGGCGCCCGACGGCTTATACTCTAACGCGCTGACCTTCACTTCTTCGGGCACAATCATCGCCGTTTCCTGCTGGATACGGTCTAAAGCACGCAATAACTCCTCTTGCTGGGCAGGCGGTAGCCCGCGCTTGTAGGTGCCAATCAAGGTGGGTGAGGCGTACTTGGCTAAGAACAAATCCCACATCTGCAAGATACGCTCCTTACTGCGCCAGTGCTTGTAAGCGGCGCGCAGGTCCGAATCGCCGGCAGGCGACTCGTAGCGGGGGCTGTAGGCGTACAACACGAACTTCTCACGGGGCAGGGCTAACCGTTCACCCGTCGGCGCCAGCAACACCAGCGAACGGATATTCCGATAGGCGTCGGTCTCAAAGGCGAATAGGGCAGGGTTCTTCGCCTTGAACCCCACTAACCGCCAACCCACCGCAGGGTCATAGCGATACAGCTTCTCCAACACCGAATAGCCCTTCGCCAAAGCATCCAGCACACGCCACAAGAGGCTAAACACGCCGCCTGCCATCTGATGAAGGTTCGCCTCCACGAGCGCATGGGCGCGTTTCGCTTCGGGGCTGTCATCCGCAGGCTCCAGACGCCACGATACGCTCAGAATGCCCCAGCGCTTCAGATTGATACACGCACGCACATGCGCATCGGTCATCATCTGGTCGTAAATCTCGTAGCCGTGTTTCGCCAGCAGGTCGTCGTCAAACTCGGTGGCAGAGCGCGCCCCCAAAGTCTCTATGTCCACAGGGGCTTGCTCCTCGTCCCAGCGTTTGCGGGTGCGTTGAAACCATCGCATTAGCATACCTCCACCCCACAGGACATCGTTAGCAGGGAAAGTCCACATCGGCAAGAAACAAGACTCTATGCGAGCGCAGGAAAACTCGGTCTACCAGTTGCGTATTGGCGACCCGAAGCGTCAGTACCTCGTCCAAGTTCAACCCGGACAGATTGTGGACACACACCGTCGGCGGGCGGTGACTATGACGCAGATGGTGCAATCGTTGGAATCGGCGACCTATATCCTCATCGGCGAGCAACACGACAACGCAAAACACCACCAGTTTCAGGCGGAGGTGATTTCCGCGCTGGTGCGGGCGGGGCGCTCGGTGATTGTCGGGATGGAAATGTTTGATCGCACGAAACAGCACCCGCTCAATCTGTGGACGCTGGGACGCCTCAGCGAAGCAGAGTTCATTCAACAAAGCGACTGGCAGAACCAGTGGGGTTTTGATTATGCGCTGTATCGCCCCATCTTTGAGGTAGTGCGTCAGAACCGTCTGCGCTTGGTGGCGTTGAATGTACCCCGTACACTGGTGCGTCAGGTAGCGCGCGACGGTTGGCAGAGCGTGCCCCTCGACGAACGATTGGGTCTGTCTGACCCCGACCTAAGCCAGACGGAGCACCGCCTGCTGTTTGACGCCCTGATGGGCGGACATCCGGGCAACCCTCGCTTGGATGCGATTTATCCCGCCCAAGTCGTTTGGGACGAGGGGATGGCGAACTCGGCAATTCGGTATATGGAGCGCACGGTGCCCTCTCCGCGCTCGGCGTTCGTGATAATCGCTGGGAATGGGCATGTGATGTACGATGTCGGTATCTCGCTCCGCCTGCGCCAGCGTGGTGTCCGAGAGACCGCCGTGATTGTGTGCCTGCCCGACAGTGCGCCCCCTGTGTCGGTGCGTGCCTCGCTGGGAGATTTTGTATGGCTTCCCGCTGAAAAATAGGGGAGAGCACGGCGTCACTACACGAGTTCTATTCAACACCTCGCTCCCGTTGCATCTGCAAGTAGGGAAGGGGATGCATCACGTCACCCCCAACCTCCAAAATAGCCACCAACTCCTAACGAAATCGGGCAGGACTCGTCTAACAATCGACGAACCTTGAGGAGGGAACAAAAATGCATACCCAGCGAATTTGGGGCATGATAGTCGCAATCGGGCTGTTGGTGGCGTTTCAGCTTTACGGACTGGCGGAACTGAGCAAAATCGAACTCCCCAACGCCACACTTGTCGGAACGCTCTACTCAGAATACACCCAGCAACCCCTCCGAAACATGCTCGTGGAAATCACCAGCGAGCGCTTTCTAGACGAACCTCCCCGTGAGAGGGAGCAACAAGGTTGGCAAGAACGCCAATACAGCACCCCCTCTACTTGGCAGGTCTACACCGACTCGCAAGGGCGTTTTCAAGTGCGGGGGCTGCCTCCAGGCAATTACTATGTGCAGTGTCGCTCAGAGGTACATACACTGAGTAAGCAGACCGATGAATGGCAGGGTCAGCTAATTAGCCTCCGTTCGGGTCAGACCCTTGCGATGGAGTTCTGGGCGCGCACGCGCGGGGAGTATCTCGATGCGATTCACCCACAGTCGGTCTACACGCCCGACGAGCCGATACGACTGGGGGTGCGCGGTTTTGTCAAGGATGACCAACTGCGCCTGCGGCTCTATGCGCTGACTATTCAACCCGATGACCCCCAATTCTTCTCAGCATTCTATGACCTGCGCAGGCTCCAGTATGGATGGTGGGAATCTTCCGCAGTTTGGGAAGGCTATATCAAGAGGCTGGACTCGTATGTGCAGTTGGTCAACGAGCGCACTTATGCCGTGCGAGGGCGCGACCCCGAAGGCGCATTTATCCAGTATTTAGACCTGCCCACTGCGCTGGAAGAGGGGATTTACATCGCAGAGGTACGCTCCCAACGCCTCGTCAGACCCCTGATGGTGATGGTCTCCTCAGTCGGATTAGTCGCGAAAAATGCGCCCAATCTCAGTGAGGTCTGGTGTGTAGACCTGCGTACGGGTCAGCCCGTGGCAGGTGTGCCCGTAAGCTGTGTTAATATGGGTCGCACGAGCGCAGAACCCTCCACCCTAATCGCACGCGCCTCAAGCGACCCCAACGGCATCGTACGCCTCAAGGCACAGGGAACAACTTACTTGGTTGCCCAAAACCCGCGCACAGGGCGGGTTATCCAATGGGTGGAAGCACACCCCTTCAGAGAGGAGGAGGTTGAACTCACAGGCACACTCTACACCGAACGCCCCATCTATCGTCCGGGGCAGACTATCTCCTTCAAGGGTATCTTCCGACAAAATTCTCAGGAGGGATATGCGCTCCCCGCAGAGGGCATGCGCATCCAAGTAGAACTGAAAGACCCCGATGGCGAGACCGTCCAAGAACGCACGCTTCGCCTAAACGAGTTCGGTTCAATAAACGACCAGTTCTCGATTGACCCCGATGCCCCCACAGGCTTCTACACGCTCTCGGCGCGTCTGGAAACACCACCAGGGCGCCCCGTTCCTGTTACTGACACCTATGTGCCTGTATCTGCCTATCGCAAACCCACAATGCGCGTAGAGGTGCGCCCCAGTAGCGACCTTTATTTGCCCGACGAGACCGTCCTACTGGAGATACGCACCGAATACTACTTCGGGATGCCCACCGCCAACACGAATTTATATGTGTCCATCTTGCGTCAGCCCACCTACTTGTCCTACGGCTCGCCTGTGGAGGGCGAAGAGAGCGAAAGCGTTCAGGAGTGGGACAGTGGGGACTATGGGCAACTGGTTCACTTCCAAGAGGCTCGTACTGATGCTCAAGGGCGACTTCGCTTGCGTATCCCTGCCCGAAGCTTGATGGGTGACACCACAGGCGTCACAGACCCAGTGCCGTTCCTTGTGAAAGTGGAGGCGCTCAGCGAGGGGCGCGAGTCAGCGAAAGGCGAAGCACGGCTCCAAATCGCACCCAGCGAATGGCGTATCCTCTACGAGGCAGGACAGTGGTTCGGGGAGGTGGGCACGCCGTTCACCTACACTGTGCGCGTGATAGCGAACCGAACGGGACGCCCCGTTCAGACGACCCTACGCTGGTCGGCAGGCGAGCAGTTGTGGGAAGGGCGCACGCAAAGGTTCTATGAGCGAACCGCGGGAACGATACGCACCGACGCCGAGGGCTACGCCACCTTCCAGTTCACGCCGACCCAGCCAGGCGACTGGCTCGTTCGCGTAGAGACGACCGACCCCCGAAACCGCTCCCTGCGTCAGGAAGACTACACTTGGGTGATGAGCCGTGGGAGCTGGAGCGACTTCTCGACCCCTCAAGACACACTGCTGGAGGTGCGTGCCCAAAAGCGCGCTTATGCGCCCGGTGAGACCGCCGAAATCGCCATCCGAAGTCGCCTGCGCGACGCTGTCTATTATGTGAGCTTGGAGGGCAATCAGCTCTACCGCACTCAGGTCGTGCCCAGTCAGGGGGCGATTACCCGCGTTGCCCTGCCTATCCATTCGGAGCAGATACCCTCGGCGTACATCAGCGTCTGTATGGTGCATCGGAAGCGGTTCTACCAGCGAACGGTACCTATCCGCGTGAGGTGGAGTGAAGGCGCACTCCAGCTGAGCATTCGCACCGACAAGGAACGGTATCAGCCCCGTGAGACCGTTCAAGCCGAGATACGCGCCACCGACCCACAAGGCAATCCTGTGCGCGCTGAACTTTCGCTGGCGGTGGTGGACGAGAGTATCTACGCCATTCGCGAGGACAACCCGAAACGCCTGTCCCAAGCATTCTACAGCCAGCGCTACAACAAAGTGAACACGGTGTTCTCGGCGCCGTGGCTGGCACTGCAAGGCGATAAGGGAAGTGCCGAGACGCCAAGGCGCGACTTCCCCGACACGGCGTTCTGGCTCCCAGACCTCACCACCAATGAGCAAGGGGTCGCCCGCGTGCAGTTCCGCCTGCCCGATAGCCTCACCGAATGGCGCCTGACCGTCAACGGGCACACCGCACGCACGCAGGTCGGGTACGCAAAAGCCTCTATCAAAGCCTCCAAAGACCTGATGGTGCGCCTGCGCCTGCCGATGTGGCTGGTGGAGGGCGACCGAGCGGAGTTGAGCGCAATTGTCAGCAACGAGACCGACCAGCCCCACACCGTGCAAGTGGTGTTGCAGACCCCGAACCAGCAGTTGCCCACGCGCGTGAATGTGCCTGCGCGCGGCTCGCAAGTGGTGCGCTGGAACTACGAGGCGAAAACGCCCGGCAATCAGGTGTTCACGGTCTCTGCCCGTGCCGAGAACGCGCCCCTCAGCGATTCGGAACTGCGAACCTTATTGGTCAAACCCGCCATCTGGTACCGCACCACCTCCTCCACACGGCTGGTACAAGGCGAGCAGACCTTCACCTTCCGAGTTGTGCCTGATACTCGGCTGGAGCAAAGTCGGCTCGAACTGTATGCCTACCCCAGCCTTGACCAGCTACTGGAAGAGCCAGTGGACTATCTGCTGAACTACGAACATCTCTGTGCCGAGCAGACCACGAGCCGATTCCTACCTGCCCTGTTGTGGCTTCGTGCGCAAGAAGCTGAGGGCGTTGAAGTGCCCCAAGAAAAGCGTGAGAAAATCTTGCGCTCAGTCCAGTTAGGCATCCAGCAACTGAGGGAGCTCCGCTCCTACGATGGGGGATGGACATGGATGGGCGACGGTGAGGGCTACCTCTGGCTCACGGCGTATGTGATGGGCGGTCTGCACCAAGCGCGCCTCGCAGGCGTTGAAGTACCCGACTGGCTCTTCACACAGGGGTTAGATGCCCTGCGCCAACAGACCTCCGAGCGACTGAACCGACTTCAGGGAATGACCCCCCCGCGCGGGGACAGCTACAGGTACCGCGAACTGCTACGAGATACTGCGTTCGGGCTACGCACCCTATCCGAACTTGGCGAAACACCTGATAAACTGGGCGCCGACCTCCTGTCCAAAATCAAGCCGATTCTCCAGACGAACGACCCCGCAGTGCTTGCGGATGTGCTTCTGGCGTTGGGGCACTGGCGCACAGCGCTACGTGCTGATGACATCCTACGCACCCTCTGGCAACGCCTACTGAACCAGCGCAACGAAACACCCGACTTCCTCCTCTGGTCGTCCTCGCAAGACCAAGATTGGGGTTGGGAATGGAAAGCCCAGGAAATCCAGGCGCTCTGTTTGAAGGCGCTTGTGCTCACCGAGCCGTTGGCGGTACAGGCATTCGGTTCCAAAGCCCGCTACGACGAGGTCTTGGACAAGACCGCACTTGCCCTGATTACTTGGATGTTGGACAATAACAGGTACTCATCCCGCGATGTAGCGCTCGGCGTGCTGGCGCTGTTGGACTACAGTCAAGCGCGCAAAGTATCGTGGGTCGGTGGGGCAGCAGGTACGCTGGAAGTAGAGGTCAACGCTCGCCGTCGCTGGCAGTTGGATGCGAATCCGCGCAAGTCCAGCGTTATCAACCTGAGAGAAGCCCTCCAAGCGGGCGAGAACACGGTTCGCGTCCGCTCTCAAGGAGGGCTATCGTTGGTTTCTGTGCGACTGGTGGAGGCGCGCCCGCTGAATGCTGGCTTGGATGGGCGCAATCGTGCCGTGCAGGTGCGACTGTACGCGCTGGACGAGCGCACCAACCGGGCGCGCCCAATCCGTCCGAACGACTTGGTGTCGGTTGGAACCCTCATCCGTGTGGAGGCGGAGGTACGAATGCCCACGGACATCCCGCGCTTCCAGTTTAGCGTGTTGGAGGTGCCTTATGCGGGTGGGATTGCCCCGTTGGACACCGAGTACTTCCTGAGAGAGGCTTGGTGGAGTCCGAACACGGCGGAACTGCGCGATGACCGTGCCCTCGCCTACCGTGAGGAGTGGCACCGCGGCGAACGCTACCAGTTCTCGTTCGTCGTGCGGGCGGAGGTGCCGGGGGACTACACTATCCTACCTGCCTTCGTTTGGGGTATGTACAGCGATTTTGAGGGCTACGGCGAACCCTTGCGCTTGCGTATCAGAGACCGTTGAACGCGCCGGGGTGGAGAAGCGAACCATCCAGATAGGTAATCACGCGCCTCTGCTGGGCAAGAGTGGAGGCTTCAGGGGTAATCCCCCTGCCTATCAGGGCGGGATAGGCTTCGTATCCGCAACGGCGCAATAGCCCGGCACGCTCCTCGGCGCGCTCGACATCGCTGGGATATAACATCCACGAGACCTCCACCGTGATATAGACAGTATTGCCCGTGCGTCGGTCACGACCCGTGACTAAGATGTCCAACGAGCGCAGTTGCTCCAGTTCCTCAGGGGTGAGAGGGGCACCCTGTTCTTCCATCTCATCAAGAAACTCAGCGATTTCCAATCGGCGTGGTTTACGGAGGAACCGCCCGAGGCGTGCAGCGGCTTGAGAGGACATTTTTGTTTCAAAGGAGAAACCTTTGCTATCTGCGATGTCTACTCTTGCTTGGTCTGCCCACTGAAGGAGACTTTGGAGCGTCGACTCAATGCGGTCTAATCGTTCAATCGCCGCCTGATGACTTCGTGTCAATGCTTCGTGGCTCTCGCTAAGTCGGATGTGACTTAGATTGAGCGCTTCGTGGCTGGCAATCAACTGTTCTTGGCTCTGGCGCAGCGCTTCGTGGCTGGCGGTTAGCTGTTCTTGCTTTTGGCTCAGAACTTCGTGGCTGGCAATCAACTGTTCTTGGCTCTGACGCAGCGCTTCGTGACTTTCTACAAGCTGCTGATCAAAAGAGGCAAGCCTCTCAGCAGTCGCCTCAATTCGGGCGAGTCTCTCAAGGGCACGCTCATGCAGCTCAATGAGCCTTTCTAAGACTGCACCTGTCTCTTTCAGGGTTGTGGGCACTGCACGCTCTTCGTCCGAGAGGAGAACCTCTCGCACGCGCTCACGCCATTCGGGATGCTCTTTGAGCAATCGAACCAAGTCCTCTACGGTCTCTATTTGATGGGGCATACCGTATACGATTATACCGCTTATTTTGTAGTCTTTCTGGGAAGCCTCCTGCGTCGCTCGGGATTCAGGAAGTCCTACGAACAAACACCCGCGCCGAAGTCGCTCCTAAACTTGATAGCTAATCCACCACCTGCTCACGCCCACACCTCAGTAAGTGGAACGCCAAAACCAGAAGCAAGAGCGCCAGCCCCGCGCCCACAGTGCCCGCAAACGCATCCACAACGCCCGCCGAGGCAGGACCGAGCGTGTAGCCCAACGAGTAGAATGCGTGGAGCACTGCAAGCGCCGTCCCACGTAGATGGAGCGGTGCGCCCTCATAGGCAACCAAGTGAACCGCTGGGAATGTTAGACCGAACCCCAACCCGTACATCAGCACACTGAACCAAGTGCCCGATGGAATGGGGAACCAATCCAACCCCAGCACGCCGACGATAAGTAGCCCAATCCCGACGAGCGAACGGTTGCCCCCTCCGCCCAGCGCATGCCGTCCGCGCACGAGGCTCATCGTCAGCACGGCTACCAGCGCAAACATCCCGAACATTCGCCCTCGGTACGCCGGGTCAAAGCCCGCCTCGCTGAGCCGTGTGGGCAAACTGAAGGTCAGCACGCCCATCGCAAAGGTCATGCCCAGCGTTAATAGGAACATCGCCATCGGGGTCGGCAACCTCAGCACTTCCATTGGGTGTATCGGTGCTTCGTAGCGGGGATGCGCATACCGCTCTTGAAGGGTGAACCCTACCAGCCCTGCAAGCGCCATCAGCCCCGCTACGCCCCAAAACACCACCGACATCCCGTAATACTTCGCGAGGATGCCCGACAGCACAGGTGCCAGAAGCGCTACCAGTCCAATCAGGGCACCTGCCGTGCCCATCGCTTGGGCACGACGCTGACCCCCATAGTCCGCCACCATTGCGAACATCGCCGGCACGAATACCGCACCCGACAGCCCGTGAAGCACACGCAACACCATCATCGTCTCTGGGCTGCGCGCCAGCGAATAGAGTGCGATCAACACGCTCGCAATCAGCAGGCTCAGCACCATCGGCATGCGCCGACCGTAGCGGTCAATCAGCACGCCTGAACCAAAGTTGCCCACCAAGTTCGCCAGCGAATAGAGCGCAATAATCAGCCCTGCCTGATGCCGAGAGGCTCCCAAAGTGTCCTCAGCATAGGGAGCCAACAGAGGCACGATTGCGAAGGTGTCTAAAAACGCAACCAGAGTAATCCAGCCGAGCGCCCAACGCGCCACGCGGGGGGGCACACTGTTTACCGCAACCGACATTCGTCAATAGGATACCCCACTA
Organism: uncultured Armatimonadota bacterium; assembly: GCA_937139515.1. Taxonomy (GTDB): domain Bacteria; phylum Armatimonadota; class Fimbriimonadia; order Fimbriimonadales; family GBS-DC; genus CAKZQI01. The sequence continues at coordinate 373 of CAKZQI010000152.1, read as the reverse complement.
CAGCGCATGCTGGCTTATCGTGTTGCCGTCGCAGACCAGCACGACCTGCTCATCGTTGAGCACCGTCTCTAAATGCACGGGGCGTCCCCACAAGCGCACCAGATAGCGCAGACAGCGCGAGGTGCGTTGCATATCCAGCGGTTTGCCGTCGTAGTAGTGCTTAAGGTACAGCTCGCCCCGGTGTTCGTAATCCCCGTCCTCCACCATAATCACGGGCATCCCGAAGTTAGTGAGCTGGTCAACCAGAGCGTTGCGCACTTTGCGCCAGTCGGTCTCGTCCACCACCCAAACCAGCTCGCCGTTTCGCTCCTCCACGCGGTAGGTGTAGAGGTCTAACTCGCGCACCAGCGCCTCGGTCAGATACTTGTGCAAG
>CAKZQI010000151.1 GCA_937139515.1 uncultured Armatimonadota bacterium | reverse complement strand
GAGCGCAGACCCCACTTGGGCGACGGTGCAGGCAATCTCGTGCCCCATCACGACGGGGTATTGGCGCAGGTCGCGGGCAATCTTGGGGTGGTCGCCGCCGAGTTTGAGAATCTTCAGGTCACTGAAACAGATACCGACCGCATCGATGCGCACCAGCAGTTGATGGTCGCCGGGTTGTGGGGTGGGGACGGTCTCTGGGGCACCGTTGCGCCCCAGATTTTCCAAGCCTGCCCCGTACAAATTCCAACGCAGGTGATGGCTGGGCACTGCCACCACCTGCTGGTAGGCTTCGTATCGGCTCATGCTTATTTCTCCGGGTTCGCAGAGTGATGCGGGCGGGACGCCCACGCTCCCAGCGCGTATGCGCAGAGGTCACATTCCTTCGGGGCGCACTCCGAGCACGACTTCGATGTCCACAGTGCGCCCTTCGCGCCACAAGCGCAGCTTGACCTTCTCGCCGGGCTTCATACGGCGCATTATCTGTTGCATCTGCTCTATGTTGGCGACATTGCGCCCGTTGACCGAAGTGATGACATCGCCAGGGCGAATGCCTGCCTCGGCGGCGGGCGAGTTGCGAAGCACCTGCATAATCAGCATTCCCGTGCTGGGGAACTTCAGTTCAGGGAAGTCTTCGCTAAGCGCACGGCGCAGTTCGGGGTCGCTCAGGTCGGCATAGCTGATGCCCAGCCAAGCCTGCCCCACCGAACCGTGTTCCAAAATCTCACGCACGACCTGACGCACACGATTGATGGGGATGGCGAAACCGATTCCCACATTCGCTCCCACCGGCGAGAAGATGGCGGTGTTGATGCCCACCAGTCGCCCCCGCGAGTCGGCGAGCGCGCCCCCGGAGTTGCCTTGATTGATTGCGGCGTCGGTCTGGATGAGACCGCTGGGCACATTGCCTGCGCCCTCGATGTTGCGGTTGATGGCGCTCACGATACCCGCGGTCACGGTGTGCCCGAAGCCGAACGGGTTGCCCACGGCAATCACCCAGTCGCCCACCTCCAACTTGTCAGAGTCGGCAAACTGGGCAGCGGGCAGGTTGGTCGCGTTAATTTTGAGCAGGGCAATATCGTTTTGCGAGTCGGTGCCCAGTGGGGTGGCGCGGAAGCGTCGTCCGTCTTGCAGGGTCACCATAATGTTAGGTGCGACCTCACGCCCGATGCGTATCACATGGTTATTGGTCACGATGTAGCCGTCGGTGCTGATAATCACGCCTGACCCCTGTCCCCCCACACGAGCAGGTCCGCGCCAAGTGCGCACTTCGCCCGTAGTGTCCACATTCACCACTGCCCTTGAAATGCGCTGAGAGGCGGTACGGAGCATCGTCTCAAAGTTGGTGGGTGGGGCACTCTGCGTTTCAGGAGCGGGTGTCTCTAAACTCGCTAAAAGGGTCTTTGCCGACTCATCACGGACAGAGGGTGGGGCGGCAATCGGTGCAGTAGAAGGGAAGTAGGTGCGCAACACATACGCACCCGCCAAGAATCCCAACCCGAACAAAACCAGAAACCCGAACGCTTTTCTCATGGTTCCACTACCTTAGTTAGAGTGTACCTGTTGGGCGCTGTTTCGGGTGAGGAGCTCCAACGCTTTTTGAAGCACGGGGTCGGCGCTGGCTCGGAACGCTTCGGGCGTGAATACCACCTCCACATCGGGAATGACCCCAGCCCCCTCGATGCGGTACTTTTTGGGGGTCTCAAAATCCGCCATCACCAGTTGCAGGTATCCGCCGTGTGGCAGTTGGGTCAGTCGTGAGGGGAGTGCTTTGCCCGGCGTCGGGCGTCCAACCACCTGCACGCGCCCCGCCTCTTTCAATCCCTGAGCCATAATCTCAGCGGTGCTGAGCGAAAACTCGTCCACCAAAATCACTACAGGGCGCCTATAGCGGTAGGGCTGTGGGTTCGCCATAATCCCGAAAGTGCCTTGCCTCAAGCGCATCGTGCCCAAAGGTGTCTCTTTGGAGACCAGATAGCCTCCGACTCCGCCCGCCATCAGCCCAATACCGCCGATGTTGCCCCGAAGGTCAATAATCAGCCCCGCCGTGTCGTTCAGTTCGCGCAACCGCTGGGGCAGTTCCTGCATCACTTCGGGCATGAAGGCGTTGAAGTGGATATAGCCGATGTTGCCGGGCAGGCGTCGGCTCTCCACATAGACGGGGATTGGGGGAAGCCAGCCGAACTGAGCCACTTTCGCAGGGCGCACGCGACACTCCAGCACGACAGTGTGTTCGTTGCCTTCCAGGTCGCGGTAGCGCACAGTGCGCTTGGTACCTTTGGAGCCGCTAAGGAGCGAGAAGAAGCTTAGCGCCACCTCAAACCGCTCTTCAACAGGGGGCAGTTTCCGTTCGCGAATGGCGTTCAGAAGCTGTTCGGTGAGGGTGTCGTCCACCGCGAGGATTTCGGCACCGGGTGGAACCCCTTGCTGGGCGGCGGAAGAGCCTGCCCGCACCCGCACCACGAGAGGGCGCCCATCCACCAGTTGCACCACCAGCCCCGTATCACTGCCCAACGAGCCAGAGCGTGAGGCGCGCTCCTGAGCCGAGTAGACGCCTGAGGGGATAATCGCAAAGTGCGACTGTTTCAGCTCGCCCAGCATCGCCTCCAGCGTGCGGTAGAACTCCGCATCGCTGGACGCCGAGCGCACCTTCGGCTCGTACTGCACGCGCACCGCTTCCCAATCCACACCTCCCAACTTCGGGTCGTAGTGTGCCTCTTTCACCTCGTTCCAGACAAATTGAAACACCTCCAGGCGCTGTTGTTCATCCAATCGTGCCGTTTGCGCGCAGGAGGTCAGTAGGCTCAACAGAAATCCCCAAACCACAGCCTTAGCACGAACCCTCATGACGCTAGTATTTTACCCTTCAGATAACGCAGAGGGCTTCCGAACACCCCACTCTGTCAACCTGAGTCGACGGGTCTGCGAACCTCATCCCCCTGACAAGGATACATTCGTTGAGTTCCAAATCACGCCAACCTGTCCCTACTTTGACGCCCGTTCGTTAGCTCTATTACCCCCCACTTTCACTCTGACACCCCCTTTCTGTC
>CAKZQI010000150.1 GCA_937139515.1 uncultured Armatimonadota bacterium | reverse complement strand
CAGGAAAACATCCCACCTGTACCTCAGCCACTGTGTTGACAGGCACACAATCGGCAGGCTCGGTGCGTCCGCTCCCTTGCTCGTCGCACCAGCGCGGTTGCCCCTTCGCCAAGTTGCGCTCTAAGGCGCACATGTCGCACATCATCAGCAGGATGTTCTTCTCTCGGGCGACTTTCGCCAAGCGCTCCCCAATCGGGTCGCCCTGACGCAGGATGTAAGCGTTGTCGTCGAAGAAGAACATCCCCACCACTTCCACGCCGTGCGTGCCCGCCTCCAGTTGAGGCAGAATCATCTGCCCCAACTTGTAGGACGAAGCACGGGGAGAGATGAACAGGTAGGCGACCTTCATCTACGCGTGCCTCCTTCGACGCAGAGCCAACGCGCCCAACCCCGCGCTGAGCGCCAACAGCGAGGCAGGCTCAGGCACGAACTCCAGCGTGTAGGTGATGTCCGAGTTGGGCAGGTTCGTGCCGTCCCAAGCGACGGCGTCCACAAGGCGGAACCGGAACAGGAGCGGGTTGTCGCGGGTCGGTAGCGTGTTGGAGGCGAACACGATATGCTGGTGGACTGCTTCGGGGTCGTTCTCGTCCCATTCCAAAGTCCAGGTGCCTCCTGCCCCTGCCCCAAATATCGGCTCGTCCGTGTCTTCCAACACGCCTACCAGCCCGTCCGAGATGAACACCTGCTGGATAGTGACACTGCGAAGCATCGGGTGGGTCTCACCCTCCTCGATGTGGAAATCCCAACCCTGATCCACGCCGAACACTCCTGGCAGGATTTGTTCCATCATAAGCTCGAGGGAGTAAGGCGGTTCAGCCAGTTCGTGAGGTTCCACAACCGCTGCGGAACCGTCGGCGACTCCAAGATGGATGTCGCCCTCGTGGTCGTGGTCATGCTGGGCAAACCCAGCGCTCATCAGCGCAGTCAGCGCAACGCTCAGTCCGAATGTCATCAGTCGGTTCATCGTTCATAGACCTCCTTTCGGTTAGTTTTGCGACCCCTCACCGACCGCCCCGAAGTTGAACAGGATGGTCAGCAGGTCGGCATCGTCCACGACGCCATCACCGTTCACATCGCTGGCGGGGTCACTGGAGCCAAATGCGAACAGCACCTGAAGCAGGTCGGCGTCGTCGATCACATCGTCGTTGTTCACATCGCCCGGAGTGCTGAAGGTCCAATCCAAGCGATGGGCACTACTCAGGTTGAAGTTATCGGCTCGGCGGGAGAGGTGTTTGCTCAACTTCGCCACGACGGTGTAGGTGCCCGACTGGGTGAAGCCCACCATATAGTCGTATCGGGCAGTGCGGTTCGGCGGTTGGGACTGTTGTGCTACCACTGTGCCCGCTTGGCGTATCTGCACAGTGAGGGGGAGGTTATATAGGTTGCCTTGATAGTTGGGCGCGTTCACCGAGCCGAACAGCCGACGCACATTGCCCGCCACCATGTAGATTCGGTAGGGATGCGCCATATCTGCCAGCGGGCGTCCGTCGCGCGCCACTGCGTTCACCGCACGAACATCCCACACATACACGCCGGGCTGGCTCGCCCCGAAGATAAAGTGGTGGTGGGGCGTGCCGTTCGTGGGCAGGTTGAAAAAGTTCGGGCAACCCGATGCGCAAAACACCGTGCCGAAGCCCGACTTGGTCGCCTGCAGTCCGGGCGTAATCCAGACCTGTTGCACCCGACACGAGCGCAGGTGGTCTAAGCCTGTGTTCGGCTCCCAATAGAAGTCCATCCCCACATCCAAGATGAACGAGCCGAACACGCTCGACATCGTGCGTATCGGGTGAGGCTGGGGCTGAATGACTACTACCTGCCCGTTCTCCTCACCGAACAGCAAGTCGTCCTCGTGAGCCTGAGCAATAGCCTGAGCAATCTGTGCAACCGCAACGATAAAGGCAACAATGTGCCAAGTTTTCATTGAGAACCTCCTTACGAGATTGGGAATATCTGCGTTATCGGCACACTCCAGCGGGGCTGGTCTGTACAGAGCGCATAGGAAGGCGCCCACACCGAAACATCCTAAGGTGTGCCTGTGAGACCCCGAAAAGGCTCAGACAGGGGGCGCGCGTGGAATGAGCAGTTGGAGCGCAACCGCCGAAGGCAGGGGGAAGCGAGTGTATTGGTAAAGTGAGGGAGACGGTTGAGCGAATAGGTGGGAGACCGCAACCGCCTGCCGAATGGGTGCGTCTGCCAGCGTGGGTACTTTGTGTACCACGCAGACCATACAATCACCCTCGCCGTGCGAAGGTGCGTGCATCATCGAGTGAGCCAAGTTGCTCCAGAGGAACACACTCAGCCAGATGATGCCCACCCACTGCACCGCTCGCGAAAGTCGGCAGGACATCGTGTGTATTATAGCATATTCACGGGGCGAATTGCAAGGGTGTGTGAGAGGGTGTTCGGAAAATCGTGGCACGGCATCCTGCCCGTGAGGACTCGTGGCACGGGCATCCTGCCCATTAGGACTCGTGGCACGGCATCCTGCCTATCATTCCTTCATTTCCAGCGAGGTACACTCCCACCCGATTGTGGCAAGTGCGGAACAGGTTTATGCGTTCGTGCGCCAAATCCCGACGGGCAAGGTGCTGAGCTATGGTCAAGTTGCCGAAGCCTGTGGGGTGCCCAGCGCACGACAGGTGGGGCGATGGATGGCGTTCGCTCCCGACGATGTGCCGTGGTGGCGCGTGGTGGGCGCTGACGGCACTCTGCGCATCCAACGCCGAGACCCGATGCTCGCCCAACTCCAACGCGCCCACTTAGCCAGCGAGGGGGTGCAGTTTGACCCCGAAGGGCGCGTGCTGATGGAGCAGTTTCTGTGGGACATCCCTTAGGGCCAGGTGTGATACACACCCGCTATCTCTTGGGTCAATGGGCGCGCACGCTCCTCCAACGCTCGGAGCTGGTCAGGTTTGAGCGGTTTGTACTCGCGCACCGCCCCCACTACCTCACGCAGTTCCTGCAGGCTGTTGCACAAAATCACTGCCGTGTGGATGGAATGGCTCAGCGCGTAGTGAACCGCTTCGCTCACCGTGAGCTTACCCTGCCCCACCAGCCGACCGATGCCCATCACCTTCATCACCGCCAGCCCTAACTTCTGCTTTTGAGCGAGCTTGAAAAAGTCGCCCATGAAACTCTTGGGGTGGTGAACCTCCGTCGGGTTGAGTGGAAACAGCACCATATCAAACGGGAACCGCTCCAGCATAGTAATCAGCACGGCAGGGTCGTTGTGCCCCGACACGCCCAGAAAGCGCACGACCTTCTGCTCCTTCGCCTCTTGGAAGGCGCGCATCGCCCCGTCTTTGGCAAATAACCGCTCCACCTCGTGAGGGTACGAGACATGGTGCACAATCCACTGGTCAAGGCGGTCGGTGCGCAGGCGGCGGAGACTGCTTTCCAACTCGCGCTTGGCGCCGTCGTAGGTGCGCTTATCGCTTTTAGTGCTGAGGAAGACCCTCGAGCGGATGCCTTCAATCGCCTCGCCGAAGATGTCCTCGCTATCGCGGTACTGTTGGGCGGTATCCAGATACTCTACGCCCGACTCAACTGCCTCGCGGATAATCTCCACGCCCAGCTTGCGGTTGGTGATGTTGCCGAAGACACCTGCCCCACCCAACGCCAGCACAGGCATCCGAATGCCCGTCTTGCCATACACCCGCTTCGGAAGCGTTTTCATCGTGCCCAATTATAGCCCAAGCTGACCCCGTTCGGTACAATAGTTAGTATGCTGGACTATCGCCTGATACGCAATTCGCCCGAACTGGTCAAAGAATCCCTTACCCGACGCGGGGACGACCCCAGCAAGGTCGATGAATGGCTGGCTGTAGACCAGCGCTGGCGCGAGTTGACCACCGATGTGGAAACCCTCACCGCTGAGCAGAACCGCCTCTCCAAAGAAATCCCCCAACGCAAGAAAGCAGGCGAAGACACCGAACCACTCTTGGCGCGCCTGCGCGTCCTCAGCGACGAAATCAAACAAAAAGAGGGCGAGAAGCGCGAACGGGAGCAACAGCGTGAAGCCCTGCTCCTACTGTTCCCGAATATCCCCCACAGCACCACTCCCATCGGGAGCGACGCCACCCAGAATGTGGAAATTCGGCGTGGGGGTCAGCCCCACCCGATGTCGTTCGAGCCGAAGCCCCATTGGGAGATTGCCGAAACGCTGGGGCTGATCGATTTTGAGCGGGGCGCTAAAATCAGCGGGAGCGGGTTCGTGGTGTACACCGCGCTCGGCGCACGGCTGGAGCGCGCCCTGCTCAACTTTATGCTCGACCTGCACATCCGAGAACACGGCTACAGCGAGGTCTGGACGCCGTTTCTGGTGCGCCCTGAGGTGATGGTCGGCACGGGGCAACTCCCCAAGTTTGAAGAGGAGATGTACGCCTGCAAGGATGACCCACTGTACCTCATCCCCACCGCCGAAGTGCCCGTGACGAACCTCTATCGGGACGAGATTTTGGACGCGCAGAACCTGCCGATTTACCATGTCGCCTATAGCCCCTGCTTTCGGCGAGAGGCAGGCGCAGCGGGACGCCAAACGCGCGGACTACTCCGCCTGCACCAGTTCAACAAGGTGGAGCTGGTCAAGCTCACACTCCCTGAGACCTCCTATGACGAGCATGAACGCCTCCTGCGCGATGCGGAGACCGTGCTCCAACGGCTGGAGTTGCCCTATCGGATTGTGGCGCTCTGCACAGGCGATTTGGGCTTCGCAGCGGCGAAGTGCTACGACCTGGAAGTATGGTCGCCAGGTGTTCAGCAGTGGCTGGAGGTCTCCTCGTGTAGCAACTTTGAGGAGTTTCAGGCGCGTCGGGCGAACATTCGGTTTCGGCGCGAGGCAACCGCCAAGCCCGAGTTCGTGCATACGCTCAACGCTTCGGGCGTAGCCACCCCCCGACTGATGTCCGCAATCTTGGAGAACTATCAACAGCCCGACGGGAGCCTGCTCATCCCAGAAGCCCTGCGCCCGTATATGAATGGGATGGAGAGGATAGAACCTACTGCCTAATCTGGCTACTCAGCGCGAGCTGGACACAGTGAGCGGTTGGGTGGTATCGATGTGCCCGCCAATGCTCTCCACAGGTTGACCTTGCACCAGCAGGCGAATGCGCTTGATTTCGGGGAACCCGCTGGCGGTTCGGGTGAGTGCGTTGATGAGCGCCGCTTCGTCGTCCGAACCGCCCGCAAAGCCGTCCACCAGCTCCTGCGAGAAATCCAGCACGAGCGTGTCGCCCTCGCGCTCGGCTTTGAGCAAGCGCGTGCCTTGGGGGAACACAGGCGCCTCACGGATGAGCTGTTCAAACACACCCTGATACCCGCGCTCGCCCACCGCTACCGTTTTGGGTTCGTAGGTCAGCTCGCCCCGCGCATCCACTTTGGGCACATAGACCTGCACGCTGGGGGGCATCGTGGGCGGTTCGGGGGCTGGTGGGGGCGAGAGGCGGAGCCAAATGCCCACGGCGATGGCTATCCCCGCAATCAACACAAACAGCACGCCCAGAACGCCCTGCACGCGTCGCGCTTCGTTCACTTTATGCCTCGCTCGTCTCTTCCGATGTTTGGGCATGGTCTTCGCCTTCGGAGGTCTCCTCTTCGGCGGCGCTCACCTCCGACTGCCACTCAATACGAAACTGGCTCTTGCCCATCGTGATGACCGCATCGGGTGGCACGGGCGTCGGTTGGTTAGGCACGATACGCGTCTCGCCGATGAAGGTGCCGTTGGTGCTTCCTAAGTCGGTGAGGCGCACTTCGTCGCCCACCACCTCGATGCTGGCGTGTTGCCCCGACACATGCGCATCGGGAATCACAATCGCGTTCTCGGCGCGTCGCCCGATGCGCTGGGGGCGTGTGTAGAGGGGGAAGCGCATCGCAGGGTCGTTGACATTCACCAGATACGCCACAGGGGGCGCGACCTCCTCCACCACAGTGGGGGTTTCAAAGCCTTCAGGGAGCTCCAGCGTGAGCACGAGGCTCCCGAACTGCAGTTGAGCGTTGTGAGCGAGCGCCACCCGCTCGTTGGGCGCAAGGGGCGCGCCGTTGAGTATCGTGCCGTTGGTGCTACCGAGGTCTTCCAAATAGGCGTGGCTCGCTTCTATCGTGAGGCGTGCGTGGCGTCGGCTTACTGTGCCGTCGTTCAGTAGCACATCACACGAGGGGTCACGCCCGATGAGATTCTCGCCCGCCTTCAGCAGGTACTCACGCCCTGTGCCATCACGGAGCTTGGGGTAGACCGCGGCGTCCTCTAGAGTGTCGGGGACGCCACTGGCGAGCAGGAACCCACACTCTACACAATAGGTCTCGCTGGGCGGGTTGCTCTGACCACAAATGGCACACACCGTCGGCGCCAGCGCTTGCGTTGCCCCCGACACACCCATCTGAATCGTGGACTGAGCCGAGCCGGTCATCACCGTCGCTTCATCCTGCATAGCGTCCAGATTCTACCTGTTGGGGGCGGTTCCTGTTATTAGAGAGGAAAGTGCCTCCCCATCGCTGGGGGAGGCACCCTGCCGAGAGGAGGTACGGATAGTTAACGGCGGTAATCCGGTCCGGTCGTTTCGGGGAAGGTGTAGACCCCACGCTGTTGATACTCGAAGATGACTTGCGCTTGGGTCTTGAAAGTGCCATCGGGGTTCTGGAAGGGCGGGTCCTTGTAGAACTTGGCGTGCCCGTCGCAGAAGGTCCAGTTGCGTCCCTCGCTGTGGCGTTGTCCCTTGCGCCAGCGTGCGTCGCCTGTGGAGTTGCCATAGCCAGGGGCGATGTACCACGCCGCGAAAGCGTTGCCGTTGGAAGCGATGTTGCTTCCCACATCGGCGATGAAGAAGGTGTTGGCAGGGAAGTTGATGCCTGCTAAGGGGCGCATCTTCTCTCCACGATAGTTATTGCGGTCAAAGCCCGGGTCATAGGTTCGGCTGAGGAAGTAGTTGCCTGCGTAGGAGAGTGGGAAGATGTCGCGCATGCGGTTCACGATATTGCGGATACCAGGCTCAGCACCGAGCATTCGCACGGCTAACAGCTGCGCCTCATAGCAGAACGAGCCGAACTTATTAAAACCGCCTCGGTCGGGGTCGCTGGGACACACGAAGATGTTCCAGTTCTTGATATAAGGACCGCTGGCAATCGGGAACGAGAAGACCCCACTGAAGAAGTCATCACCGATTGCATATATGCCGTTTGCGTTCGGGGTGGGGCTACTGCAGGGTCCGACCCAGCCAGTCTCGGGGAGTATCTCGTCGTAATCTTGGGCGTACATCATGCCTGCCAAGCCGATTTGGCGCGCGTTGGAGAGACAGCTGGACTTGCGCGCGCTTTCACGCGCTTGGGCGAATACAGGGAACAGGATTGCTGCCAGAATAGCGATAATCGCTATCACGACCAACAGCTCAATAAGCGTGAATCCTCGTTTCATAGCAAGCCTCCTGCTATAAGGGTACTTGGCGATATGTTATCAGCAGGTTAAGCCTTGTTAGAGCAAGGTTAAATCTCGGACCGTAGCAGGAAATACCGATTCGGGGGGTATATTATAGGCAGGAGGACGCTATGAGACGAAGAGGTTTCACACTGATTGAGCTACTGGTGGTGATTGCTATCATTGCAATCCTGGCTGCGATTCTATTCCCCGTATTCGCTCAGGCGCGTGAGAGCGCACGGAGCACCCAGTGTCTGAGCAACATGAGGCAACTCGGTACCGGGGTGGTGATGTACACCAACGACTACGACGAGATGTACCCCGAACTCGCCAGCGGTGGATGCTGGGGACGCGCTGGGATTGCCAACTCGCTCTGGAGCCGACAGATTTATCCCTACGTGAAAAACAAGGGCGTCTTCAACTGTCCCTCAGCCAATATCAGCCGTGCGGGATTCCGCTTCTGGTCGAATGTGGCAGTGCCCGAAGAGCAGGAAATCAACCCGCCTCCCTGCAACAACGAACATACCGACCGACGGGCGATGCCTATCGGGATGAACAAGTTCTTCGCACCCTATTGGCAGTGCCGAGAGGGCGTAGACCCTGGCTGTCAGGCTTACTGGGACCCCTGCTCCACGCTGGGTATTCCTGCTTGCGATGCGGTCTGCGCCAGCCAATACATTAGCCACGCTCGCATTCGCGAAGCGGCGAAACTGGTAGTGCTCACAGACGGAGTCACCAGCTGCAACGGTGGCGGTGGTTATTGGATTAATGTGTCGGGACCTGCCAACTCACTGTTCAGCATCTCTGGGCGACACCGTGAGGGACACACGGTGGCGTTCGCAGATGGGCACAGCAAGTGGTTCCCCGTGCGCCAAGACCCTCAGATTAGTCAAGCAGACCCCAATCTGCGCCTCTCCAGCACACAACACCGAGGGATGGTGCTTCAGCGCGTGCAGAGCAATGTGCAGAACTTCACCTGCGTGAACTTTAACGCAGGGGGTGTCCACTGGAACCCGATGGTGTTCCATCCGGGCGACAACGCTCAGATAGACCAGCAGTGCCGTTCGACGCAGTAATCAACCGAGGGGGTTTCTAGAGAGGAACCCCCTACCCTTAGGGAGGACAGGATGAAGAAAGAGGTGCCTACTTGGGCAGTGATTGTGGCGATTGTGGTGGTCTTAGGACTCGCTGCAGCGTTCTTGTTCCAAAGCACCAGCCGAAACACGGGCGATGTGGTCGTGCCCCGCAGTTTTGGCGACGAGTCGAACCCATTTGGCAACGAAGGACCGCCCCGCCCCCAAGGTGGAACGGGCGCCAGCGGTCCGTAGGTCTTGGAAACTGACAACAGATATTTGGGACGAGGGCAGGCGAACCATACGCCCTGCCCTTCAAGCTGGATTACTGTGGAAACCCTATTCACTCATCAGCGTGCGTGGATAGAAACTGGGTATCCTTGAATGCTAAGATGAAGAAGAAATCCCTACCGAAACCGCCGCACACCCCCACAACCCCTGTCCGAGAGGTGCTTCACGGGGTGGAGATTGTAGACCCCTACCGCTGGCTGGAAGACCAAGAGGCGCCCGATACGCGCTCGTGGCTCCGTGCCCAGAACCGCTATACGCGTCGGCTTCTGGACGCGATAGAGGGGCGCGAGGCACTGTCGCAACGGCTCACCGAACTGATGCGCACCGACGCCATCGGCGTGCCCACCGAACGGAACGGGCGATTCTTCTATTTCCGACGACGCGCCGACCAAGAACTCTCAGTCTACTGCATGCGTCAGGGGCTGAATGGGCGCGAGCGCGTGCTGTTAGACCCGCACACCCTCACCCGCGACCTTAGCGCAAGCTACACCGTCCACCACCTCGCACGCGATGGGAGTTGGCTGGTGT
>CAKZQI010000149.1 GCA_937139515.1 uncultured Armatimonadota bacterium | reverse complement strand
CTGCTCCAAACGGGACAGTTCACCGAAGCCGAACTGCCCCAGCCCCCCGCCGACATCGTTCGGCAAATCGTGGACGCCGTCGAGTTCGCCATCAACAGCCCCGACCCCGAACCCCACACTGCGCTGGAAGACATCTACGACGAGAGTGCGGGGGTGTCGCGATGAGAGAGGTCACCTTCTTGGAAGCCATCCGCCTCGCCCTCTGGGAGGAGATGGAGCGCGACCCGAATGTGTTCGTTATCGGTGAGGACATCGGGCGCATGGGCGGAGCGTTCGGCGTAACCAGCGGGTTCTTAGAGCGGTTCGGAGCCGACCGCGTGATCGATGCCCCCATCTCCGAGACGGCGATTATCGGCGTGGCGGTGGGCGCCGCCGCAGCAGGCAAGCGGGGCGTCGCCGAGATGCAGTTCATCGACTTCATCTCCTACGGTTTTGACCAAGTGGTGAATGTAGCAGGCACTTTCCTGTACCGTTCGGGGGGCAAAGTGCCCATCCCGATTGTGGTGCGCGGTCCGTCGGGCGGGTATGTGGGCGGAAGCCTGTATCATAGCCAGCAGTTCGAGGCGTGGTTCGTGCATACGCCCGGCGTGAAGGTGGTTCAGCCCGCCTTCCCCGACGACGCCTACGGGCTGATGAAAGCCTCCATCCGCGACAACAACCCCGTGGTGTTCTTTGAGCATAAGTACCTCTACCGACGCATTCGCGGTCCCATCCCGAACGCTGAGGAGGACTTCATCGTGCGGTTAGGTGAGGCGCAGGTGCGACGCGCTGGCGACGATGTGACGGTCGTGACCTACGGCGCGATGGTGCACTTCTCACTGGAGGCCGCGCAAATCTTGGAGAAGGAAGGCATCTCACTGGAAGTGATTGACCTGCGCACGGTCAAGCCGATGGATATGGAGAACATCTACCAATCAGTGCGCAAGACGAGCAAGGTGCTGGTGGTGAACGAGGCGCCCAGAACCTGCAGTGTGAGCGCCGAGATTTCGGCACGCATCACCGAGAACTGCTTCGAGTGGCTGGACGCGCCCGTGATGCGCGTGACGGCGCGCGACAGCTTCGTGCCGTTCGCCGAGCCGTTGGAAAAGCTCGTGCTACCCAGCGTGGACGAAATCGTCCACACCGCACGCCAACTGGCACACTATTGAGGGAGACAACGCTATGGCGGTCGCTGTGATTATGCCCGAACTGGGCGAGAGTATCGTAGAAGGCACGATAGTGCGCTGGCTCAAACAGCAAGGCGAGCTGGTCAAAGAGGACGAGCCTGTCGTCGAGATTATGACCGACAAGGTCAACACCGAGTTGCCCGCGCCTGCGTCGGGTGTGCTGAAACAGATTTTAGCCCCCGAAGGCGCCGTGGTGAATGTGGGGCAAGAGTTGGCACTGATAGAAGCCGAGTCGCAGGCGTCGGCGGAGCCAGCAACCGCGCCCCAGCCTGTCTCGGTGTCCGCTCCGCCCCCCGTCGGTGAGGTCGGATTCTACGGTGGGGGCGAGGAGGTGCAGACGGTCAGCAGTGTGTCGCCTTTGCCTGCGCCCGCACGCCGTACCGAAGGCGACGGTCAGACGCAGGGTGGGCGCGCCTTCATCTCGCCCGTGGTCGCCAAAATCGCCCAAGAGCACGGCTTGAGCCAAGAGGAGCTGAGGAGCATCCCCGGCACAGGCACCGGCGGACGCGTGACGCGCAAAGATGTGGAACGCTATTTAGAACAGCGTGCGAGCCAGCCCAAGACCGCACCCGTTCCTGCGCCCGCTCCTGCACCTGCACCCGCTCCAATCCCCACGCCGGTCGCTCCCGCTGCGGCGGTGGCACCCAAAGAGGGCGAAGAGGTCATCCCGCTGGTGGGCATGCGCAAGACGATTGCCGAGCACCTCACCCGCAGTTATCAGACCGCCGTGCATGTCACGACGGTCATTCAGGTGGATGTGTCGCGCATGATGGAGTTCCGCGAGCGCAACAAAGACTCGTTCCAACAGCAGTATGGCGTTCGGTTGACCTACACACCGTTTTTTGTGAAAGCGACGGCGGAAGCCCTGCGCGAGTTCCCGATGCTGAACGCCTCGCTGGTGGACGACCAGATTATCGTGCGCCACTCTGTGCATATGGGTGTGGCGGTAGCGTTGGGCGAGAAGGGCGAGGAGGGGCTGATTGTGCCCGTCATCCGCGACGCCCATAAGAAATCTTTGATTGAGATTGCCCGCGACCTGGAGGACATCGCCAAGCGGGCGCGTTCCAAGAGCATCACGCTCAGTGATGTGCAAGGCGCTACCTTCACGCTGACCAACCCCGGCAGTTATGGCGCACTGATAGGCACCCCCATCATCAACCACCCGCAGACCGCCATCTTGGGCACCTATGCGATTGTGAAACAGCCTGTGGTCATCAACGATATGATTGCGATACGCCCAATAATGAACCTCTGTTTGAGCTATGACCATCGGCTGATTGATGGGATGTATGCGGGTCGATTCTTGCAGAGGGTGAAGCGGGCGATCGAGGAGTTTGAGTTTTTCAAGTGAGCCTTTCATCCGACCCGTCCCCCGAAGAAACCGCCCCGCCATCCCCCACGGGGCGGTTTCGCTTTGCGTGGGAAGGGCTTGTTTCTATCGGTTGGAGGATTGGAGCTGTTTGAGGGCTTCTTGAATGGCAGTGCGTGTCCAACTATCTTGCTCCTCCTGAAGGGCTTGTTGGAGGGGAGGGATGGCTTGTGGGTCGCCAATCCTGCCCAACGCCTCTGCTGAAGCTCGACGGACACCGCTATCGCTCGCCTTGAGCGCCTCTATCAGAGCAGGCACCGCAGGTTGCCCAATCCGCACCAACGCCTCTGCCGAAGCTTGGCGGACGTACCAATAACTATCCTTGAGCGCTTCTATCAAAGCGGACACGGCTTGGGTGGCTCTGAGTTTGCCCAACGCCTCTGCCGAAGCCTTGCGGACATACCATTCGTCATCCATCAGCGCCTCTATCAAAGCGGGCACCGCAGGCTGTCCAATCTGCACCAACGTCTCTGCCGAAGCCGTGTGGACAGGACCACTTCTATCCCTTAGAGCTTGGGTCAAAATCGGGACTGCCAGCAAGCCTGCCCGCGCCACCTGCTTCACCAGTTGTAGGCGATGATGTTCGAACTCGCCATCTTGGAAGTTTTTGGCGAAGCGATAAAGCCACCATTCACACGGCGCTATCTCGCTGAGGTCTTCCCCTGACGCTCTGCAGGGGTTTTCGGTCACCTCCCACTCGCCCCAGCCTATGAGGGCAAGTGTGACGGCGTGCCGTGTTTCGCCACAGGGCACGATGAGTTTCACTTCTACAGGTGTCTGTTCCATCACTATTCCCCCTCATCTGATTGCAGGAGGGTTGCCCCTGCAACAACTATATGCGCTCAGAGCGTTCCCGTTCCTGCTGTTTTGGATAGAGCAGACACCACCCGATTCTTCGCTTCGCTCAGAATGACACGAGGGGGCGTCGGAATGACAACCCTACCTTATCACCCTGAGCGAAGCGAAGGGTCTCGACTCCCCTCTCCCACAGCGTTGGGAGAGAAGGGTTGGGGGTGAGGGCTTCTTAGACTCTCAGCGCCGTTGGGCAGGTTGGCGGGGCTGAGCGGGTTGACGCGGTTGTTGGGGTGCGCGCCGACCTTGCTGAACTAACCGCTCTATGTCGCTCGCTTGGCGCGGCAGGTTGGGCGTGAAGCTCACCGCACCTCTCTCCGTCATTAGATAGGTGTCCTCAATCCGAATGCCGATTTTCTCGGAAGGGATGTAAAGCCCCGGCTCAATCGTGAACACCATACCGGACTGGAGAGGCGCGCTCTGACCAGGGTCGTGAACATCCATCCCCACCATATGCGATAGCCCATGCACGAAGAAGGTATCCAAAGTGCGCTCCTCGCCGTTCTCATCTTTGGCGCGCAGGGGGTGATTGCGGAAGAACTCCACGACTTTGTTGTGTAGGTCGCGCAGGGTCACACCTGGCTTCGCCTCCCGCTCGGCGAGCTGCATCGCCTCCAGCACGGCGTTGTACAGTTCACGCTGGCGCGGGGTGAACTTGCCAGACACGGGATAGGTTCGGGTGATGTCCGCCGCATAGTAAGAGTACTCGGCACCTGCGTCCACCAGCACCAGCTCGCCCGCCTGCATCTGGCGCTTATTGGCGTTGTAGTGGAGGATGAGCGCATTCGGTCCTGAGCCGATAATCGGGGGATACGCCTCACGCTGGGCGCCGTTGCGTCGGTAGGTTTCCAGCAGGGCCGCTTCCAACTCGTATTCGTAGACACGAGGTGCCACGCGTCGGGCGAGCGCTTGATGGGCTTCGGCGCTAATCTGCGCAGCACGACGCATCAGTGCCAGCTCCGCAGGCGATTTGACCACACGCAGACGCGCCATCATCCCCTCTACCGTACCCACTTGGGCTTCGGTTTCCAACGCGCAAGCGATTTCGGGCAGGGCGGTGCGCGCAGGGCGATTGGCAACTACGCGCGGGTGATGGGTTAGCGTCTCTTTTAGAAACTCGTTGAACTCCCGACGGTCGCGCACAGCGTCCACTTGGAGCTCTTGGCGCGTCGCCTCGTTCGGTTCGGGCGCAGGTCCCTCAAAAATCTGGGAAGCGCGCGAGCGACGCTGAAGGAATAGTATGGTGCGCTCTTCCAGCGGGGAGTCTTCGGGCAAGATGACCAGCACGGCGTTTGGGGTCTCCACGCCCGTCAGGTACATAAAGTGGTTCTCTTGACGGAAGCGTAACCGCGTGGGCGCTTCGTTCTCCGCCATCAACACAGCCATCTGGTCTGACTCTAAGGCTTTGCTGAGCGCTTGGCGACGACTGTCGTACTCGCTAATCGGGATTCCCCAAAGCGACTTCGGCTCCGATACCGCCTGCAGACTACTGAGGGTCAGGAGCCAAACCCAAAATCCGTTATAAACCCACCGACGCATAGCCTAAGTGTACCTCTTGAGTGGGCAGGAGCATCTCACAAGGGGTACAATTTACTTATGGTTCTCGTCATCGGCGGTGCGGGCTACATCGGCTCACACATGGTCAAATATCTCCTTCAAAAAGGCGAGCAGGTGGTCGTGTTGGATAACTTCTCCACGGGGCATCGGCGTGCGCTATTGGAAGGCACTCTCGTTGAGGGCGACCTGCGCGACCCCGAATGCTTAAATAACCTGTTCCGCACCTACTCGATAGAGTGCGTCATCCACTTTGCGGCGTTCATCTTCGCAGGCGAATCGATGCGCCATCCTGCCAAGTACTACGACAACAACGTGCTGGGCTGTCTGCGCCTGTTGGAGGCGATGCGCCAATATGAAGTCAAGCAAATCATCTTCTCGTCCACCGCTGCGGTTTATGGGGAGCCTCAACAGATTCCTATCCCCGAAACTCACCCCCTGACACCCACCAACACCTATGGCGAGACGAAGCGCGTGATGGAGGGGATGCTCCACTGGTACGGGCAGGCGTACGGCATTCGTTCGATGGCTTTACGCTACTTTAACGCGGCGGGCGCCGACCCCGACGGCGAGCTGGGTGAAGACCACCGCCCCGAAGAGCATCTCATCCCCTTGGTGCTGTTTGCAGGGATGGGCAAGCGCGAGCAGGTCTATGTGTTCGGCAACGACTACGATACCCCCGACGGCACCTGTATCCGCGACTACATCCATGTGTCCGACCTATGCGAGGCGCACTATCTAGCTCTGAAGAAACTGCGTGAGGGCGCACCCTGCAATCAGTACAACTTGGGCAACGGGCAGGGCTACTCGGTGCTGGAGGTCATCCGCACCGCCGAGCAGGTGATAGGCAAGCCCATCCCGACCGTGTACGCCGAGCGCAGGGCGGGCGACCCCGTGCGCTTAGTGGCATCATCCGAAAAAGCACAGCGCGAACTGGGCTGGCGACCGCGCTACCCCGACTTAGCAACGATGATTGAGCACGCCTATCGGTGGTTCTTGAAGAATCCTGAAGGATATGAGAGTTAGTTGCTTGGGTTTTCCCAAAACTTGCAAAATAGCTCCAGTATCCTGATAAGTTGAGCGTTTCCGTCGGCGTTCAGTCCTGAGTCCCAATCGGCTTGGGTAATTTCTGCCAAGAATGTCTGGTTGTGCTCTGTAGGTGGGCAGTTCTGCAGATACAATATTACTGTTTTGGCGGTTGTGCCAACACTTCTGAATGTTTCTCTGGGAAGACCTATTATTGCACGAACCTGAAAGTTGCTGACCATCCATTCACGCACCTGGCGCAGACTGCTGTTTGTGAAAACTCCCTCTGGGAGGATGACACATATCTTGCCGTTAGGTTTGCATAGCTGCACAAATCGCTCCAAGAATAGAACCTCTATGGCTTGAGAGGGTTTTTGTCGTTTTGCCTCTATGGGAAAGTCGAAGAGAACGCCTTGCTCAATTGAGCCATTCTGTTCAGGGTTCATCCTCACTTTGGAAAGTTCGAATCGACTGAGAACGCGAAGGTCGCGTATTCGGTAGCCAGTGCCTGCGAAGGGAGGATTACCTATCACCAAATCATAATTACCCTGCCAAAAAACATTCTCACTCTGGATAGGGTCTAAGCCGTCTTGACAAAAAAGCTTCACCGATGAGACTTTCCCATTCAGTAGGTATTGAGCGCGTTTTAGGGCTTCAGGGTCAATATCAACACCCACGGCGGTGCCACATCCTCGTTCTGTGGCTCTCATCAGAAAGACACCCTCCCCACAGGCGGGGTCAATCACCTTCCAAAGAGGATCGAAACCGACCAGTTCCAACATGAAATCTGCAATCAACTGCGGTGTCCAAAACTGCCCAAGCGGTTTCCGCTCAGCTCGTGTTCGGTTAGCCATAGGACTTCAACCTCGGTTTTAGGATTTCTATAATTATCTTCATCTGCTCGCTCATGTTGATTCGAACAACCTCCGCCAGCACGATTTGATGATTCGGAGGTGGAGGCGATTTGACCATCAGAGTTAGGCACATCTGGACCTGGGCGATAGTCGTGCAGAGCGTATCTATGTCGTACCCTGTCAAGCAGGACGCGATTAGGCTTGGGGAGGCGTGGTAGGTTTCTCGTAAGTAGCGCGCAGCTTGTGTAAGGAAACCTCCTGAGCCACAAGCAGGGTCGAAGGCAGACTCTTCGGGTTTAGGGTCTACTACTTGTACCAAGAACCGAGTAATTTCAGAGTAAGCTATCGCCTTCAGACGGGCTTCAGTGAAGCCCACTGGCTCATCTCGTCTGTTGCCTTCTACCTCAATAACCGCAACCCGAAAATGCACTTCAGGTAAACAGCAATGTATTCAGGGAAGACTTTTTCGGTGTCAACACGCACTATGTCGGTGAAACAGTCTACAACTACCTTTTTCTGAGGGTCTCGTTCAAGCCAGACTGCAAATCGGAACTTACCAAGGCTACCAACGCCTGAGCGCGGAAATAAGATGTCTCTGTACTTCAGTTGTGCGCGTGGGGCGTCCCATTTGCTTCCCTCTTCCACAATGACGGCACCACTGAGGTCTAAAAAAGTATCGGTCAGTTCTGTTTGCCCTACTATGAGAACACCGTTTTCCCACTTTCCCAGTGAGTGTGGTTTTTCGCCCGTGACTATAGGTCCGTAAGTGATGTGCTGAATGTAGTCGCCCAGCTTTCGGAGCAGGTTTGGGCTAAAATCCTGATATTTCGCCCATTCAGGGTTCCAGAAACCTGGGTCTGCTCGTTCCACCAAGAAGTGTTGTTCTACTAACACCACCATCGGTGCGTTCTGCTCGAGCATAAGGACATCCCCTTCTGGGAAAAGTATCCGCTATTCGGGTGTTTTCTGTGAGCGCGTCATAGCCATCTCCCATATGAGTATACCTCTGCTTCCTGTCTGTTGCCTGTTGAGTACGCTTACTTATCAACCGACGCCAACACCTGCCCGACCCATTCTGCCAACGGTGGGATGAGGGTCTCTAACTCGGCTTCCTGTTCTTGGGCAGGCACGCGTAGGTAGTCTTCTAAACGGGCACGCCACTCGGCTATCACTTGTGCGTCGGCATAAGGAGCGAGCATCTCTAACAGGCTCAGGTGCGCTTGTCGGCGCTGGATGACCTCTAAAGCGTCCAGCATCTGGCGGTGGCTTCCCCCCTCCCAGATGGGAAGTACCATCGCCTCGCGCAGTAGGCGCTCCACGCCCTGCTCCGCCAGAACGCCGTGCCCGCCATGCACCTCCATACACCACTTGGCAGACTGCACCGCCTGCTCCGCTGTCCAATACTTTGCCAAATGGGTGATAAGGCGGAAGAGGTGATACTCTGCGCTGTAGGGCGGGGTCTGGTGCCAGACCGTTTGCATCAGCCGAACCGACTCCCAAGCCAGAGCGAACGCACGCTCTAAGATGATATGCCATTGCTCAAACTGACGGCGCATCAGCGGTTGCTCGATCAGCGGCTTGCCAAAGGCGATACGATGCTGAGCGAACTGGTGGACTTCACGAATAGCACGCTGGATCAGCGCCACACTGCCGACACTGTTGGCAACGCGCGAGCAGTTCAACACCTCCATAATCAGGTAGATACCCGCCTCCTGAGTGCCGAGCAGGTAGCCTTCGCTATCTTCTAAGCTCACCTCGCCTGTGGGCACCGAGCGCGTGCCGATTTTGTCTTTCATTCGGCGTACTCGGTAGTTGAGGATGCCCTCTTCGCGCCACTTGGGCACCAGAAATAGCGCCACACCCCGAACCCCAGAGGGCGCTCCTTCAGGGCGTCCTGCCACCACCGCCAGCTCTGCTCCCACATTGCTACAGAAATACTTCTCACCTGTGAGCAGGTACTTCTCCCCGTGGGGTACGGCGCGCGTCTGCACATTCGCCCCTAAGTCCGAACCGCCTCCAACTTCGGTCATCCAGGTGGCACCTTGCCACACGGTCTCATCCCGACGAAGCATCGGCTTCAAGAATCGCTCGTGCAGAAGCGGAGAACCGTACTTGTAGAGGGGAACCGCCGTGGAGAGGCTCACTGTATGAGGACAGTACAATCCGGGGTCATAAAAGGAGGTGATGTATCCCAAAGCGAAGCTACTGCTCAGGTCGTTCTCCTCAATGACGCTCCAGACGGCGCCGTGTAGGTAGGCTTGGCGTACGAGACGGTCGTAGCCTGCAGGCATGACAATCTCATCGATGCGATTGCCCAGACGGTCGTAAGCTCGGAGCCAAGGCGTGCCCGCTCGGTCAACTGTTTCCGAAATCGCTCGCCCCTCAGTTTCCCACCACTGCTCGTAAAGATGCAGACGCTCCGCGCAGGCAAGAGCCTTTAAGTGTGTTCTCAGGAACTCGGTCGGCGAATGCATAGAAAGAAAGTTCGTCAAAGCGTGAGGGGGTTCCTATTAGAAGTCCAGCAGGCACTTCACTTTGAGCTGGGTTCGTCTATGCCGATGGACTGCTTGAAGAACTGAACAATCAGGGGGAAGAACTGCTCAGGGTGGTCAAAGCGGGCTTGGACATGCTCGCTTCCCTCTGCCCACCAGATGGATTTCGGCTCGCCCGCCGAGCGGAAGAGCCGTTCGGCGTGATGAGGCTGGATGAGTTGGTCGCGCGTGCCATGCACAATCAGCACGGGGCGGGGTGCAATCTGGTGGATGACCGCCTCGGGCGACACAGTGTGGGGCAGTTTGCGCGTTACGAGCGCGCCAATCCATTTCGTGGGTTTTAGCAACAGCGCCCCGAGGCGCCCTGTGCTGTTGCGCCACCAATCATCAACGGCGACATCCAGCCGCGCATAGGCGGAGTCTGCGACCACCGCTTGGATGCGTGGGTCTTCCGCCGCCGCTAAGAGTGCCGAAGCGCCCCCCATAGAGGCGCCGTAGACCACCACGGGCAGTCCGGGCGCAGTTTGGGTCACGAAATCTACTGCGGAAATCACATCCAACCGTTCCTTATCGCCGATGGTGCAGAGGTCGCCTTGGCTTTTGCCCGACGCCCGAAAATCGAACACCAAGCAGTGGAAACCCGCATGCCAAAGCTCGCGTGCTACAGGGAGCGGCTCACAGCGGTTCATCAGGTAGCCGTGGCATAGGATTGCGATTCCGATGGCATCCTTCGCAGGGAGCCACCAACCATGTAGGCGCAAGCCGTCGCGTGTGGGGAACGCTACCTGCTGGTAGGGAATGCCCATCTCGCGGGGACTGAGGAACATCGGCGTTCGGGGAGGGCGTAAGGTCGCACGCACCGCCAACACATTCGCCAAGAGCACCAGTGCCATCGCGGTGAGCACCACCGCCACAATCGCCCAGACCATGCAAGAAGATTATACACCACATTTCAGCGGGGATGCCTCCCCCTGTGCCTACGAACTCAAAACCTTGATCCTATCAGGTATAATCTTGCTGTCGGAGCAAGGGGGCTTCGTTGTTCGCAGAAGGAGTGGTACGCATATGATGGTGCTTATGAAGCGTGAAGCGACCCAAGAGCAGATAGAGGCAGTCAGAGAAGCGATTCACGAGCATGGAATGAAGTCGCTCCCCCTGCCCGGCGGCGAGCGGATGGCAATCGGGATACCCAGCGCGATTCCTCCCGACTTGCGCCCTGTGCTGGATACTGTGCTGTCGGCGATGGATGGAGTTGATCAAGTGATTCACATCAGCCGACCCTACAAGCTCGCCTCGCGCGACTTTCACCCCCACGATACCGAAATCAGTATCGGCGATGTTCGGATTGGCAACGGGCACTTCGTGGTGATGGCAGGACCGTGCGCCGTAGAGAGCTATGACCAGATGATTGAGTCGGCGAAGGCGGTCAAGCAAGCGGGTGCCCAGATACTACGAGCAGGCGCGTACAAGCCCCGCACCTCGCCCTACTCGTTCCAGGGGCTTCAGCGTGAGGGATTAGAAATCCTCAAGGCGGTTCGTGAGGAGGTGGGTATCCTCACCGTCAGCGAGGTCATCGACCCTCACGATGTGGAACTGGTTGCGCAGTATGTAGATATCCTGCAGATTGGCGCCCGCAGTATGCAGAACTTCCCGCTATTGGTATCGGCGGGTCGCTCTAACAAGCCGGTTCTGCTCAAGCGTGCGCCCAGCGCCACGATTGACGAGTGGCTCGCCTCAGCAGAGTATCTACTCACGCAGGGCAACGAGCAGGTAATCCTGTGCGAACGGGGTATCGTGCCGATAGACCGCACCTATGCGCGCAACACTCTGGATATCAACGCCGTGCCAATCATCAAGTACCATTCGCACTTGCCGATTGTGGTTGACCCCAGTCACGGGATTGGTCATGCGCGCTATGTATCTTCGGTGGCGTTGGCGAGTGTCGCAGCGGGCGCCGATGGGCTGTTGATTGAGGTTCATCCCCATCCGGAGCGTGCGTTATCGGACGGGGCGCAATCGCTCACGCCCGAAGCCTTTGAGCGCTTGATGGCACAGATTCACGCAGTGCGCACTGCTTTGACGCCTGCGCTGGCGAAGTAAGCTTAGTTAGGCGGGGGCGGAAAGTCCAACACGGTCAAGGGCACTTCCACACTCAGCCCCCGAACCGCATCCACCACGACGAGCCGTGTGGAACCAAAGCGTAGCCCACGCACCAAACCCGAGCTGTTCACGGTGGCGACTTGAGGGTCGCGCACCGACCAGGTGAAGGTTGCGCTCACAGGGTTATTGTTCTGGTCGCGCATCGACGCGGCGACTTGAACGGTCTCGCCTGCCCACACTTCCACCGCCGTCGGGTTCGTCACGATGCGGTACTGGTTCAGGTCATAGTCGATGCGGTTCACAGTGCCCGCCACAATCGAGAAGGTCTGAGCGACCACCTGCCCGTTGGCGAGGGTGGTCTCCACGCGGATGGTGTGTGTGCCTGCTGGGAGCTCAATTCGGTTCGGGTTGGACTGCTCTATGCCGTTCACGAACACCTTCACATTGGAGGGCGAACCTTGCACGGTGACGGCGAAGGTGGTCGTGCCTACGCCACCGCCTCCTCCGCCACCACTGCACGCGAGAAGGCTCAGGGCGAATAGAATGCCTAATCCTAACAACCAACAGTTCGGTCTCATCGCTTCCCTCTGTTAGACGACTCTCAGAAATCGGCGTTGCCCGGTGTGCGCGGGAACGGGATGACATCGCGGATATTTTTCATGCCCGTAATGTACATCATCATTCGCTCGAAGCCCAACCCGAACCCCGAGTGAGGTGCGCTTCCATAGCGCCGTAGGTCTAAGTACCACCAATAATCTTGTTCGTTCAGCCCGCTCTCACGGATACGCTCCAGCAGGACATCGTAGCGCTCTTCGCGTTGGCTCCCGCCGATAATCTCGCCGACGCGAGGCACCAGCACATCCATCGCTCGGACAGTATGCCCGTCCTCGTTGAGGCGCATATAGAACGCCTTGATTTCGCGGGGGTAGTCGGTGACGATAACGGGTTTCTTGAACGCCTCCTCGGTCAGATAGCGTTCGTGTTCGGTTTGGAGGTCGTTGCCCCACACGGGCGGGAACTCCCAATCCCGTTCCGCCTTTTGTAAGATTTGAATGGCTTCGGTATAGGTGATGCGCTCAAAGGGGCTGGTCGCCACATGCTCTAAGGTCTCCAGCACGGTGTTGTCGATGCGCTGGTGGAAGAACTCTAAATCTTCTTGGCAGTGGTCTAGTACATAGCGGATTGTAGACTGCAGGAACTCTTGAGCAAGTTGAGCGTTGTCCTCCAACTCATAGAACGCCATTTCGGGTTCAATCATCCAGAACTCGGCGAGGTGGCGAGGGGTGTTGCTGTTCTCGGCGCGGAAGGTCGGCCCGAAGGTATAAACCTTGCCAAACGCCAGCGCAAAAATCTCCGCCTCCAACTGACCGCTCACCGTGAGGTAGGTGGGTTTCCCGAAAAAGTCTTGGCTCCAATCAATCGTGCCTTGGGGAGTTCTGGGGAGGTTCTCCAAATCCAGCGTGGTGACTCGGAACATCGCCCCCGCACCCTCACAGTCAGAGCCAGTGATGATGGGGGTCTGGATATACAGGAAGTCGCGCTCTTGGAAGAACTGATGGACAGCGTGGGCGAGCGCGTTTCGCAGGCGGAACACTGCGCCGAAGGTGTTGCCCCGAACGCGCATATGGGCAATCTCGCGCAGGTACTCAAACGAGTGCCCCTTCTTCTGCATCGGGTAGGTCTCAGAGTCAGCGGTGCCATAGAGGTGGAGCGATTCTAACTGGAGTTCCACGGGCTGTTTGGGGGCAGGCGACTCGACCAGCGTACCCGTGACCGAGATACAGGCGCCGGTGGTGATGTGGTGGAGTGCCTCCTCGGTGAGCGCGCCGGCGGGCACCACGACCTGCAGGCTCTTGAAGCGAGAGCCGTCGTTGAGTTCAATAAACGAGACGCCTTTTGAATCGCGCCGAGAGCGTACCCATCCGCGCACTGTGATACGAGTTCCAATAGGTAATTCGTAGGCTTGTTTGACCGAGACGACTCGTGGTTCCATGCGTTTGATGCCTCCGCTACGGTGCCATAAGTATACCTTTCCCCTTTCTGTCATTCTGAACCAGCGAAGAATCTCAACAAAACCCAAATCAGAGACCCTTCGCTGGCGCTCAGGGTGACAGGATGGGGGGATTGTCATTCAGTCCCCCTCTTTTGTCATTCTGAGCGCAGCGAAGAATCTCGGCATCCCAAATCGGAGACCCTTCGCTGGTGCTCAGGGTGACAAAAGAGGGGAATTCAGGCTATCCAACCGCTTCACTACCTCGTGAAACAGGAGGCATCAAACCCCACTTGTTAGCCCAATCCCTCACGCTGACCCAGTAATGCCCGCCCCATCACCAAGTAGTCTGCCCCAGCTCGGAGCGCTTGCTCTGGGGTGGCGGTGCGCTTCTGGTCGCCTGGGTCGGATTGGGCTGGACGAATGCCTGGCGTGACGATGAGAAACGGCGGGGGAAAATGGCGTCTCAGCAAGCGGATTTCCAACGGTGAGGCAATCACTCCATCCAATCCGCACTGATGCGCCTGGCGTGCCATACGCAGGACTTGAGCACGCGGGGTACGGGGAATACCTATTGTCTGAAGTGCCTCGGCACCTAAACTGGTTAGCACCGTCACGCCCATCAGCAGGGGACGGTTGGGCAGGTCGGCGACCGCCTCCACTGCGGAGCGCATCATCGCCTCACCTCCACTGGTATGGAGCGTGAGCATCCACACGCCCTGCTCGCCCGCAGTGCGCACTGCCAACTGCACAACGTGCGGGATGTCGTGGAACTTGAGGTCTAAAAAGATGCGCTCAGCACCATCGTGGCGCAAGGTCTCAACTATGCCCAGCCCATATCGAAGGACGAGCGCACCCCCGATTTTGAAGGCATGCACTTGCGCGGAGTAGTGCTGAACCCACGCCTGCGCCTGCCCCAAATCGGGGGTATCCAACGCCAAGATAACGCGCTTGAGAACTTCGGGTGACATCAACGCGCAGAGGAGGCGCTCTCTATTGCCTTCTTCAGCTCGCGCTCTAAAGTCTTCTCCACACCCGGGCCGTAGCCGACCTGCTCAAAGGCGATTCGTCCTCGTGCGTCAACCACCACAAAATGGGGAATGCCCCGCACGCCGAACGCTCGTGCCACCGAGCCGTCAGTGTCCATCGGCACAGTGAAGGAGTAGTTGCCCTTTTGCATGAAGTCGCGTACGGTCTCTGCATCCTCACGCAAGTTGACGGCTAAGATATGCGCCTCTTTAGCGTACTTCTGGGCAAGCTCTTGGGTATGGGGCAGGGCGCGTCGGCACGGTCCGCACCAAGTCGCCCAGAAGTCCAGTAGGATAGGTTTCCCGCGCAGTTCGCTCAGCTTGATGGTCTTGCCGTCCAAAGTGGTCAGCTCAAAGTTGGGAGCGGGAGAACCGACACGGCTTGCCTGCTGTTGCAAGAATGCGTAAGCACCAACTGCCAGCACCACACTCAACGCCACAATCGTCAATCGCTGTTTTTTCATGCGAGTCTCCTCACAGGGGAGTATACCTTACAAGGGTATATCTTCTGAGTTCAAATTTCGCTGTGTGCCCCTGATTGGGGGGAAACCGAAGAGATTCTCCGCTTGGCTCAGAAGGACACTAAGGCGCTAAGATACTAACTGTTTCAATAGACAGAGAGTTTCGTGTTGAGCTATAAGCCTTGTACTGTCACCCTGAGCGAAGCGAAGGGTCTGGGTTTTGGGTTGCTCAGAGATTCTTCGCTGATGCTCAGAATGACAAATGAGGGTGTTTGAAAAATCACTGGGAGCGCGGGCGTCTCGCCCGCTCGTGGCTTGGGCATCCTTGCCCAAACATGCTCACCGTGTCCGAACATGTTTTTGTTCACGGGCAGGATGCCCGTGCTACACTGCGTGGCTTGGGCATCCTTGCCCAAGACTCTGGACAACGGTGCAGGCGAGACGCCTGCGTTCCCAGCGGCCCCATCCCCCCCTACCTCGTGGCTTGCGTGCTTCGCTCCACGGGCAGGATGCCCGTGCCACGATATGGCTTGCGTGCTTCGCTCCACGGGCAGGATGCCCGTGCCACGATATGGCTTGCGTGCTTCGCTCCACGGGCAGGATGCCCGTGCCACGATATGGCTTGCGTGCTTCGCTCCACGGGCAGGAT
>CAKZQI010000148.1 GCA_937139515.1 uncultured Armatimonadota bacterium | reverse complement strand
CATGTGTGGACACGGTGAGCATTCTTGGGCAAAATGTCAAGCCACGAAAGAGGCTCTAAGAGCACTTGGGCAAGGATGCCCAAGCCACGAGCGGGCGAGACGCCCGCGCTCCCTGTGATTTTTCAAACACCCTCTGGGGCGATTGACTTGAAGCGGAGTTCACTACTCAGGGCTACCGCCCGCGTCTGAGAGTAGGTTTGAAGACGGAACTGGTATAATCCTCGCACTTGGGAAAGCGTTCATCCAGACTTATATCACCCCGCTCCTCAAGGTCCGCATGGGGACACACATAGGAGGGGTGAAAAGGTAAATGGCGTATCTACCCAGATGGAAGGAAAGAATTCGTCAACCGCGCCGGTTCCTTCGACACAGATGATAGGGGGCACTTGATGCAGATGGAAACCTGTGTGCTAGACCTGTTTCGCACTGTGGAGTTTCTCCAAGAAGTGCTTGCAGACCAGCGAACGCTTGCCCGACTTCTGCTGCCTCGGATTGACTGGGCGAAGGGACACTTCTTCACCTTTCTCCCAGCAGGGCTCTCCGACGAGAGAGTCCACCGCTTCCAAGTGGGGGACATCGTGCCCCCCGTTGCTGTCATCTACCACGCTGGGCAAGTCTCCAAGGAGCTTATCGCTCCGTGTCTTAACGATGAGTTTGCCAGCTATCTTCATGAGCAAATGCAAAGATATTCCGATGCGCTCCTGATTTTGGACACCTTTTATTACCCTGAAGAAGCAGAAGATGGATTAGGAGAGGACGTCGGCATTGCTGTTTACAATCGGGAGGTATATTACTATCTGTTTGGACACCCTACGGTGGAGCAGGTTGAGCGGACGGTTTCGCATGCATACATGTATCCCTCCTGGTTTGGTATTCTGGCTGGAGGGATGGTTGAGCCGAAGTGGGGAGAGTTGCGGATTAGGCTAGATCTGGGAGATATAGAGCGGATACTGAGCCGTGTGCAGTTATTTTTCATCAGTGCGTATGATGAAGAAGGTTATGTGTTCTGGGAGCCTAAGCAAGAGAGATAGTTTTTGGGGTAGGTAAGTTTCGGCTTGAGGGGAGTTGACGAAACGGCTTGAGGCGCCCAAACCACTATGGACGCCTTCAGTTCTCACTTGGCGTGAGGGGGGCGCGTAGGAAATCCGATGTGTTAGCGTATGAGCCTTAGTAGTTCTGAGTTGACCGAGCCTTTCGGGGTTCTACGCTTGAGCGCGCGGGGGCAGGAGGTTCTCCTTCTGCCCCTTCACGCTTTTTTCGCCTCTGCTCTGCTTGTGCCCTGAGTAGGGTCTAATCACGCGCTGGTTCGGATTGAAACACATGAATGTTTCCGAGTTTCGGGTCGTAATGTACCTTCAGGCGGGTTCCCAGATGCTCGTTCAGCAGGTTCACCCACGCTCGCAAGGGGACCCACAGCTTTCCTCTGGAGTAACGCACTGGAGCGGGCAGTTTCACTTTCTTGCCGTTCACCGTCACGCTGGACTGCCCCGCAACAATCTCCACCTTCACCCCCCGATTGTTGACGAGAGTGGCGCGTGGTGTTCGGCTGTCTCGGACAAGCACCCACCGTGGCTTGCTCGGCTCGCCCTGTGGCTCATCCACAGTTTCAGCAAGCGCTTCCCTTACTAAGTACTTATTCGCATCATATAAAACTATACCTAAGTAATCGCTCAGGTCTTCAATCAGGTCTTTAAGAGCTACATAAGCATGGGGTGTACCGAAGCGCGTTATTCGAGATGATTGGCTGTAGCGACTGTCTCCAAAGAGAACCATCGGCTCGAAAATCTCAGGCGAACCTACGACCAAGTACAGATTCTGGCGGTAGGGCTGAAGCCTTCCAAGATAGACACGCTGCCGTTGCGAAGTGCCTGCAAATCGTAGGGTCGGACTCGCTCGTAAACGAAACGCCTCAGGAATACGAACGGTCAACTCAATCGGGCCGAAGGATGCCCAAGATTCCCTGATCTTGAGAATGTAAGCAAAATGGAATCCTGGGACTACGAAGCCTTCCTCCGCGCCGTAGTTATACTCTACTCCTGCAGGCTGGCGATAGCTCACTGTTAGTTGATGTCGCCCCAGAGGTTCCGCTTGGATTTCAAACAGGAGAACGCTCAGGTTCCATCGCACTGGTTCCCCGAAAGACTGCTCTCCCCGATTGAACACACGCCCCGATGCTGGAGCGAGAAACCACTCGTGGGGTGCCCACTCCGCCAACAGGGGCGGCTGATAACCCCCATAAACCCTTACGATGTCAAACAGGCTCCATATGGAGTTGCGTAGTCCCTTCAAATCTAAGTAAGCTTCCAAAAGTTCTGAATCTCGTAAAGGGGTACATCCCTGCCTTGAAGGGCAATCTCCTGTTCTATCTTGGACTGGTCAATCTCGAGTCGACCTGCCTTTTCTAAGATGTAAATCTCTTCTTCCTCAATCTCCGTTATCCATTCGGGATTTGCCTTGAGCCGCTTCCACGCTTGTTCCAGAAAGGTTCGCAAGGTCTTGCGCTTCGCCAAAATTTGGGTCAGCACCTTGTGCATCTGGGGGCGGTGCAGTTCTAAGAACTCGCTTGCCTCCATCAGTTGCCACTCTACAAGTTTGTTGTCTAATCGCACCGGGGAGTTGCGCGGAATGGCGATACCCGGAATGGGAAAGGCAATCTTCAAGGTCTGTCGCTGGTTCGTCGGGTTGTGTAGCCAGTAGGTCGCCTGAACTTGATATTCCAAATCGTACGGCATCGGAGAACGAGTCTCGTAGCGGGCGACCGTGATGTCTAACTGCTCGCGCTCCACGTGAACGGGAGTACGCTGGAGGGGCAGTACTACACCCGTGCGGGGGGCGCGGAGTGCGGTGAAGGTTTCTCCGTTGCTCCACCCCAAGAGGGGGGGGTGAGTTGCCCTATCAACAGAAGCGCAACAAGCGCAGTAGTGCGTCTCATCGTTCCATCCTCCTACTTGACACCTGTTGGGTCATCCTGCCCATCCTCGTGCGAGGCGAGTGGGTCAGACAACGGGTAATCCACGATTCAAGACGATTAGGTTGGAATTTCATTACAGCGATACTCAGGCTCCGACTGGTAGGAACTTCTGAACGACACGGGCAGTAGACGGGTCTGCAGGTTTAGCCTGTGGTGTATAATAGAGAGTGGGAACACTCCCTTTTTGCCCCGATTCGCACGGGACATTACACAGGAGGCGATTCTATGCGAGTGGGAATTCTGACTGGAGGGGGCGATTGCCCCGGACTGAATCCCGCGATTCGGGGCGCGACGTTGCGCCTGATTCGAGACGGGCACATCCCCATCGGCATCCTTCAAGGGTGGAAGGGGCTGGTGCAGGGGCTGACCGTCCCGCTCAGTGAAGAGCGTGTGGATGAGATTATCCGCGAAGGTGGCACCATCTTGGGCACTTCGCGCACCAACCCCTTTAAAAACGAGCAAGACTTACAACGGCTGTTGGACAACTATCATGCGCTCGGCTTCGATGCGCTGATTGCCATCGGTGGGGAAGACACACTGGGCGTGGGCGCACGGCTCTATGCCGAGCATCACCTGCCTGTGGTCGGCGTGCCGAAAACGATGGACAACGACCTGGGTGGCACCGACTTCACTTTCGGCTTCGATAGTGCGGTCTCGGTGGCGGTGGAGGCGTTAGACCGCCTGCGCGATACCGCCAAGTCGCACGCCCGCATTATCGTGTTGGAGGTGATGGGACGCCACGCCGGCTGGGTCGCCCTCTACGCAGGCATTGGGGGCGGCGCCGACTGGATTCTCATCCCCGAAATCCCTGTGGACCTCAACGCCATGTGCCACTACCTCCAGCAGGTGTATCACGGGGGCAAGCACTACGGCTTGGTGGTCGTCTCGGAAGGCGTGGAACTGCCGTTTGCACAGACCGACCAACCCATCGTGTTGGACGATTTTGGGCATGTGGTGCTGAAAGAGCGCGCCGTCGGCTCGCGAGTCGCCCGCTACATCGAAGAGATAACGGGCATAGAGACCCGCGATGCAGTGATAGGACATATCCAGCGGGGCGGACCGCCCACCGTGTTTGACCGCGTGTTGGCGACCCGACTGGGCTTGAAAGCGGCAGAGCTGGTCAGTATGGAGCAGTTCGGCTCTATGACGGCGCTCCACGGGGTTGAAGTGGTGGCGGTGCCCCTCACGGAAGCGGTGCGCAACCTCAAGTTGGTGCCTTACGATCTGTACGAGGAGGCGCGCCAAATCTTTCAGCGTCTGGTCCTACAGCCACAGCGAAGCGGCGCGGTCTAACGATATTCCCCACAACTGCGTACGCGTGCGCATCACTTTGCACAGCGCTTCCACAACTTCGGGGTGGAAGCGCTCTCCTGCGTCCGCTTTCAACACGCCGAGTGCATCTTCCAAGCCGACCTCCTCGGCAAGGCGCAGGAACTCTTCTAATGCCGAGATAATCAGAGCGCTAATCGGGGCATTGGGAGCGTCTGCATAGTCCGCGTGATGATTGCGCACGATGGGAGCGACACCGCTCAGCCCCGGAATCTGTTCCGCGATGGCAGCACCCATTTCAAGATGGCGCTCAAGCACCATCTGCTCGGTTAAGGTGCGTTCACGGGCGTTGAGTACGGCGTAGGGGATGCCCACCA
The DNA here is from genome assembly GCA_937139515.1 of uncultured Armatimonadota bacterium. Taxonomy (GTDB): domain Bacteria; phylum Armatimonadota; class Fimbriimonadia; order Fimbriimonadales; family GBS-DC; genus CAKZQI01. Next base: position 10,951 of record CAKZQI010000148.1, on the reverse strand, counting down.
TCCCGATGTCGCGCAGGTAAATCGCTAACTCCAGTCGGCGCCGCTCGTGGAGAGAGAGTCCCATCTCCAAGGCGATATGAGATGCGAGGGCGACCATCGGTTCGGGTTTGCCGTAGCGTCCATTGGTGCGTAGAACCACAATTTGAGCAAAGGCTTTCAGTCCTGCACAGCGCCAGCGGTGGAGCTGAGCAGGGAGATAGATGAACGCATAGTACCCCAGTACTGCCAGCGAGACACCCGAAACGCCCAATGCCCACCACAGCCCACTCATGCGAACGCCTCCGCAGGGGGCGGGGTTTGTTTTTGGCTTTCTTGTACCACTTCTTTGAACACTTGAACCACTTGAGCATCGAACTGGGCGCCCGCACTGCGCTCCAGCTCTGCCAGCGCCTCTTCCAGCGAGAGGCTTCGGCGGTACTGACGTTGTTGACTGGGCGCCTCGCCACCAATCATCGCATCAAAGGCGTCCACGACCGCGATAATTCGTGCCTCCAGCGGAATTTGTCCTCCCTGAAGCCCGTAGGGATAGCCGTTGCCATCGGGGCGCTCATGATGGTAGGCAATCCAGGACACAATCGGCTTGAGAAACGGGGTACCGCTCAGAATCTCTGCACCCAACTGGGGGTGGCGTTTGATCATTTGCCACTCTTCGGGGGTGAGCCGTCCGGGCTTGTTGAGGATACGCTCGTCTAACACCGTTTTGCCGATGTCGTGCAAGAGCGCCGCCTCGTAGACCAGGTCGCACCGTTCTGGAGGCAGGTTCATTCGTTCGGCGACACGGCGGGCCCACTGCGCTACTCTTAGCAGGTGTCCTCCAGTATAGGGGTGAGCACGCATAATCAAGAACCCCAAGCTCCGAATGGTCTGGTGGTAAAGCTCCTGTTGGCGTGTCCAAAGCAGAAAGGCTTGACGCACTGCCAGATAGGGCGCCAAGATGACCACTAACCCTGCCACGCCCAACGCGCTGAGCATCACTGTCACCAGGATAGAGAGCGGCAACAAGGTGAGCATTTCACGGGGCAGACTACTCAGCGAATGGGTCAGCACCCAGCGTGGGCGCCGGTTGTCCACCAGCGCAACGGTCAGCCCCACCAGCAGGCTATTGATGGCGTTGTAAGCTAACAAGGCAAAAAATACCGCCGATAGAAGGTTGAGGGGCTGGTTCAAGCTGACTGTCGGAGCGACTTGCGAAGCGACCCAGCCCGCCCCGAAAGCGCTCCACACACTCTGAGCCGTGTTGAGCCACACCCAACGCCAATGAGAACCTTTGAGGTTCGCTGTGATCACGCCCGCTCCGAGGGTGGCTAAGGCATCCAACCACACTCCGATATGCCAGCCATAAAGCACAATCACCGCAACGACGATCGGCGTGCTGACACTCAGCCAGAGACCACTGATAGCGTGGCTCGCTTGGTAAGGGTAGCGCAATAACAGCAGTTCGGTCAGCAGAGCCACCATGCCCAAGATGAAGAGGGTGCTGAAATGGGCACGCCAGTCACTCTGCAGGCTGGAGAAGACCAGCAGAGCGACGGCTCCCAGGCTCGTTAGCCAAAACCACAGATAGAATCTCCGCTTGTACATTGCTATGTTGAGTTGAGCAAGGCAAGCACTTCAATCGCTTTTACCCGTTAGGGTAGATGATGCACCTGCACCGGTGTGCGCTCAAGGGGGTCCGCCCACCGAGGTGGATAGTAGACCTTCTTGGCGCTGGCGACCGACATCATCGCCACGACCATTGCCATTAGAATGAGCCACCGTTTCATCTGCTGTTCCTCCTATTATAGAAGTTCAGCCGCTCGGTAGCCGCTCCGCTCTGCTTGCCTTGCTCAGGGGCATACCAACGGGGAGTATGCCCTCATCTAAATCGCTCGTTCTCGGGAGGTGGAAACCTCCTCGCTCGTTGTTTGTATCGCCGCTGTGTCGGATAGGCTCTCGGTGTCGCTGGGGAATGCGTGGATGCGCCGATTGACCGCATCCAGCGTTGCCAAGCCGACAGCACGCAGGGGGTCTTGACGCACCAGCGCGCTTCCCAGAAGCAGGTCTTCTCCTTGGTCGCGTACGGCGCTGACCAGCACAGCGACCATCGGGTAGCCTCCAATCGTCAGGCTGGTGTTCAGCTCTTCCAGCCCGAATCGTTCCACCAGACCGTGCGCCGCTTCGATGGCGCGCAGGGTGGCTAAGGCAACAAGTCGGGGGAGTTGAGTACTGGCGCGCACGCCCGAAGCCGTGCCCCGAAAGAGGTGTCCGTTGCGCTCCAAGAGAACCGTCGCAATCGCTCGGGTGCCTTCGTGGCTAATCTGGACATCGCTCCAACGTAGGCGTGCGGACACCGCCGAGCGTATCCCGCTCTTCTGGGCAACGCTGATTTTACGATGGTCGATATGAATCCCGAAGTGTGCCATTAGGGCGGACTCGACATCGCGCACCACCTGTTTTGGGTTGCGGTCGCCCTCAACAAGCAGGTGGATTTCTTGAATCAGCCCAGCCTCGTCTGCCACGACACGTGCTCCGCACACTCCTTTGAGCTCGCGAAGAGCATGCTCAATCTGCGTCGTGCTCCAGCGTCGTTCCATCCTTACCTCCCTGTGCACACAAAAGTTCTTCGCCCACCCTCAAGAGCCACGACGCATCGCGACGGCTTTACTATACCACACTCACTTTAGGATTCCTGCCAGTTTCACGCCGAGAATTTGGCAATTTCGGGCAAATTCACTTCTGAAGAACCAGCTTTTACCCGAATGGTTCTGTTAACCCGTTCTTAACCAAAGGGCAGGGTATTCTTCAGTGGAGGTTGGCGATGAAAAGTTTGGTGACACGCAGAGAGGTTTTACAACTAGGATTGGCGGGCGCAGCGGGCTTGGCACTCAGCAAACTGGCGCCTGCCCAAACGACCAATCGTTCCAACGGGCGCGTGAAAAACATCATCTTCATGGTTTCTGACGGGATGAGTGCGGGGGTTCCTTCGCTTGCTGACGAGTTCTCTAAGATGGCACGCGGGAAGGGCGCTTTCTGGTACCAACTGCTTCAAGACCCCGACGCGACGCTCGGCTTTTTCGACACTGCGGCGCTCAACTCGTTGGTGACCGACTCGGCGTCGGCATCCAGCGCATGGGCAACAGGAAGCCGAGTGTTCAACGGCGCCATCAATGTGCTGCCAGACGGCACACGTTTGACCCCGATTGCTCAGATTGTCAAGCAAGCGGGCAAGAAGGTAGGGTTGGTGACGACCACGCGCATTACGCACGCGACACCTGCGGGATTCGCTTCTATCCAGCCCAAGCGCGACGACGAGGACGATATCGCGCCTCAATATCTGGATGTGGTGGATGTGTTGATGGGGGGTGGCTTGCGCCATTACGCACCTAACCAACGCCGAGACCAGCGCGACCTGATTGGCGAGTATCGCAACAAAGGCTACACCTACTGGGACAACCGCGACCAGGTCGTCAGCAATGCACGCCCCGAAAAGGTGCTGGGGTTGTTCTTCGGGAGCCATGTGCCCTACACGGTAGACCACATCAACTCGGAAGAGCTCAAACGCACCATGCCCACGCTCGCCGAGATGACGCGCAAAGCGCTGGAGATACTGGGCGATGCACCTAACGGTTTCCTGCTCCAGGTAGAGGGCGGGCGTGTAGACCACGCAGCGCATGCTAACGACGCTGCCGCCATCCTCTGGGACCAGTTGGCATTTGATGACGCCGTTGCGGTCGTCCACGAGTTCGCTTCCCGACGCGACGATACTTTAGTGATTATCACCAGCGACCACGGCAACGCCAACCCCGGACTGAACGGGATGGGAGGCGAGTATGAGGCTTCTAACAAAGCGTTAGAGCTCGTTGTCCAATCAAAGTGCTCCTACGAACTGCTCCCGACCCATCTGAGTAAGGCGACCAGCGCGGACGATGTGCGCGATATCCTCAAAGCCCAAATCGGGATTGAGGTCAGTAAGGAGGAGGCAGGCGCTTTGGCGAGCGCAGTGCGAGGGCAACTGCCAACCATCTGGAACCGACAGCATCGCAATCTGCAAGGGCTGATGGGGCAGGTGATGAGCAACTACAACGGCATCGGCTGGTGCGGCACTTCGCACACTGCCGACTACACTTGGATTACCTCCCTCGGACCGGGGCGCGAGGAGTTCCACGGGCTGATACGCAACACCGACGCCTTCCATAAGATGCTCAAGTTGATGGGGCTTTCGTTCAAAAACCCCTCCATGACCCCGCAGGAAGCAAGGCGGTACATGACTTTCGCACCGCGAATTAGCATGCCTGATTGGGCATAATCTCCCGTTGTCGCGGGAGTGCAGGCAGTTTAGGCGACACGGGCAAGATGCCCATTCGTAGCTTGGGCATCCCTGCCCAAGCATGTCTTTCACGGGCAGGATGCCCGTGCCACGGTTTTCCACAGGCAGGATGCTGTTCGTGGCTTGGGCATCCCTGCCCAAGCATGCCCTTCACGGGCAGGATGCCCGTGCCACGATTATCCATCCCCACCGCTTCAGGTACACTTGAGGTATGCGCAAAGCACTCACGATTGCAGGCTCAGACTCAGGTGGCGGGGCAGGCATTCAAGCCGATTTGAAGACCTTCTCGGCGCTGGGCGTTTATGGCACAAGTGCCATCACCGCGCTCACCGCCCAGAACACGCTCGGTGTGCAAGGCGTTTACCCTGTAGCCCCTGAGTTTGTTGGTCAGCAAATCGACTCGATTATGAGCGACATCGGCACGCACTCTGCCAAGACAGGGATGCTGTTTAGCGCAGAGATTATTCAGGTGGTAGCAGAGCGTATCCAGCGCTACAACATCCCTAACTTGGTGGTAGACCCCGTGATGGTCGCCAAAAGTGGGGACCGCCTGCTGAAGGAGGACGCGATTGAGGCGCTTCGGTCGCTCATTTTGCCGTTGGCGACGGTGGTTACCCCGAACTTGGGCGAGGCGAGCGTGCTGGTTGACGGTACAGTGCGCACGAAGGAACAGATGCTTGAGGCGGCGAAGGCAATCCACTCGATGGGCGCGCGCTATGTCGTGGTGAAGGGCGGACACCTGAGCGACTGCGCCGATGATTTGCTCTATGACGGGCGCGAGTTTCGGTGGCTCCCTGCAGAGCATATTGACACGCCCCACACTCACGGCACGGGCTGTACCTTCTCGTCGGCAATCGCTGCGTACTTGGCGTTGGGACACGATGTCCCCACCGCTGTCCAGAAGGCGAAGGACTATATCACGCAGGCGTTGCGCACGGCGCGCGCCGTCGGCTCTGGACACAGCCCTGTCCACCACTTCCACTCTTACTATCCGTTAGACTAAGATGGCAGTGCAGGCTCCCCTCACGGACACCACCCAGACCGCGCTGATAGCGATGCGCGGTATCACGAAGCGTTTCGGGGCGCTGGTCGCCTGCGACGCGGTGGACTTGCAGGTTCAGAAAGGCACGCTCCACGCAATTATGGGCGAGAACGGCGCGGGCAAAACCACTTTGATGCGCGTGCTGTACGGCTACTACCAGCCCGACGCTGGGGAAATCTGGCTGAACGGCAAGCGAGTCCATTTCCGAAGCCCCGCCGATGCGATTGCCCACCATATCGGGATGGTCAGCCAGCACTACAGCATCATCCCCGAACTCTCGGTGCTGGACAACCTGATGTTGGGTGCGGAACCTGTGAAGGCGCTGGGCATCCTGAACCGCCGTGAGGCGCTGGAACGGGCACGCCAGCTCGCCCAATCGTTGGAGTTTGACCCTGACTGGAACCGCCCCGCCGAAACGCTCAGCGTGGCAGGGCGGCAGAAACTGGAGATTTTGAAACTGCTCTGGCGCGACGCCGAGATTCTCATCTTGGATGAGCCGACCGCGATGCTCTCGCCCTCCGATGTGGAGACGCTTTTCGCCACGCTCTTGCGCTTGAAGCAAGAAGGGCGCACAATCCTGCTGGTGACGCACAAACTCGGCGAGGTGCTCCAGTATGCCGACACAGTGACGGTGATGCGTGGGGGGCGCAAGGTGGCAGAGGCGTGCGTCTCGGAAGTGGATGCCGACCAGCTCACGCGCTGGATTATCGGGGAGGAGGCTTCGGCAGAGGGAGAGAACCGAACTTCCCACGCCCCAAGCGTGGGAGATGGGGTAGATATGAGGAATAAACAGGTTCAATCGCCCCGCCTCACCATTAAGGACTTCTATGTGCGCTCTGATAGGGGCGGGTGGGGCGTGCAGGGGTTGAACCTGGAGGTCTACCCGGGCGAAATCGTCGGTTTGGCAGGTGTGGATGGCAACGGGCAGACCGAACTGATGGAAGCGCTTGCGGGCGTGCGCCCAATCGCCAAAGGCACGCTCCACCTCAACGGCACCGACTTCGCACACCGCCCGACCCTCTGGCGTCTTCAGCAGGGCATACGGTTCCTGTTTGATGACCGCTTTCGGCGCGGGATGGTGCCCGCCTGGAGCGTGATTGAGAACGCGATTTTGAGCGCTCAGCGCGACCCCGAACTCCAACGCTTCGGTTGGTTGGTTCCCAGTGCAATTCGTCGGCGTGCGGAGATGCTCGTGAGCCGTTTTGAAGTCAAGGTGCCCGCTCTCACGGCGCCGATTCTCCAACTCTCAGGGGGCAATCAACAGCGTTTGGTAATCGCACGCACTCTGTATGGCGAACCGAGGCTGCTGATTGCGTACGCGCCCACGCGTGGGCTGGATATCAAAGGCACTGAAGCGACCTATCAAGCGATTCGTCAAGCCTGTCAGCAGGGAATGGGCGCGCTCGTGATTGCGCTGGACTTGGACGAGCTGATGACCTACACCGACCGCATCGCCGTGCTGTACAAAGGGCAGGTGGTGGGACAGTTTGAGCGCACCGAGTTCTCCCGCGAAGCTATCGGCGCGAAGATGGTGGGGGCAGGTTGAGACTGATTTTTCAAACATATCACCCTCCCGACTCCACACTGCCCTTTCGTTAGCCCTCTCGCCCGTTTCTGTCATTCTGAGCGCAGCGAAGAATCTCAAAGAGAACCCCTGCAAAGACCCTTCGCTTCGCTCAGGGTGACAGGGTGGAGGACTGTCATTCTGGCGTCCCCCTTTTGTCATTCTGAGCGAAGCGAAGAATCTCACGGAGCCCCAAGCAGAGACCCTTCGCTTCGCTCAGGGTGACAGGGTGGGGTTTTCGGGTGTAACCGAAGCTCGCTGTTCAGGGCTACTGTTTGTGTCTAAAAATGGGTAGGCGTTTTGGGAGTTAGAACTCAACGAATGTACCCTTGTTAGCACATTACCCTTCCTTGAAGTTCCCTGAGAACAGGATTTGGCTCAGAGCGTCTCATAGGTACAATACGCACGATGGTACTCCGAGCGGAGAGTTTGAAGCGCGCCTATCGCAAACGGCTGGTGGTGCGCGATGTGTCGTTAGAAGTCGGGCAGGGCGAGGTGGTCGGTCTTCTGGGACCCAACGGCGCAGGCAAGACCACCACCTTCTATATGATGGTCGGCTTGATACGCCCGCACGGAGGCAAAGTGTTTCTGGGCGAGACCGAAATCACCCGCCTGCCTATGTACAAGCGCGCCCGACTGGGAATCGGCTATCTGCCCCAAGAGGCATCGGTCTTTCGACAGCTCACAGTGGAGCAGAACCTGCTGTTGGTGCTGGAGATGCGAGGTATCGCCAAACAAGAGCGCGTTGAGCGCACCGAGCAACTGCTGGAAGAGTTCCATATCGCTCACCTGCGCCACCAAAAGGGTTATGCGCTTTCAGGGGGCGAACGCAGGCGCGTGGAAATCGCCCGCGCACTAGCGCTTCAGCCCGCTTTCCTGCTGCTGGACGAGCCGTTCACAGGCATTGACCCCAAGACGATTGAGGAACTGCAGGAGATTATTCTCGGCTTGCGTCGGCGCAATATCGGGGTGTTGATTACCGACCACAATGTGAGTGCCACCTTGCGCATCACCGACCGCAGTTATATCTTGGCGGATGGCACGATTGTGGCGCAGGGTATCCCCGAAGAGGTGATTGCCGACCCGCTGGCAAGGCGCTACTACTTCGGCGAGAGCTTTGAACTGTATCCCTGAACTGTGGAACAACCCCGATGAGGGGTTATGATTCTCTTCTTCCTGCTGATGTCAGGGCTATGTGCCTATCTGGCTTGGCGTGGGGGCGACCGTTGGCTGGTGGCGAACGGCGTCGTCTTCTTGGGGTTGGCGCTGACCCCTGCGCTGACAGGGCACTGGCTTATCGGGTGGTGGACGCTGATTAGCCTGCTGACGGCTCTCGCGCTGGGGGGAGCATGCTCACGCCCTTCTCCCTTCGCTCCACCGACTCCAATCTCCCATCACGCAGTTTGTACACCGTATCACAGTACTTCAGCATCTGAGGGTCGTGAGTGACCAGCACGACGGCGCCGTCGCCCCGATGGGCTTCCAGCAGGTCAATCACATGTTGCCCCGTCTGCTGGTCAAGTGAAGCGGTAGGCTCATCGGCAAAGATGACCTCGGGTTCCATCAGCAGGGCGCGTGCGACGCAGGCGCGCTGACGCTCGCCCCCAGAGAGCGCCATCGGGTAGCGGTGCGCCTTGTCGCCCAAGCCCAGTTGCTCCAAGAGCCACAGCGCGCGCTCGCGCGCACGGCGCACATCAGGGGCACCCACCACGATGTTCTCTAAAATGGTGAGATAGCCCAGCAGGTAGGGTTGCTGGAACACGAAGCCGAACCGCTCGCGCCGAATCGCACTGCGCTCGGCATCGGACGCCTCGGTATAGCAGCGCCCCCGATAGCGCACCGCGCCCTGAGTGGGGGTCTTCAAACCGCTGAGCAGATAAAGCAGAGAGCTTTTGCCTGACCCTGAGGGACCCACAATGCCCACGAACTCGCCACGATGCACCGCAAGACTGACCTCGCTCACGGCATGAACCGTGCGCACCCCATCTTGGTAGAGGAGGCTCGCCGACTGCGCCTCAATCAATCGTTTATCGTCCATCGCCCCGTGCCTGGCGGATGAGTGCCAGCACCTCGTCGCCGTGCGAAGCGGGCTTGACCTTGCCAAACACATGACAGACCCTGCCTTCGGGGTCTATCACATAAGTAATTCGGTCAACGCCCCAAAACGATTTACCGTACATATGCTTTTGACGCCACGCGCCATACGCTTCGCTGACGGTGTGTTCGGTATCAGCCAACAGGGGGAACGGCAGGTCGTACTTCTGAGCGAATTTGCGGTGCGAGTCGGTGTCGTCCGTGCTGATGCCCAGCACGGCGATGTTTTCGGCTTGATACTCGCTGTAGGTGTCTCGGAACGAACACGCCTCTTGGGTACAGCCCGGCGTCATATCTTTAGGATAGAAATAGAGCACCACCCATCGCCCTCGATAGTCGCTCAGCCGAACGGTCTGCCCATTCTGGTCGGAGAGTGCGAAATCGGGAGCGGGTGTGCCTGGAACTAAGGTAGCCATAGCGAAACGATTATACCCCCATCGCCTCCAGTTTGCGTGCCTGCTCTTCGGCAATCAGCGCATCGAGGAAGGGCTGGATGTCGCCGTCGAGGATGTTCTCCATATCGTGCAGGGTCAAGCCGATGCGGTGGTCGGTGATGCGTCGGTCGGGGAAGTTGTAGGTACGGATTTTCTCACTGCGTTCGCCCGTGCCGATTTGGGTGCGCCGTTGTTGGTCGCGTTCGGTGCGCAGGCGTTCCTGCTCCATCTCATAGAGCCGTGTGCGCAGAAGGCGCATCGCACGCTCACGGTTCTGCAGTTGCGAGCGCTCATCTTGGCAGGCGACCACCACGCCTGTGGGCTTGTGCGTGATGCGCACCGCCGTTTCGTTCTTCTGCATGTGTTGACCGCCTGGACCCGACGAGCGGAAGGTCTCAATAACGAGGTCTTGCGGGTTGATTTGCACATCGACCTCTTCGGCTTCGGGAAGCACGGCGACGGTGGCGGTGGAGGTGTGGATGCGCCCGCCGCTTTCGGTGACGGGCACACGCTGAACCCGATGCACGCCCGACTCGTGCTTGAGCTGACTGTAGGCGCCCTCGCCCTGAATGCTGAACACGACATATTTGTATCCGCCGAGGTCGCTTGGCTCGGCGTCCAGCACTTCGTATTTCCATCCGCGCCGTTCTGCGTAGCGGGTGTACATTCGGAACAGGTCGCCTGCGAACAGCGCTGCCTCTTCGCCACCAGCGGCGGGGCGGATTTCGATAATCACATTCCGCTCGTCGTTGGGGTCGCGGGGCAAGAGGCGTGCGGTCAGGGCGCGCCCGTACTGCTCCAAGAGCTTCTGGGCGTTCTCTTGCTCCTCGCGTGCCAGCTCCACCAAGTCGGGGTCATCGGTGGTGTCTAACAGCTCTGCCGATTCTTGTAGGGTTCTCTCGGCTTGTTGGTAGCGCGTGTAGAGGTCTTTCAGTTCCGACAGTTCGGCGTGCTGTTTGCCCAGGCGCTGGACGGCTTGGGGGTCTGCCAGCACTGCTGGGTCCGCAAGTTGTGCCTCCACTTCGGGCAAGCGGGCAAGGGTCTCTTCAATCCGTGTGCGTAGTTTCTCTGGGAGCATCGGCTTTGATTGTACCTTCTACTGGGTAGACCTTTGTGGTTCCTTTTGGGGTGGATAGGCATACCTGCGTGTCTGCCCTAAAGTGAGTACCGCCCCCAGCTGAAAGAGGGCGGTGGGAGGTACACATGAAAGGAGGCTCACCTGAAACAAGCGAGGTCTGTTCGCTTTTGTTTGAGGCTTTCGAAAAGGTAAAAGCCGATAGGCGGACAGTGATTAATGGCTGAGAGGGTTTGGGAACTCTCTCCATCCCCTAATAAGGACACAGTTGTTGGGTTCAATTTTCCAAAACACTTACCCACTTTCGGACGCAGGCAGTAGCACCGAACGGCGAGCTTTGGTTCAATCTGCTCCTCACTCTGTCACCCTGAGCGTCAGCGAAGGGTCTGAGATTCTTCGCTTCGCTCAGAATGACAAAAGAGGGGGCAGAATGACA
>CAKZQI010000147.1 GCA_937139515.1 uncultured Armatimonadota bacterium | reverse complement strand
ACGCCGTTTGAGGCGGAGCGAGCGCGTGCGGAGCGTCTTGCCCAACGCCTACGCGAACTGGGCGTAGACCCCGACACGCTGGAGTAAAGCCATACCCTCAGACCGCAGCGCGCTCCAGCGCCGAGCGCATGACCGCCTCGCTGGGCGCGCGACTTCGGAGATGCTGCTCGCACATGCGGAATGGGTAAATCAAGCGGTCATAGCGGGGGTCGGGTAGGCTGAGCGGGCGCGTCTCTTGCAAGAGCCAGCTGGAGACCTTGTCCGCGATTTCCTGCGCCTCGCTCGGCTCGCTAATCACAGGAATCTCCACACGCACCAGCCCATAAGTGGGGGAAGCCCCCTCCTGCCAGCGCAACCTCAGATACCAGCTGTGAACCTCCTCCGTCTGATAACCGCGCCTGAGGCGGAAGATGCTACTGCGATGGCGAGCAGGCATGCTAAAGACCTTCAACATCTCGTTGATGTTGAGATAACTCGTGCGGTGCGATTTGGAGACCCCCACCACCCGCACCAATTTACGCTCATTCAGTTGGCGCATCAGGTCGGCAATAGAGCCGTCCACTACCAGCCAAGCCTTGTCCGCAGGCGACTGACGGCTAATCCAATCTAATGCCATTTTGCGCTCCAGTTGGTCGCGGATGCGTGCCACCGTTGCACCCGCTCGCGCCAACATCGTGGCGAACGGCGTCTTGGCTAACTCCCGCTCCTCCAGAATATCGTGTACTTCTATTCGGTGTCGTGTAAAAATGCGCTTATCCACCGCCTTGAGCGGGAGGTACAGCGCCTCCTGCACCTCGTGCGTGTCTGGATGGAGATGCCGTTCCCCATCGCGCCTCAGCACCATCGCCGACACATAGCCATACACCACAGGCAGGATTCCGTACTGCTGGGTCTCTTGGTAGTATAGCAGTTGCGAATGTTGGATACCATCGATGAAGTAGGTGAACTGGTTCGGTTCGTCGATGGGTTCCACAGGGAACACTCCGAACTGGGCGCGTCCAGGTTCGGGCACGAGCATCATCTCTCCGCTGGTGCCCTCCTCGTCGGGCACTTGGGGCACATCCTCACTGCTGACACGGCGCACGATTCGGATGCCCTCCGGGTTCTCCTGAATGAGCTCCACCACCTTACGCAAAAAGGGTGTCATGTTGATACATTTTTCTACTTGCTTGGGCAGATCCCTGCAAGGAGAAGGTAGAATTGGTTGTTGTGAGTGCCCTTCAAGTGGTCTGGTTCAAGCGGGATTTGCGCCTCGTAG
>CAKZQI010000146.1 GCA_937139515.1 uncultured Armatimonadota bacterium | reverse complement strand
ACCCCTGCACAGGCGGTGCATCGGTGGCGGGGGGCATCGCAAGGAGCATGCGCGGTTGTACTTCCGCCTGTGCTACGACTTCGCCCCGAATCTTGATTTGGTACTGTAAGGGGCGCAGGCGCACATTGTCGCGCACCCGCACCGAAGGCATCACGAAGCCCAAATCGGTCGCCAACTGACGCCGTATCGCCGAGATGCGCTCCAGCAGGTCACCCCGCTGGTTGGGGTCGACGAGGGGCATCAGACCGTATCCAATTTCGAGTTCAATCGAGTCCACCTTGAGCATCGGGAGCACCGCTTCAGGACCCGTTGGCAACGGCTCAGGGGAGGTTGCAGGCTCTCCCCCGCTCTCGCTCGGCTTGGCAGGCGTTGGCAGCAGGTTGACACGGCTTGCCAAGTAGCCCAGCCCTGCCAGCGAGGCGCCTACCATAATAAACTGGGGTTTCGGGAAGCCCGGCACAAGCGCCAACAGCCCAATCGCCGCCCCTGCGCCCATCAACACGCGTGGGTACTGCAAAATCTGCCCGACCACATCCTGCCCCATCGCCTGCTCGGTAGAAGCACGCGTCACCAGCAAACCTGTTGCGGTGGAGATGAGCAAGGCGGGGATTTGCGCCACCAAGCCCTCACCGACCGTGAGCAGGGTATAGGTCTGAAGCACGGTCATCGCATCGCCCTGCCCACGCAGGAAGCCCACTGCGAACCCCCCGATGATGTTGATGAGAATAATCAGAATCGCAGCAATCGCGTCGCCTTTGACGAACTTGCTCGCACCATCCATTGCGCCGTAGAAGTCGGCTTCCATCTCCACGGCGCGTCGGCGTCGGCGTGCTTCGTCTTGGTCAATCAGCCCGGCGTTCAGGTCGGCATCAATCGCCATCTGCTTGCCGGGCATCGCATCCAGCGTGAAGCGTGCGGCGACCTCTGCCACACGCCCCGCACCGTTCGTGATGACCACAAACTGCACCACCACCAAGATGAGGAACGCCACCACACCGACCACGAAGTCGCCCCCCAACACGAAGTTGCCGAAGGTCTCGATCACATACCCCGCGCTCCCCGTGCCCAAGATGAGTTTGGTCGCGGCGATGCTCAACGCTAATCGGAACAGCGTGGTCACCAACAACAGCGCAGGGAACACCGAGAACTGAAGCGGATTGGTGATGTTGACCGCCATCAGCGCAATCAGAATGGATACCGCAAAGTTGACCACCAAGCAGGTGTCCAACATCCATTTCGGTAGTGGCAAGATAAGAATCGTCACCACGACCAATATTGCCAGCGCAATCAGCAGGTCCGAATGGCGGAGCGCACGCGTGAGCCAGTTCGCCAGTCCCATACCCAGTAAGATTGTCGGCAAGCAGGAGGGGTATCCTTATAGCATGGCTCAGGTGAGAAATGTGGTTGTGGTCGGTACCCGTCGTAGCCCCGACTCCGTGAAGATTGCCGAATACTATGCCCAAAAGCGCGGTCTCCCACCCACCCATGTCTGCTTGATAGACTGCGTGCCCCAAGAGGAAGTGGCGCTGGTGGAGTACAGAGACACGATTGAACGCCCTGTATACGAGTTTTTAGAGCGCCAGCGCCTGACTACAAGCGTGGACTATCTTGTGCTGACGCGGGGCATCCCCTTGCGTATTCGGGAGGGGGGCTTTTCGGTCGACTCGGCGCTGATGTCCGCGCCGCTCAAGTTGCCCTTCCTGCGTGAGCAGGGTCGTTTCCACCGAAACCCCTACTTCGCCATGAACGCGCCGTTCTCACGCAGGAAGTTCGGCTTCCACTTAGCCACCCGACTGGACGGCTACACGATGGAGCATATCTTGGCGTTGGTGGACAACAGCCTCAAGGCACGCCGAGCGAACGGCGTGTTCGTGATGGATATGGACCCCAAACGCAACGGGAGCGACTACCGACGCATCAACGAGTCGATTCGCAAGGCAGGTCAGCTGCTGAAACAGCGGGGCTTCGAAGTCGTCTTGGACGACACGGAGAAGTTCGTGGGTGCAGTCAACGATGTGATGGGCTACTACTCGTGGGGAAGCAACGACCATAGCTTCAACCTAATGAGCTATCGGAGCCTACGCTTTCGCCCTGGCTCTATAGCCGAGACGGCGGTCTCCACCAGTGCGCGCACTTTCAACCGCACCGAAAAAGGGCAGTCGCTGATTGCCGATTTGATTGCGCAGGGAGTGACGGGCGTCAAGGGCTATGTGTCCGAACCGTTCACGATAGCGCTCTGCCCCGCAGACCTGCTGTTCGACCACTACACGCGCGGGCGCAATCTGGCGGAAGCCTTCTGGTCTGCGACCCCGTTTTTGATGTGGAAAGACCTGGTAGTGGGCGACCCTATCTGTCAACCGTTCGCCAATAAGTAGCAGGAGTCTCTGCCCCCGCTGGCGAATCTATCGGCAGGAGGCGAGAGCGTGGAAGAACCCATCAAGCGTTCGGAAGCCGTTGAGAAGGAGTACACGCAGGCGGTCATCTACGGGATTGTGGGACTGGTCTCGGCAGGACTGACCTTTCTATTCTGGCGTTATGGCGGGATGTTCTATTCATTTTCGTGGGGGTTCGGTCTGGCGTGGCTTGGCTCATGGGCGTATGCCGGTTGGAGCTACTACAAGACTCGCCAAATTCCCTCGTACCCTGTAGAGTGTCCCTTCTGTAAGAAAACGACCGAGTTCACAGCGCAGCCACAGTCCGATTTCACCTGCGACCACTGTCTGCGGCGGGTCCCTATTGAGAATGGGCGCGTGCTGGATGTGATTGCCGTTAAGTGTCCCCACTGCGGTTCCACCGAGCAGGTCTCTACACGGGCGACGGTGGTCATCTGTGAGCAGTGCCAGCGCGAGTTCCCTTTGAAGCCCACCGCGCGCACGCAGGTGTCGATGCCACTACCTAAAGATGTGCAAATGCCCCTACCGAAGGACGCCCCAACCGTCATCCAGCAAGAAGAGGACAACCGCGCCTACGAGCTGGTGCTTCTGGGGGTAGACCGCCATAAGGAAGAGCGGGCAATTCAGCATCTGGAGGCGTTTCTGACCCTCAATCGTCCCGATGTCAAGAAGCTGCTGGAAAGCGTGCCGATGGTGCTGTTAACGAACTTGCCTCATCGCAAGGCGCACTCGATGGCACGGGAGTTCCAGGAGAACGGGGTGTTGGTAGAAGTGCGCGTGCTGGACGACCCGAACCGCGTGCCCACGCCTTGGTGATAACGAAGACGCGGTAAGACGGCACCAGATTAGCCCTCCCTCTGGAAGAACATCACATACTCATGCTTAAATAATGTAAAAGTCATGCTTGAGAGCACGATACCGCCAAAGGTGATGCTGACCGCGCTTGCCCCTGTTTTCTTGAATGTCTTTAACACAGAGGCTCTTTAGAATGTATCCCTGACGCTTCACGCGCTCCATCGTCATAAAACCGAGCGGAACCCACTCCCGCTGAGCATACTTGTCGCCTATCACTAACACTAAGAAGCGCCCCTCCTGAAGCAGGGGAGTATACAGCGCCACGACTTGCTCAAAACGGTCTAAGAACTCGTCCAGTGTGGGGGCGTTGGAGAGGTCGCTGGGGTGGTCGTTGAAACGAATGATGTCGTGATAAGGCGGATGGAGGATTAGCATCTGAGCTTGCGAAAACCTTAGAGAGTCCATAGTAGACTTGACTTGTTCTAGAGTTTCAGGTTGAGTGCTATCCCCGACGATGGGAATTGCTTGCACATTACCTTTACTCTCTTCCATTTCTACCCGCCACTTCACCTGCTCCACCAGCCACGAGTTTATATCCACGCCAATCGCGTAGCGTCCTAATCGTACTGCTTCGAGAAGGGTTGTTCCCATCCCCATGAAGGCATCAATCACTAAATCGCCGGGCTTTGTGAAGCGTCGCATCGCCTGGTTGGGGATTTGAGGTACGAAGTTGCCCCAATATTCCGCAGAGTGCATACCCGAGTTATCTCGCTTACCAAGAAGCCACAAGCTGTCGGTAATGATGTCGTCGTACTCTTCCCATCGGGTGATGTCGAGGTCGCTAATCGGTTCCCGCTTTCCCATCGCTTGATAAGCCGATTATACCTGAGGACAGATCACGGTTGTTTCACTCTCCCACCATTGCCTTCACCAGTTCGGGCACGGCTTGGACGGCTTCGGAGAGCTTTTCGGGATGTTTGCCCCCCGCTTGGGCGAAATCGGGTTTGCCTCCACCCGAACCGCCCACACGCTGTGCCATCTCACGCACCAAGTTGCCCGCGTGCAGTCCTTTCTGAACCCACTCGGGGGCGACTTTGACCACCAACACCACCTTGCCGTCCAGACTGGAACCGAGCGCCACCACCCCCGCTCCTTTCTGAATGAGGCGGTCTGCCAGCGCACCGAGTGCCTTCGGTTCGGCGTTCGCCAGTGCGTGCGCCACCACAGGTACACCAGCGACCATCACAGGCTCCATCTCGCCTACCGCTTGAGCAACTTGGCTCTGCTTGAGGCGCTCCAACTCGTGCTGGAGCTCGCGCAGGTGGCGCGCAAGACGCTCCACTGCACGGGGCAACTCGGGCACGGGCGCCTGAAGGCGTTCTGCCACCTCGTGTATCGCTCGCTCACGCTGTAGGAGCCAGTGGTAGAGCGCCTGTCCTGTGAATGCCTCTATACGACGCACACCCGCCGAAACGCTCGATTCGTGAACAATCTTGAAGAGCGCGGTCTCGACCGTGTTGTTGAGGTGCGTGCCCCCACACAGCTCTAAGGAGAAGCCTGGTATCTCCACCATGCGCACGCGTGCCCCATACTTCTCCCCGAAGAGCATCATCGCACCGCGCTGGCGCGCCTCCTCTATGGGCACATCGTTGTAGATGCATACCTCCAGCTCGTCCAGAATCTTTTCGTTAACCAGTGCCTCAATCCGCTCCAACTCTTCTGGGCTGACGGCGCGCGGGTGGGTGAAGTCAAAGCGCAGTCGGTCGGGCGCCACGAGCGAGCCTGCCTGCGCTACATGCGTGCCCAGCACAGTGCGGAGCGCCGCGTGGAGCAGGTGTGTGGCGGTGTGGTTGCGCATAATGTCGCGTCGCCGTTTCGTAGGCACTCGTGCAAGGAGCGTCTGACCTACACCCAGCTCGCCCTGCACAATCTTGACATGGTGGAAGTAGTAGTCGTTCGCTTTCTGAGTGTCTAATACCTCTGCACGTCCCCCATCCCATTCAAGCACACCTGTATCGCCAACCTGACCTCCCGACTCGGCGTAGAAGGGGGTTCGATTCAGCACCACCTCTATCTGCTGACCCTCGTGCGCCACAGGGATAAGATTGCCCTCGTGAACTAGCCCCACCACTTGGGCTTCGCCCTCAAGTTGCGTGTCGCCCACAAACTCGGTGGAAGGCGCCAGTTTGGCTAGCTCGACCAAAGCAGAGCCAGTCTGCACGAAGAGCTTTTCCGAAATCCCGCTCGCCTCACGCGCCCGTCGGCGTTGTTCTTCTAATGCTTGTTGGAACCCCTCTATGTCCACGCTGATACCGCGCTCCTGAGCTATCTCCTGCGTCAGTTCCAGCGGGAAGCCATAGGTGTCGTACAGAGTGAACGCACGCTCGCCCGAAAGCACACGCGACATCTGCACCTCAGCGCTGGAGAGCATCTCCTCCAAGCGTGCCAGCCCTGACTGAACGGTTTGGCGGAAGCGCTCCTCCTCGTAGCGCAAGATGGTGGTGATATAGTCTTGACGCTGGACGATTTCGGGATAGTGGTCTCCGAGCGCCTCTATCACGGCGGTCACGAAGTCTGCCATGAAAGGCTTCTCAAAGCCCAGAGTACGCTGACCACGCAGGACAGCCCGGCGAATGATACGCCTCAACACATAGCCCCGCCCCTCGTTCTGGGGAATCACTCCATCGGCAATCGTGAAAGTGGCACAGCGGATGTGGTCGGCGATTAGACGGATGGCGGTATCTTGGGGTTCCCCGTCGCCCAGTCGAACGCCTGCAAGCCCCTCAATCTGGCACACAATCGGCACGAACACATCGGTCTCGTAGGGGCTACTGAACCCCATCAAGACCGCCGCCGTGCGCTCTAAGCCCATTCCTGTATCGATGTTCTTTTTGGGGAGGGGCGTGAGTTTGGGCTTGCCGTTCTCCTCCGAACGCTCATACTGCATAAAAACCAAGTTCCAGATTTCCAGCCATCGCCCACAATCGCAGGCAGGTCCGCAGTCAGGGTTGGTGCAACCTGTGTCCACCTGCGTATCGTAAAAAATCTCAGAGCAAGGACCGCACGGACCGTTGGGACCTTCGCTGATAGCGTTAGCGGGCCAGAAGTTCGTTTTTTCACCTAATCGCCAAATGCGCTTCTCCTCAATCCCCACCTCACGATGCCAGATGTTGAACGCCTCATCATCCTCTTGGAACACGGTGAACTGCAGGCGGTCGGTGTCTACCTTGAGGTGCTCTGTCAGGAACTCCCACGCCCACAAGATAGCCTCACGCTTAAAGTAGTCACCGAAGCTGAAGTTGCCCAGCATTTCAAAGAAGGTGAGGTGCGAGAGGTCACCCACAGTGTCGATGTCGGTGGTACGAAGACACTTCTGAACGGTCGTGACACGCGGTGCAGGCGGTTGAGCGACTCCCAAGAAGTAAGGCTTGAACTGAACCATGCCTGCGCTCGTGAACAACAGAGACGGGTCTTTCGGCACCAAGCTGTCCGATGGCAACAACAAGTGTGCCTTTTGTTGGAAAAAGTTCAGGAAAGCCTGTCTCAAGGCGCGTGCGTTCCAGCTCATCATGCTTCCACCTGCGGGTCTAAGTATACCTGGTATGCGCTTCAGGTACAATTCGGACGATGAAAATCGGCGACATTATCGTACCAGACGATTTCGTCCCCCTGTTCGAACGCACGGACGACGGGATTGTGAAGTATCCCGACCCGCTTCTGCGTAAGAAGGCGCGCCCTGTGCCCCGTATGTCGCCCGACATTCACGAGTTGATTGACTACATGGTGCAAGCGATGCGCGGGGCAAAGGGCATCGGCTTAGCGGCACCCCAAGTGGGGGTCTCCTTGCGGATTATCGTGATTGAGCCGGAGAATCAGCCCTTGCGCGTGATTATCAACCCGCAGATTCTGGAACGCGCCGGCGAGCAGGTTGGTTTGGAGGGCTGTTTGAGCATTCCCGGGCTATATGGCGATGTGAAGCGTCCCAAATACATCACGGTGCGTGGATTGAACCGCCACGGCAAGCCGATACGCCTCCAGTTGGAAGGGATGTCCGCGCGTGTCGTGCTTCACGAAGTGGATCACT
Organism: uncultured Armatimonadota bacterium; assembly: GCA_937139515.1. Taxonomy (GTDB): domain Bacteria; phylum Armatimonadota; class Fimbriimonadia; order Fimbriimonadales; family GBS-DC; genus CAKZQI01. The sequence goes on along the minus strand of CAKZQI010000146.1, from coordinate 9,340 downwards.
TGGATGGCGTGCTATTCATCGACCGCGTGAACCCTGAAACGCTCCACTGGCAGATGCCTGAGTCGGACGAGGAGGAGGAATTCTGAGCATCTCTGTGCGTCCCCGAATAGTGTTCTTCGGTTCGGGTGCGTTTGCAGTGCCTGCACTGGAGCGTTTACACGCCGAGGGCTATCCAATTCTCGCAGTAGTGACCCAACCCCCGAAACCCGCTGGCAGGGGTTGGCATACCCTGCGTACTCCCGTTCACGAGACCGCTGAAAAGATGGGGCTACCCGTGTTTGCTCCATCAAAAGCACGCGACCCTCAGTTCCTAGAGCAGGTGCGCCAGTTGTCTCCTGACTTGGTGGTGCTCGCTTCGTATGGCAAGATTCTGCCCCAAGCCCTGCTGGAGATTGCCCCACTCGGCAACTGGAACCTACACGGCTCGCTCCTTCCCAAATATCGTGGAGCTTCCCCCATTCAAACAGCCATGTTAGAGGGAGAAAGCGAAACGGGGGTCACCTTGATGGAAATGGTTGCCGAGATGGATGCGGGTGATATTTATCTTCAATGCGCTGTGCCCATTCTGCCCGAAGATGACGCAGGCTCTCTGGAGCATAAGTTAGCCCATGTTGGGGCTGACCTGCTTATGGAGGGGCTTGAACAACTGCGCAAGGGTACGCTCAAGCGCACGCCTCAAAATCACTCAGAAGCGACCTTCACCAAGCCCCTCACAAAGGAGGACGCGCGCCTGCGTTGGGAGGAACCTGCGAAGCGCTGTCACAACCGCGTGCGCGCCTTCGCTCCAAAACTCGGAGCCTATACAACTTGGCGTGGAAAACTTCTAAAAATCTGGAAAACGATAGTGCTGGAAGCGAGCCACCAAGCGGAACCGGGCACTATCGTTGCTTGCTCACGCGAGGGAATTGATGTGGCTTGCGGGGATGGGCTTCTGCGTCTGTTGCAGGTTCAGCCTGAGAGCCGTGCGCGTATGGACGCGCCTGCCTTCGTAAATGGCTATCATCCTCAACAGGAAGAGCACATAGGAGGCTAAAATGTGTGGTCGGTTCGCCCTTTACACAGATAGCGAAATGTTGGAACACCACTTCCAGTGTCCCTTGCCTTTTGTAATCGCCCCACGCTACAATGTGGCTCCAGGCCAGCCTATCTTGGCGCTCAAGTACGACAGAGAGAGACATCAGCGTGCTTGGAGCCACTTTCAGTGGGGCTTAGTGCCTAAGTGGGCGACTGACCCCAGTATTGGCAATCGCATGATAAACGCCCGCGCAGAGACCGTTGCAGAAAAGCCCGCGTTCCGCAGCGCGCTACGCTACCGCCGTTGTATCGTGCCAGTGAACGGCTTCTATGAATGGAATAAGGAAGGTCGCACGAAACAGCCTTATTTTGTGCGTTATTGCGACCACCGCCCAATGGGCTTGGCAGGACTGTGGGAACACTGGCAAGGCTCAGATGGCACGGAACTGCTCACTTGCACCATCATTACAACCGACGCGAACGAGTTCATTCGTCCCCTGCACTCCCGAATGGCGGTGATATTGCCAGCAGAGGCGTACGCCGATTGGCTCGACCCTGCCACACCCATATCCGAGTTGCTCTCATTCCTCAAGCCCGCTCCTTCTGACGGTATGATTGCCTATCCAGTAAGCGCACGTGTGAACTCTGTCGCTAACGACGACCCCAGCCTGATTGTGGAACTCCCACCAAGCGCGCCACAGACCCTTTTTGAGGAGTGAGGGGTACAATTGGCTTATGATAGCGCGCCTCTTTGGAACCGTCGTTGCAGAAGAAGGCGACCATATCGTGATTGATGTGGGCGGTGTTGGCTATGAGGTGCGTGTTCCTGCTTCGGTGCGTCAAACGCTCCCCCTGTTAGGCGAGCCTGTGGTTCTGTATGTCCGTACCCTCTTCTCGGAGGATGAGGGAGCTTCACTCTACGGATTCACTGAGCAATTTCAGCGAAGATTGTTTGATTTGCTTATCAAAGTGAACGGTGTCGGACCAAAACTGGCACTCAATCTGATGAGCGCTTCTGAGCCTGAGGCATTAGCCAAAGCAATCGCACGAAAAGACGCGCGCTATCTCAAGAGCCTTCCGGGTGTCGGTGCTAAGTTGGCAGAGCGATTAGTGCTGGAGCTGGCAGATAAGGTTACCGAGTTTGCTTTTGAGCGCCAGATTGACCGCCTTGTTGCTTCCAGTCGCTCTCAACAAACAGATATAGACGCGCTGGTGGAAGGCTTGGTGCAGTTGGGATACACCAAGCGTGAGGCGTTGGCTACTGTGCAAGCCGTCTTGAATGAAAACCCGCACGCTGATGAACCCACGCTAATGCGCCTCTGTCTCTCACGGCTCAGTCCGCGCCGATAAATCTCAGACTCGTCAGCAGGAGGCGTGGACATGCTGTCGTACTAAGAGAATGTGCCACAGAGTTGCTGGGTGTTAGCCGTAGTTAATCAGAAGGGCGGTGTCGGGAAGACGACCACTGCGGTCAATTTATCAGCGGGGCTTGCTTCGTGCGGTGAACGCACCTTACTCATTGATGCAGACCCACAAGCGAACGCAACGAGCGGGTTCGGTCTTAGTACTAACGACTACGAGCACGACCTCTTCTCGCTATTTCAATCGGTCATAGACCTGAACGAGCCAATAGAGGTTGAGCAAGTTATCCTTCCGTCCGTGCGCCCAAACTTAGACCTCATTCCTGCCAGCGTTGACCTTGCAGGTACAGACCTTCTCTTAGCGTCAAGGATTGCGCGTGAGACCATACTCAGGAGTCTTTTGCGCCCTGTTCGTGAACGCTATCGTTGGATTATGATAGATACCCCTCCGTCGCTGGGCTTGCTCACGGTGAACGCACTGACTGCTTCAGAGGGTCTAATTGTGCCCCTTCAGTGCGAGTACTACGCTTTAGAAGGACTAACTCAGCTGATGAATACGATTGACTTAGTAAGACAAACGCTCAACCCCTCTTTGGAGGTCTGGAAGGTTGTGCTGACCATGTATGACGGTCGCACGCGTTTAGCCGAGCAGGTGGAGAGCGAGGTCAGAAAGTTTTTTGGCACGAAGGTTGCCCAAACGGTCATTCCGCGCAATGTGCGTATTGGTGAATCGCCCAGTTTCGGGCAACCCGTGCTAGAATATGATCCCCGTTCAAAAGGAGCAGTGGCATACTTGCAGTTAGTTGAGGAGGTACGAGGCTATGGCGCGTCGCGGGTTAGGTAAAGGACTAAGCGCACTGATGGGGCGCGAAGAACTCTCAGAGTCTTTAGTGAGGGAAATCCCCATCCACCAGATTCGGGCGAACCCCTACCAGCCTCGTCAACAGTTTGACGAAGACTCTCTGCGAGAGTTAGCCGAGTCGATTCGGCAGTTAGGTGTTATTCAACCGATTATCGTGCGCCAAGAGGGTGCGGAGGACTATGTGCTGGTTGCGGGAGAGCGTCGCTTGCGCGCCTCTCAGATGGCAGGATTAGAACGCATCCCTGCGATTGTGCGTTCTCCCTCAGAACAGCAGATGCTGGAGATGGCTCTGGTCGAGAATGTCCAGCGCGAGGACATCAACCCAATCGATGCAGCGCTTGCCTACAAAAGGCTTATGGAAGAGTTTGGGCTGACGATGGAACAAGTTGCCCTGCGCGTCGGTAAGAGCGTGCCTGCGATTTCCAACACTATCCGCCTGCTACAGTTGCCAGATTACATCGTGGACAGCTTGAAGCAAGGGTTGATTAGTGAAGGGCACGGCAGAGCGTTGCTGATGGTCAAGGACGCCGTTCATCAAAGGGAACTGTGGGAGAGGATTACTGCAGAGGGGCTTAGTGTTCGTGCCACAGAGCAACAAGCACGCGAACTGCGTATGGATATGAACAATCCGCCCCGTGTCAATCCCTCCGCGCCTCAGCCCGGACCTGTACCGCCCGAAATCAAAGCGTTGGAATATAATCTCAGCGCCTATCTTGGTACTCGTGTGCAAGTGGTTCAAGTCGCTGGCGGGAGTGGACGCATCGTGATAGAGTTCTACTCTGAGGAAGAGTTAGGGCGTATTCTGGAGATTATCGCACCCGATGGATTGTAGCAGGAGGGGTTTTCACGGGAAAACTGAAGGTGGGAACGCTATGGATAAGGCACGCGAAAGAGCGAGGGAACGGTTTCGTGGACATCGGTTCGGGCTATTTGTTCACTGGGGAGTCTACTCCCTGCTGGGGAGGGGCGAATGGGTTATGCACCACGAAAAAATCCCCGTGCAGGAGTACGAGAAACTCCCCGCTCAGTTCAATCCCACTCTGTACAGCGCGCGCGAGTGGGTTGAGTTAGTCAAACGAGCAGGAATGCGCTACATCACGATTACCGCAAAGCACCACGATGGCTTCTGCATGTACGATAGCCAATATACCGACTACAAAATCACGAACACCCCCTTCAAGCGCGACGCCATCGGTGAGATCGCGCACGCATGCAAAAGACAAGATATAGACTTGCTCTTCTACTACTCTCCACTGGATTGGCATCATCCCGCCTATAAGACTGATTGGGAAGCCTATACTCAATATTGGCACAACCAAGTCTTAGAGCTGTTTCAGAAGTACCAACCTATGGGTATCTGGCTGGATGGATGCTGGGACAAGCCAGAAAACCTGGACAAAACTTGGAGGTTAAGCCAACTCTACCAAGCAATTCGCAAAATCAAGCCTGATGCGATTATCGGCAACAACCACCATCAAGCCCCTCTTGATGATGAAGACATCCAAACCTTTGAACAAGACCTGCCGGGCGAAAACAAAGTTGGATTCAACCCCATCAAACCTGTAGAGAATGCCCTTTACGAGACCTGCATGACCATCAACAACAGCTGGGGCTACAACGCAGGAGATACCGCTCACAAAAGTCCCCCCGAACTGATTCGCATCCTTGCCATCTGCGCCACACGCGATGCGAACCTACTGCTGAATGTAGGACCGAGACCTGATGGCACGATACAACCCGAACATGTGGAACGATTAGAGGCAATTGGCAAATGGCTGAGTACTTACGGCGAGTCTATCTACCAAACACGGGGATGTGTGTTCACCGATACGCCGTGGGGAGGGTGTACAAGGAAAGGGAACACGCTCTACCTACACATTTGGCAGGCGCAACCTAAGCAACCTCTTCGTATCGAGGGCGTTGAAAGACAAGTTATGAGAGTTCAATTCGTAAACCCTCGAACGCCGTTGAACTACCGCCATGAGAGTCGCACCCTGCTCATAGAGCTTCCCGACAGCCTACCCGAACCTGCTAACACAGTCGTCAAAGTGGAGATAAAATGATGGAACGTTCTGAGAAACTACTGGATGCCAATAGAGCTATTCTTGTGATTGTCGACCTTCAGGAACGCCTTCTGGAACCTATCAAGGTGGCTTCTAAAATCGTGAGCAACATCCAGCACTTGAGTCAGGTGGCACAGGTTCTACAGGTGCCTATCTTAGCAACCACCCACAACGCCGAAAAATTGGGCAAGATTGTCTCCAGTTTCGAGAACGAACCGTGGTATGCCCAAGCAGTGGACAAACTGACCTTCTCCTGCTTGGGGTCAGACCTGTTCCTACGGCGACTTCAGGAGATGGGACGCACACAAGTGTTGCTTACGGGCATTGAAACCCACATTTGCGTTCTTCAAACGGCTCTCGACCTTCAGAAGCTGGGTCTGCAAGTTCATATTCCATTTGACGCAGTAGCAAGCAGAGAGAAAGATGAGTGGAAATACGCCCTGCGTCGGCTCCAAAACGCGGGCGTGACCATCACCTCGGTAGAGTCTACCATCTACGAAATGCTTTACGAGGCGGGCACAGACACTTTCCGCTCGATACTCCCACTGCTCAAAGCTAAAAGCACAGACACAGAGGACGAGGAAGACGATTGACCACTATTTACGGAAGAGGCTCCTCAGAATAAAGTAGAGGTTTGCGGGTCGTTCTGCCAGTCGTCGAGAGAAGTAGGGGTACCACTGCTCACCATAAGGTACATAAATCAGCGTTCGGTAACCCTCAGAAACCAGTTGTTTCTGCAACTCTCGGCTAATCCCATAGAGGAGCTGAAATTCAAGCCGGTCTTTAGCCAGCGCAAACTCTTGAGCGTATTGCTTGGCTTTCGTAATCAATTTCGTGTCGTGCGTGGCAATGGCTGGTTCCTTGCCTTCAAGCAGGAGCTTGCGCATGAGAAGGTCAAATTGAGCATCCACCTGCTTTTTGCTCGGGTAGGCAACTTCAGGCGGTTCAGCGTATGCCCCCTTCACCAAACGCACGCGCGCACCTAACCGAATCAGAAATTCCAAGTCCTCAGGGGTGCGATACAGATATGACTGAAGCACCGTCCCGGAGTTAGGATATTGCGGGAACAGCTCACCGAACAGTCGGAGGGTCGCCTCAGTGTGCTTGCTACTCTCCATATCAATCCAGACGAAGTTACCTAAATCTTGCGCAGTCTTCAGCACGCGCTCTAAGTTCTGTTTGCAAAGGCTCTCACTGATGTCCAGCCCCAACTGCGTGAGCTTGATGGAAATGCACGAATCGACACCGCTTTTGTAAATATGCTCTAACAAATTCATATACTGACGGGAAGCCATCTCTGCATCCGACTCTTGGTGAGTGTCCTCACCCAAGAAGTCCAGAGCGACCTTGAAGCCTTGCTGATTAAGCTCGCGAGCGATGCGAATGGCGGTTTCCACATCCTCACCTGCTATGAAACGCTTGACCAAGCCTTGGGTCATTCGGCTGTGCTTAATCCAATTTTTGAACGCGGGCAGTTCGGCTACTTTCAGAACAAACGCTCTTGAGAGCATCGTTGCTCTACCTCCTTAGTCAGCGTCATCGCTTCGTTGGTTGTTCTACAGTGGGGGGTGGTGCTTGTTCCCACCAATATTCCATCACATCGCGTCGGGGGTCGGGCTTGGGAAGCTCGGGCTTCGGAGCGGGTTGCTGAGGTTTTTCAGGAGCAGGCTCAGGCTTGGCTTGAGCTGCTGCCTGATTGCGTTCCAACTGTGCTTTGACCTCCTCAGGCGAAGGGGGGGTAATCGGTTGCTGTTCTTGAGGCTGGGACTGGGTAGGCGAGTCCGAACGGGTGCTTTCTAAGGTCGGAGCAATCTGAGTGGTCCATCCGTACCAAGCGATGAAGGCAATAAGAATAATAATCAACCCAATAAGTCCAATCGGTGTGCCTCGGCGTCGCATCGTTTAGCCTCCTAATGGATTATACCGCACACCCCCTCAAATGCGTTCCTCGCACAGAATCTGTTGCAGATGGAGGGCAATATCAGGCACTACCGAACGCAGGTCGGACAGCAACGGCAACTGGGCGCGCGCAATCGCCACATCGTCCAGATGGATAGGCACCACCAAAAGCGCAGGCTGACCAATTGGACCTTGAGCAATCACCTTGCCGAAGGGGTTCACGACCCACGAGCTGCCCACAAACCCTTTACCCCCCTCAAATCCGACCAGACTGGACTGCACCACGAACAGGGTATGTTCGCTCGCTATCTGCGTCAGCATTCGGCGATAGGCGTCCACATTCTCGATGACATCGCCCTGAAAACCGCGAGCAGGCGAGGCGGTGGGCACATAAATCACCTGCGCGCCTTTCAATGCCACAATCATAGAGGTCACTGAGTGCCACACATCTTCGCAAATCAGAATAGCCGAGCGTCCAAAGCGTGTAGAGAACACCTCAAGGCGACTGCCCCGCGCCACAAAACGCTCCTCTTCAAACACGCCGTAGGTGGGCAAAAAAAACTTGCGGTGCACATGGTTGAGCGAACTGTGTTCAACTTGGGGCGTGAAGGTTGCATACAGCGCAGAATTGAAGTACTCACCTTGATACAACTCGTAGAAGCCGACACACAGGTCAATAGGGTGCTTGGGTTCCAAATCACTATAGAGGCATTTGAGGTCGTTGAACAGCGACTCGGCAGACATCGCTAACTCTCGCACGCCACCCTCCACAAAGTAGCCAGTGGTGGCGGTTTCGGGAAGCACCAACACATCAGCGGGGGGCTCCATCTGGAGACACTGCGAGATAAGGGCACCAATAATCTCCAGATTGCGACGATAGTGCCCTTTTTCGGGACACATTTGACCTACCGCAACGCGAAAGACGGTATTTTGCATAAACACACCTCAAAAGTCCACAGGGCGTAGGTAATACTCCCCAATCGCCGTGGTAGAAAGCATCGCCGTGGTAGGCAGATGACGCTTCCAGTGGGTGCTATCTACCTTGCGCTTGACCAGCTCTACCTCCTCAGCGGGGAAGCCCATCTGTACTAAGCGCTCGGGTGAGTAGCCCTGCGTAAGAAAATGGAGAATGCGGTCTGCCTTTTTGTAGGAGATACCGAAATCGCCCTCGTCGGTCTGCCCTACTATGAGGTCGGCGGAGGCGGGCTTGTTCACTATCACCTCTGGCACTCCCACATAGCGCGCCAACTGCCACACTTGGGTCTTGAACAGGTCGCCGATAGGGTTCACAGGGGGCGCATCGTCAGCGTGCCAAGTGAAATAGCCGAATAAACGCTCGCTCTTGTTGCCTGTGCCAATCGGTAGTGCGTTCAGCTTTGCCGACTGGTCAAACAGGATAATCATTCGGGTGCGCGCACAGATGTTGCCTATCCGAGTGGGGCTTGCATCAGGCTCGTAGTGGCTCAAATACGCATCCACCATCGGCGTGATTTCAATCACTCGTGAATGGATGCCCAACTGCTGTACCACAAGGTTGCCGTGTTCTAAGCTCTCTGCGCTACTAATCTTATAGGGCATCAGGAAAGCATACACATTTTCCGCGCCGAACGCACGGGCGCAGAGATAGGCAACGAGCGAGGAGTCCACCCCGCCCGATAGCCCTAACAACACCTTCCGAAAACCGCGTCGTCGTCCCACCTCATCGCGCAAAAACTGGATAAGCCAATCCGCAACCAACGGAGCGTTAATATGAAGCGGGTCATCCGAGTTCGGTTCAAACGCTTTAGCCTCTATAACAGGATAGGATATCATCAGTCTTCACCTCGTATGAAACGGTTTGGTTGAAAGGGAGCAATCGGAAGTTCCGTCCTGCCAGCGGTAACGAGATCTGCGATAGCGACCGCTGTGGCAGGTGCCAGCAAGATGCCATGGTAGGCATGTCCTGTGGCAAGGTAAAGCCCTTGCAACTCTTGCAGAGTGCCGATCAGGGGGTTGTTGTCGGACGTGCCCGGACGCAAGCCTACGGTGTGTCCTACTACTGTTGCATGCATTAGGCGCGGGCTGAGCCGTGAGAGCGTGTGAAGCAGATGGGCAAAGCCTTCTGCTGTGACACGAAAGTCAAAGCCTGCCTGCTCGCGGGT
>CAKZQI010000145.1 GCA_937139515.1 uncultured Armatimonadota bacterium | reverse complement strand
ACCCTGTCACCCTGAGCGTCAGCGAAGGGTCCCTACTTCAGGTTGCACTAAGATTCTTCGCTGCGCTCAGAATGACAATCCCCCTCCTGTCACCCCGAACGCAGTGAGGGGTCGGGATTCCTCGCTTCGCTCGGAATGATAGGGCGGGTTTTTGGGGTGGGCAAGAGGTTTTGGAATTGGGGCAAGGCTGGCGCGGTTTTGAACTCAAGTGATGTACCCTTGTCAGCCCGCGACGGGGTATTCTTCTTATGTGAGCTCGGCAGTGAAGGTCAGCGACTATGTTGTGAATCAATACGAGCACCACCGCAAGACAGAGGGGCCAGTTAGCGCATGGCAGAAGGCTCGTGAAGATTTCATAACCAACAACCCCGGAAGTGCGAAAGATGTAGAACAGAGTTGGAAATCGGCGAGTGGAAACGCTCTCGAGAAAATAGTTCTAAAGGAGATTAGCAAACAGATTGAGCAAATCCAAAAACAGCAACAGCAAAGCGAGGCGTGCACTGGGCTGAAAGTATATCCTTGGAATCAGTTGCCTGCAGAAATACGCAGGGGTATATTATCCGAGCAGGTGTGGAAGCCTGGAACGGTTGAACACGTCTCAGTGGAGTCAAAGGTGGACATAGTGGTTGTGAAACAATCTACAGAGGAACGAATTGAGCGCGTTGTGGCGGTGTATAGCAGTAAGGTCTCGGTCGCAGAGCGCTATCAGCAAGACCTCTTCTGGGTAGAGCGATTTAGAGAACGGCGTATTCGGTTCTGCTTCGCAACGATTGACGAGTCTTTCGTGGAATATGCAACAAACCCGCCCAAGCAACTCCAAAATCAGGAGGACAGTGCTAAGAAGAATATTATGCTCGCCAGCGCGCTCTATGATAGGATTTATCTGTTCACCGACCAACCTATTCTGAATGAGACGAGGGTTCTCCGAACGGTAGCGGAGATAGGTCAAGACCTTTTGAGATGGTGCGACGAGTTATGAACCAGCTAACGACAGCGCGGGCATTTGAGAACCTCTGCCCTGACTCATCGTGGGCGTTTTGGCATCTCAAGCCGAGCGACACGAACTACGCCACTCACGGCTACCACCGTTACCCTGCGAAGTTCATCCCACAACTCGCAGAGCGCCTGATACAGACCTACTCTGCCCAAGGCGAATGGGTGGTTGACCCCTTTATGGGGTCGGGCACAACGCTGGTGGAGGCGAAGAAGCTCGGACGCCCCTCCGTCGGCACCGACATCAACCCTGTAGCCCAGCTCGTCTCCCAAGCCAAAGTCACACCAATCCCACCCGAAGCGCTACGCCAACGAGTCGCCGTCCTCTTAGAACGGATTGGTTCGTACCAACCGTCCCTGTTCGGTGCGCCTCTACCTGAAGAGACAGTGCCTCTGGATGTCCACGAGCGCATCACCTACTGGTTCCGTCCCGAAGTGATGGCTCAGCTGTGGCAGATTCACCGAGCGATTGAGTCAGAGCCTGATGAGACCTGCCGAACCTTCTTCCGATGTGCCTTCTCCAACATCCTGAAGCCTTGCTCCCTCTGGACGAATCGGAGTGTGAAGCCTCTGCGCGACCTGAATAAGGTGGTTGCCGAGCCATTGACGGTCTTTCGAAGCCATTTGAGGCGCATGATGCGTGGCAACAGCGCCTACTACACGCTTTTGTCGGAGCGCAGGACGCTAAGTGTGCCTGTTTGT
>CAKZQI010000144.1 GCA_937139515.1 uncultured Armatimonadota bacterium | reverse complement strand
TGGTCTGAATGCCGAAATTCTGGAGCGTGCGCGCCTCTCGGCTGGCAAGGCTGAGGTTTCGGCGCGGGCTGACAATCAGGATGTGTGGCATTACCGCACCCCCACAATTCGGTTGAAGACTGTCTGACTCACCGCGCTCGCCACCTCCACGCGATACTGGTCCCAGTTGCCCTGAGCAAACTCTACACGAAACCAACTCTGTGCAGGTCCACTAATCGTGCCCTGCATCACCAGATACCACCCATCGCCCAGCGGGTTGCCACTGGGGTCGGTGCTACGCGCCAGCACTCGGTACTGAATATCCGCCGAACCTGCCTTCCGCCCCGACCAGATGACCCGCCCATAGGGCAGACAGCGGTCTAAAGTGGGCGACTGGCTGTTAGTGCTATTGAGCAAATCACGCTCCTGATTGTTGACCGTTAGCATACTCGTGAGTAGGGTTTCGGCTCCAGGCGAGCCAATCTGCAATAACTCCGCCTCGCTCTCAGCGGTCATCGCCTCTGCAGGGCGTGCTATCAACCACCCCATCATTCCGACCGCCGCTGCACCCATACCCTTGAGCAACTCACGCCGACTGATTCCGCGATTTTCAAATGGCAGTTTCATTTAGAACACCTCCTGCTTGTAGCCTATCAGTTTGGAACGCACCTCTTGGGCGCCACCGCTGACCACGATGAACCGATACGCAGGGTAGATTTTGGGCGGTTTGACCTCCACCCGAAACCATGACCCTGCAGAACCCGCAGCGGACACGGAAAAAGACTCAATCCAGTTCTGACCGTTCCCGCAGACCACGGACAGTAACAGGTCGGCGTTTCCCGACTTGCGCCCCGTCCACACGAACGAGCGGAAGCCTTCGCAGTGAACTAAGGTTGGGCTGGTATCCACACCGAGTGTGCCCAGCAAATCGCGGGGTGTGGCATCGACGCGCAGGATGCTATACACCAGCACTTCAACTCGCCCTTTAGGAGGTGCGCCTATCTGCAAGCGTGTACGCTTCATACTCACTACCATAACCCTATTATAGCACAAATTAGGTCATGATATGAGCACTGCTGGCTACCGAGCCAGCACCTTGCTGAAAACGGTCTGTGTGCTACTGCTGGAAATGGTGATTCGGTACTGGTCCCAGCCTGTGTGCGTTTCGGGGACTACCACGCGAAACCAGCTGTTAGCACTGCCCGAAATCGTGCCAGTGGCAACCTCGAACCAACCATCGCCAAGAGGATTGCCACTGAGGTCGGTAGCACGCCCTTGAATGGTGTAGTTTAGGTCTGCACTTCCGCTTTTGCGCCCCATCCAGATGAGCCGTTGGAAGGCGCTACACTTGTCTAAGGTGGGCGCTTCGGGGTTTGTGCTGTCCAGCAAATCTTTCGGCGTAGACCCAACGCTAATCACGCTCACCAGCAAAGTCTCACTCTGGGCTGGCTGACTCTGAACTGCCACCGGCAACGGCGATTGCGGACTAACATCCACCAACTGCGATTGGCTTTTGAAAAATCGGATTGGCATCTGCTCACCTCCAAATGAAATAAAGGCACGGGTTGTCTACCCGTGCCCTATTGAGAGACTTAGCCCGTGCCCATCAGTGCGGTCTGCCACAGCCCGTAACCCACGCCGTAGCGCGCCCGCACGCCGTACAGCACCTTGTCGCGCATGAACACCTGCTCCGAGTTCGGGCTATCCAACGCCGAG
>CAKZQI010000143.1 GCA_937139515.1 uncultured Armatimonadota bacterium | reverse complement strand
AGTTGGCTCGACTCTTACCGTTCTGCCGAGCGCACAACTCGGATGCGCAAGTTATATGCCCTGCGCGCTTTCTTCCGCTATGCCCGCACGATGGGCTGGGTATTCAAAGACCCTTCTGCCGGGATTGCCCCACCCACTGCACACCGCACGCTCCCCGTGTTCCTGAGCCGAACCGAAGCAGACCTGCTGATGGAGCAAGCAAGCGCCGCCGCCGAGACGCCCCTGCACTGGCGCGACATAGCGATTTTGGAACTGCTCTACGCCACGGGGCTACGCGTGAGCGAGCTGGCACGCTTGGATGTGAGCGATATCGATTTTGAACAGCGCACGATTCGGGTGCTCGGCAAGGGCAAAAAGGAGCGCGTCGTGCTGTTTGGGGAGCCTGCCCACGAGGCGCTTGCTCAGTACCTTCAGGGGGTGCGCCCCCATCTCATCAATCCCCACAAACCGACCCGTGCCCTGTTCCTGAACGCACAGGGCGGACGGCTCACCGTGCGCAGTATCCATCGGTTGGTCAAGCGGTATGGCAGGCAAATCGGGGGCGATATTAGTCCGCACACTCTGCGCCACAGCTTCGCTACCCATATGCTGGAGGGTGGGGCGGATCTGCGCACCGTTCAGGAACTGCTCGGGCATGCACGGCTCAGCACAACCCAAATCTACACGCACACCACCTTAGACCACCTGCGCCGGACGCTCAAGCGTGCGCTTCCTAGCCTGCCCGACGACGAGGAGCGTTAGCGCCCTGCCACCGCTTCCACGATGCGCTTGAGGTTGTGATAGCACCGCTCGGCGCTTTCTAAGGGCGTGCGGAAATAGCGCTCCTGCTCCACAATCAGCCAGTCCCAGCCGTGTTGGAACGCCAGTCGTACAATCCCCTCCATATTGATAGCGCCTTCGCCCACTTCCACATCGTGCATTTCGGGCTTGCTCACATAGTCTTTGAGATGGGCACAGCGTATGCGATGGGCATACTCGGTGCAGAAGGCGAGGGCATCCACCCCGCCGTATTCCACCCAGTAGGTGTCGGGTTCCAAGTTGAAGGCGTTGGGGCTGGTGTTTTCCATCAGGATGTCCACGCCCCGCTTGTCGCCCTCCACAGGGCTGAACTCGTAGCCGTGCAGGTGGTACAGATAGTGTATCCCGTACTGAGCGAGTGCCTCGCCCGCCCGATCGAACCGTTCCGCAAGGCGGTGCCAGTCATCGGCGGTGCGCCGTTGAGTCTCGTCAATCCAGAAGGTAATCGCATAGCGGGTATTCAAAGCGTGCAGGTACTCCACCGCTTCGGGCAGACGGGTCTCTAAGTCTTCCAGCGAGTAGCCCAGCCCGGCGACGCTCAACCCTGCCTCTTGAAGTAGGTTCAGCAGACTTGGGTCAGGCTTGCCAAAGCCACCGCCATGCTCAATCCCCTCGTAGCCCATGCGCGCCACCACACGTACGATTCCTTCCAAACCGCTCTGGGCAATATCGTCGCGGAGCGTGTACAATTGCAGTCCGATTCGTGGCATGCTGTAAGGGTTCGCCCTGCGTTCGGCGTTTCCTGTAAGGTATAACCCTGCCGTGAAACGCCCGCTGGCTTTGGCGCTGTTCGTCTTGTTGGTGGGAGCCGTGGTTGTGAGTCTCCTGCCCCGCGAACCCCGAAACGAACAAGAGTTCGTAGAGCGGGTTCGTCAGATTGTACGCTCGGATAATGTGAAGACGCTCGTGGCACTGGGTCAGGCGCCTGGGGTGATTGACTGGTATGTCTGGCTTCGTGATAAAGACCGTCTGCCGAACTGGTCGGTCAGCGTGTTCCCCGCGCCCGCTGGCTTCGGTCAGGCGGGCGAACGCTGGCTGATTTTTCACAAGTTCCAGCTGGTTCAGGAGCTGTGCGACCGCGTGCATCCCATCCGCCAGACGGCTAAGGGCTTTCGCCTTGGCGTAGAGGTCACCGAGTCGATTGAGGTACCGTTTGAGATTGAGCTTCACGACCTTCAGGTACGCTTTGAGCCGAGTGCTTGCAAAGCCATCGTACGCGACCGCCTCACGATAAGGCGCACCCAAGCGAGCGACCGAGCGCTCCTGATGCGTCTGAACGCGCCGTATCAAATCCGCTCGGCGTCTCTGGAGGGGAAGCCTATCCCCGTGGTGAACTTCAACTCGGACGCGACGCAAGCGCCCGCTTCGGGAGACTGGTTGGGGCGAGCAGGCGGACTGTTGTGGCTCCAAGCGGGGCGTCCTCTGCCCGAACGGTTTGAATTGGAACTGGAGTACGAGGGCATAATCAACTTCTTGCCCGATGACCGCGTGAGCGAGCGCTTGGCGGTGCTGTGTTCGTATTGGTACCCGCACATCGGTCGTCGCCCCAGCAAGCATCAAGTGACGGTGTACACTCCCACCCACTGGCTTGGCTTCGCGCAGGGCAATAAACTCAGCGAGCAGGTGCGGCAGGGAGAGCGAATCACCGTCTGGCGCAACGACCTGCCTGTGTGCTTCTTCTCGGTGGTGGCAGGCGAGTTTCGTGAGACGGCGAACGCACGCTCCACCGTTTCAGGCAAACCGATTCGCGTTTTCCAGATTGAGCCAGAGCGAGCGCGCGCCCAGCGCATCGCCCAACGCACTGCCCAAGCGATGGACTTTTTTGAACGCCTCCTCACACCCTACCCCTACCGCGAGTACATTCTGCTGGAGGTGCCTGATTTCGGCGATTCGGGCTTAGAAGCCTACTCGTTCACTTTTGTGGACCCCGCAATTTCCGAGTGGGCGGGAAGCCACGAGTTGGCACACACTTGGTGGGGCGGTATCGTGCCTAACACCTACACTCGTTCTATCTGGAGCGAGTCGCTAACACAGTATGTCGACTCCGTACTGTTTGCGAAGAACGCCGACGGCACTTTGGAGCTGGGGTATCAGACCATCTACGAGAACACGGTGCCCATCGGCTCGGCGTTCGTGCCGTTGGACCCGGTGATGTCGATGGCGGGTTATATGCGGGGCGCGTATGTGATGCGGATGCTGGAAAACGAAATAGGGTACGAGGCGATGGTGCAAGCGATGCGCCGTTTCATCGCCCAGCGCGCGGGTAAAGCAGCCGAATGGGAGCATTTCTTGCAGGCGGTCAACCAAGTCACGGGCAAAAACTACGGCTGGTTTTTTGAACAGTGGATTAAGGGTGCCGAGTTTCCGACCGTGGAGATCCTCTCGGCACAGGTGCAGGGCAAAAAACTGGTTTTACGCCTGCGCCAGTCGGGAACCCACAAGCCGTTCCGACTCCGCTTGCCCCTGCGTGTGCTTGGTGAGCGTGCTCAGTCCGAGTACCAGACCACCCTCGTGATGAGCCAATCGGAGCAACAGTTCCAGATTGACCTGCCGTTTGTCCCCAAGCATCTTCTTTTGGAGCCAGAGAGGGGATACTCTCTGGTGCGCACGCCTGCACAGGGATTGAAGTATTCGTTTTAGTTGAGGGTGTTTGAAAAATCGTAGCACGGGCATCTTGCCCGTGAACACGCGTGGCATCGATATCCTGCCGATGTACCCAGAGCGCACGACACGAGACAGGTGCAGGGCAGAATGGGTCTGCTGGGAGCGCAGGCGTC
>CAKZQI010000142.1 GCA_937139515.1 uncultured Armatimonadota bacterium | reverse complement strand
CACGAGGAATCTTCGGGGAGACTGGCGAGATTCCTGCAGGTAGCCTTGGCGGACACGCTCGTGGAACTCCAAAGGCTCGCGCTCAAAGCGGTTCGGGTCTAAGGCGCGCTGAAGGGCAATCCCTACAGGCAAGTCAATCAGCACGGTGAGGTCTGGTTCCATCCCCCCAGTGGCAATCTGGTTGAGCCTACGAAGCGTCTCCACATCCTCACCACGCCCGTAGCCCTGATAGGCGAGGGTCGAGTCGCTGAAACGGTCGCACAGCACCCACTGCCCCGATTCCAACGCAGGGCGAATGACCTGACTGACATGCTGAGCGCGGTCGGCAAGGAACAGAAACAGCTCAGTGCGGGGTTCCACCGAGTGCGACAGGAGCAGTTCGCGCAGATGGCTCCCTATCGGGCTGCCGCCGGGTTCGCGCGTGGTCAGCACAGACAGTCCCTGCGCTTGAAGCCAGTCCGCCAGCGATTGGCAGAGCGTGGACTTGCCAGCGCCCTCAATCCCCTCAAAAGTGATGAACGGGGCGCGCGGGCTAACGCTCGCCTTGCTCATCGGCGTAGATGGGCAGGATGCGCACGCGTCGGTACGGCTCTTCCCCAACACTCTCGGACAGGAGCCGATACTTCTCTATCAACTGGTGTTGAAGTCGGCGCAGGTAGCTGTTGCGAGGTGAGAGTTCGTAGGGTTCGGCGGTCGCCAACACATGTTCCACCCCCTCTTCCGCCTCACGCAGGGCGCGGTCTTCCGCACTCTCGTCGTTTTGGGAGCGGTGGAACAGGTCGCGCAGGGCGCTTGCGAGCTGGGCGTAGGTATTGCTCCGCACGACGGCAATCGGGATTTGTTTGTTGAGCGCTTCGCGCACTTTCGGCGGTCGGCGTTGGAAGGTGGAATGAATGACCACCATCGCATCGGCATCGCTCACATCGCGTGCCACATAGGCGGGCAGGTGCAGGTCGCGTAGGGCTTTCTCCAATCGGCTACGGCTCACGCCGTAGGGGAATACGCGCGACGGGTTCCCGCGCTGGGAACTTGATGAGGCGTTGACCACCGAGCTGGTGGGTGCGGCTGAGACCACTCCGAAAGTCGGTTCGGGCGGAGGTTCACTGGTGGAGGGACTAATGTCGCTTCGTTGCACCACTTCGTAGGTGCCCGACGGGGTCTGCACGCGGATTTCGGGGCGCGGTTGGACGCCACGGAGCATCCGGTCCACCGTCTGCGCCACATCGAGGTGGATTGCCAGTCGGTGATAATCCAGAATCTCTATCAGCACATCAAAGGTCGGGGGCGCTTTGCGTTCCAGCACGGTCTTTTGGGTGCCGCGGCGTCGCGCCTCCTCGTCGGAGAGGGTCACGCTCTGAATCCCGCCCACCAAGTCGGAGAGCGTCGGGTTCATCAGCAGGTTCTCCAAAGTGGTTCCGTGCGCCGTGCCGATGAGTTGCACCCCGCGCTCGGCGATGGTGCGCGCCGCGTAAGCCTCCAGCTCGGTGCCGATTTCGTCGATGATAATCACTTCGGGCATGTGGTTTTCCACCGCCTCAATCATCACGGCGTGTTGTAGGTTGGGCTCAGGCACTTGCATGCGCCGTGCGAAGCCGATACCGGGGTGAGGGATGTCGCCGTCGCCTGCAATCTCGTTAGAGGTATCCACGATGATGACCCGCTTGTCGTACTCGTCTGCCAGCACGCGTGCGACCTCACGCAGGCGAGTGGTCTTGCCCACGCCTGGGCGCCCGAGCATCAGCACACTCTTCCCCGACGCCACGATATCGTGGATGATGTCAATCGTGCCGTAGATAGCGCGCCCCACTCGGCAGGTAAGCCCCACTATCCGCCCTTGCCGATTGCGGATTGCCGAGATACGGTGGAGCGTGCGCGGGATACCCGCTCGGTTATCTTTGCCAAACTCGCCGATTCGTTCCGCCACATACTTCAGGTCGTAATCCTCCACTTGGGCGCTTTCCAAGCGGATGGTGCGTTTCATAAAGCGCGCTTCGGGCATCCGTCCTAAGTCCAGCACAATTTCCAAGAGTTCGGGCAGGTCGGGTTGCTCCTCCAGCCACTGACGAATCGCAGGGGGTAGCACTTCCAGCATCGCGTTCAAGTCTTCCGAGAAGGCACGCTCACCCGTTGGCAGGGATGGGTTCGTTTTAGTTTTCTCGTTTGGCATCACTGATGAAATTATACCCCTGTTTAGGGGTTCGGTAGCAGAGAGAAGGGGTAGAAGCTGACAAGGGTACACTGGTTGAGTTCCAGTTTGCAAAACGCTTACCACTTTTAGACGCAGGAGGTAGAACCAACAGCGAGCTTCAGTTCAACCTCAAAAGCCCACCCTGTCACCCTGAGCGTCAGCGAAGGGTCTGTGCTGGGGGGGGCTTAGAGATTCTTCGCTTCGCTCAGAATGACAGTTGGGGGTAGTAGGGCTAACGAAGGGGTGTCAAAGTAGGAGCGGGTTGGCATGGTTTTGAACTTAAGGGATGTACCCTTATTAGAGGGGTAGAAGCGGGTCTTGTGGTTAGCGGGCTTAAATCAGAAAGGGCTTCCTCCAGCCGTTTCTGTTGCGTTGAAGGGGGGCACGGTGTAGGGCGTGCCCCCCTGCTGCCTTCCTTCCTTAGGCGGCTTCGCTTGCGACGGATTGCTCTAATGAAGCGATACTTACCACGCGGTCTAAGCGTATCTCACCGAAGTCGGTAATCAGGCAGATCCCGTAGAGGGGCACAAAGTTCACATCCAACACAAAGAGATTTTTCGTCTGCACCTCACCGTGTCGGTCGCGCCAAGCTACTTCACAGTTCAACCCGATGTACTGCTGAGCATCCCTAAAAGACATAGTCACAGCCTCCCCAAAGTGTGTGTTCTGAAGAGGTTGTGCCACGCACGCCAATAGTCAGCCTAAAGGGAATTACGAGTTTTCACTACTGGACATCCCGAATTTGCAGTATCGTTAGCCCCACCACGAGCCAAACCAACAGATAGGCGCCCACATACACCGTATCAAGCGTCTCAACAGGGGGCTTGAGAAACAGCAAGACCTCCTCACGCCCAAACGGCGGTGCGTCCCCCATTCCCGGCGGGATAATCGCATCCACACGGTCTTGCACGAGGCGCTTCAGCACCGCCATCGGCAACACCCACTCGGAGAGCCAGACCATCTGCTGGAGAATACGCACATCAAAGAACGCCGCAATCGGGCGCAGGAAATGGTCGGCAAAGTAGGCGAACGCGCCCATCGCCACGGTAAACATCGAAGCGATAGAAGTGCCCAAAAAACTGGACAGCGCCAAAGCCAGCGTGCCGTACAGCGTCGGGTAGACCAATACAATCGGCAGGGCAGACCACATCTCGCTGCGGGGATTGCCCTGAATCAACACCGAGAACCAGAGCATCGCCGTCCAGACCGTCGCGTTGGCGTAGGTGAACAGCATCACGCCCAGCCACTTGCCCAGAAACAGCTCCCAGCGGTGGATGGGGCGCGGGAGGATTGCCGAGAGGTAGCCCCGCTCGATCTCGCCCGTTATCGCCCCGGCACAGAGCAGGATGGCAAGCACCGCCGAGAAGAACTTGATGATATCCACGCCGAACAAAATCATCAGGTTCACCCCGACGGTGAACTGCTGTTCACTGCCTCCGAACGCCTCCTTGAAGGCGCGGGGCAGGAAAGTCAGCCCGTACAGGGCAATCAGGATGATAATCGTGCCCAGAAAGGCGCGTCGCCGAATCGCCTCCTTGAGGGTCAAGCGTACGATGGTAAACATCTTACTTGCCCTCGCCCTCCACCGTTTGAATGAACAGGTCTTCTAAGGTCTCGCGCTTCGCTTGCATGCCCATCAGCGCGCCCCCTGCATCCAACACAACCGCTCGCGCGAGCAGGGGCACATCCTCTTCGCTGGCGACCTCCGCCACCACCCGATGCTCATCGATTCGGTCAACCTTCACAGCGACCCGCTGGAGCGCCTCTAACACCGCAGGCGTGACTTGCTTCAACTCCAGCGTGACCACCGAGCGGTTGACGAGTAGCTCTTCCAGCGTGCCCTGCTTGACCACACGCCCCTTGTTGAGTATGGCGACACGGTCGCAACTCATCTCCACCTCCGAGAGCAGGTGAGAGTTGAGGATGACCGTTTTGCCTTGCTCTTTCAGGTACTGGATGACCTCGCGCACGCGTCGCCGACCGAGCGGGTCGAGCGCCGAGGTCGGCTCATCCAAGATGACCAGTTCAGGGTCGTGAATAATCGCTTGTGCCAGTCCGATGCGTTGTTGCATTCCTTTAGAGAACTCGCGGATACGGCTTTTTCGGCGTTCGGCAAGCCCGACGAGTTCCAACACCTCGTCGATGCGCTTGCGCAGGCGTTTCGGATTGACCTTCGCCAGCTGCCCGTGCATCCAAAGGAACTCTTCGGCAGTTAGGAAGTCGTGGAACTGGAACTTTTCGGGCAGGAAGCCGAGTTTGCGCTTTGCTTGGACAGCACCCGCTCGGTAGCCCAGCACAAACGCCTCACCTGAAGTGGGGCGCACATTGCCGATTAGAACCTGGATGGTGGTGGTCTTGCCTGCGCCGTTGGGACCCAACAGTCCGAAAACCCCACCGAGGGGCACTTGAAGGTCTAAACTCTCTACAGCGACAATAGGTGTTCCGCCAAGCAGTGGGCGGAACACCTTGCGTAGCGCCCGCGTCTCAATCGCCCACATTAGCAGATATTGTACCTATCTTAGCCGAAAGCCGTAGAACGCTCCGCGTGTCGGGTCGGCAGATCCGCCCGTGTAGACCCAGCCGAAAAGGTAGTCGTTGGCAGTGGTTCCTGTAAGAAGCAGGGTTTCTCCCAGTTCCGCTGTGGAGGGCGTCTCAAAACGGAACCGATTGAGCGGATTGGTTAGGGTCACCAGAGCGACACAGGTTTTACCGTCTTGCTGTTGCGTTGCGATGTAGAGATAAGGTACCCCTCG
>CAKZQI010000141.1 GCA_937139515.1 uncultured Armatimonadota bacterium | reverse complement strand
CCCGTGTTTCAGCCCCGCACGCCGAAGCGATTTGACCACACACGCCAGAGGCTCTGCGAACACGGCACGCTCATCGGGCAGGGTGTCGGGCACACGGAGCAGGTCGCTGAGCACGATTTCGGGAGGCACCAGAAACCGCTCACTCAGCCCGCCCGGGTGCAGTTTCGTAGCGCGCCAGGTAGGACAGTGTACATACGCACCCCGACGGCATAGGTCGCATCCGAGGCACGGGGCGTGGTGGTGCACAATCACGCGCTCGCCCTCTCGGAACCCTACCACTCCTGCTCCCAACTGCTCAATCGTGCCGACCAGCTCGTGCCCGGGCACGAGGGGCGCCTTGCGACGAATGTACCAGTCCATCACCTCGCCTGTACAGAGTCCACACGCACGCAGGCGCACCAGCACCTCGCCCTCTTGGGGAGTTTTCAGGGGCATCGTCTGCCACTCTAAAGTTCCGTCGGTTGTGAAGAGCCACGCTTGGGTCGTCATCGTTTCGTGCTGGCGAGCGGCGTCCATCGCGGGCTATTGTACCCTCTTGGGCAAGAGGCATATAACTAACAAGGGGAGCTCATCGCTCCCCCTGCCTTCAGTCTGCAGTGTAGGTTGCAATATGGCGTAGAAGTTCGCGCACCTGCTCTGGCTCAGGCAAGACGGGGTTGAACAAGATGCTCCCGTCCGCCAAAGTCAGTTCCACCAGCTTGTCAAGGTCTGTCTCCGAGACGCTGATGCCCACGTCGATAAGGTGAGCAGGCACGTCCACTTCGGTCATTAGCTGGCGTACTTGGAGGACGCTATCCTCAGCGGTGAAGGTCTTGTCCCAGAACCAGCCCGCCACCGAAGCGCCGGGCATCGGCACCGCTTCCGACTCGGTGTTGGCGAAACCAATCACGGACGCTATCTGCTCAAAGCGTTGGCGTCGGGGTTCTAGGTTGAAGTGCATCGCTACAGGGAGCGCGATTGCACAGCACAGTCCGTGCGGAAGGTCGTACAGCCCGCCGATGGCATGCGCCATTGCGTGCGCCAGCCCCACCATGCTGTTGTTGAACGCCGCGCCTGCTATGGTCGCTGAGAACGCCATCGCGGAGCGCGCCTCCATATCGTCCTCTCCATTTTTAACGGCGCGGGGCAGGTAGCGGAAGATGAGCCGAATCGCCTCGAACGCCAGCACATCGGACATCGGGTTCGCCTGCTGGTCAACAATCGCTTCAATCGCATGGGTGAGTGCGTCCAAGCCCGTTTGAGCGGTAGCGGCGGGTGGGAGCCGTCGCGTCATTTCGGGGTCGACAATCGCCAGATGGGGCGCCAAGTATCGGCTCATCACGGGCATCTTCTGGTGGCGTTCGGGGTCGGTGAACATCGAGATGAAGGTCACCTCGCTCCCCGTGCCTGCGGTGGTGGGAATCGCAATCAGCGGTTTGCACATGCCAGGCACGGTGTCAGTGCCCTCGTAGTCACGCACGTTACCTCCGTAGGTGCGAATGGCATTGACGAGCTTTGCGCTGTCCATCACGCTCCCGCCCCCGACCGCAATCACCACCTCTTTGTCTTGTGCCATCGGCACGGCGGACTCGATGCTCGCTATAGTGGGGTTGGGCACGACGCCTGTGTAGACCTCGTAGCGGACGCCGAAGTCCTGAAGTTGGCTTTCTACGGGCTGGGTCAGCCCTGCCCTGTAGACCCCCTCGTCGGTGACGATAAGGGCACTCTTCCATTCGTGTGTGCTGAACTCAAAGCCGAGGTTGCCCACCGCGCCGATACCGAACAGCAGGCGTGTGGGCATCTCAAAACCGAAAAATGCGCTTTCCATAGGTTCCTCCGTTGGATGGCGTGAAAATTCGTGCAGGCTTGCATCTTTCCTGCCTCAGGGTTGGGGTATAGAGTGTTTGTTTGCGCTTGGGTATGCTCTTACTATGCTCAAACCGTCATCTGATATCGAGGGGGCGATTGAAGAGACGCTTCAAGCGCTCTCGGCACAGGGCGTGCGCTTGCCCAACCGTGCGGAGGTGGCAGAACATCTGAAGCAGTGCCCCGACTTGATAACCGTGCTGGAGCCTGTGATAGCGACCGCCCAGTCCGAACTGCCCGACGCCCAACTGAGCTTGGAGGTGTACCACGACCCCGAAATAGAAGACGAGCATCTGGTGTTGTATGCACGGTTCTCGGAGTACGATTGGAATAGCGTGATGGAGCGGGTTCACAACGCTGGTGTTCGGTGCGCTGAGATGCTCAACGGGCAAAAAGGGTGGCTTCTGCTCACCACAGACTTCAAGCCTGCGGAGTAGTTTACGATGGCATTTGACTGGTGCGAGTTCCTCCACTTCGCACAAGCCACACAGGGGCAGTCGGGAGTGGGCTACTCAGCTGAGGCTGCGAATCGCACGGCAATCAGCCGAGCCTACTATGCCAGTTTTCACATCGCCCTGCAGTATGCCCAAACATATCAGGGTTATCAGCCTGTGCGTACCGCCAGCGAACATTCTCGGCTTCGAGACCACTTCAGGCAACTGGGCGGACGATGGCTCTCGGTGGCTCAAGCGCTCAGCATCCTGCGCGTGATGCGCAACCAGTGCGATTACGACGACCAAGTGCCCGGACTGGAACAGTTGGTCGCCACAGCGCTCCAGTACGCCCAACAGCGCGTGCTGGACGAATGTGAATAGACCATTCAACGCCGTGGGTCGTAAAGATTGATGCGCCCGTCGGGTGTCCAAGTCTGCTCAAAGCGGTACCACTTGGCATGCCCGTCCACGAAAGTGTAGTTCGTACCCCCACTGTGCCAAGTCATCGCCAGTTCCTGCTCAGGCTCGTAGTACCCACAGGTGTTGGGCCAGACCCACATTGCAGGGTGGAAGTGGTCGCCTGTGCTGTTTTCGCGCATCTCTGCGATGTAAATCGTGCTGGCGGGCGACTGGATGGAGGCGAGGGTATTGTAGCCCGTGCAGTCGTCGTAGCGCGGGAGCATCCAGTAGTTCGTGCCGTAGGAGGTTCGACGCACATTGCGGTAGCCGGGCCGTGGACGCTCCCAGTTCACGCTGGGGTCGCTCGGACAGCGATAGAGCAAGGTCGCCTTCACATAGGGCTGAAGCGTGTTGAGCCACACCCAAGGCGCGTTCGTGCCCGTGTGGCTGTCCAGCGGGAACCGCTCGTCGTAATCTTGCACATACATCTGCACCGCAATCCCCATCTGGCGCATGTTGCTCAGACACTGGGTTTGGCGTGCTTTCTCGCGTGCCTGCGCAAACACAGGGAACAAGATAGCTGCTAAAATCGCAATAATCGCTATCACAACCAGCAGTTCAATCAAAGTAAAGCCGTCAGTGCGTTTCATCGTCTTACCTCCCTAAAAAGGTGGGCGACCCTACCGACCCCGAAGGACAGCCGGTCGGGGCACGGCACGGTCGCCCCAGAGAGTTGCCAGTCATAAGTCATAGGCTAATCACCATATCAGGCGGGTTGCTTGCTAAGGCGGCGTAGAGGTCAGGA
>CAKZQI010000140.1 GCA_937139515.1 uncultured Armatimonadota bacterium | reverse complement strand
CCGCTTGGTGAGGGATGCCCATGCCACGGATGCGGGCGGGACGCCCGCGATCCCAGTGATTTTTCGAACATCCTCAGCAATGTACCCTTGTCAACTCTCCAACCCTCCTCTGAGCAGGGGATAAAATCGGTTCCCCACGCTTGCGGGGGGAACCTGAAGGAGGGGGGCAACAAACCCCCACCCCAACCCTCCTCCTAAATGCAGGGGGAGGGAGCCGAATGCTCCCCGCGCCCACAGCATCGGCAGAAGGACTGGGGGTGAAGGCAACAAAAGCGCACTATTGGACATCTTTAATCAGGTATACTCTTGTGTGATGGATGAGTGGGGAAAACGGCTTCCTGATGCCGTCAGGGAAGCCGTTAGACAAAGGATGAATAGCTCGGCAATCGAGTTCGGCTTTGCGTCCGACTTGTCGCCCGATGGTCGCTTCGGAGAAAGCTGGCTCATTCTGGCAGATTCGACTCTCCTAACCCTCACCGTAGACCGCCGCCCCCCCGAAACCAGCACCAGCGCGCGCCTGCCGTGGCTTCGGCGCTCCACCAACGGGAACGGCACAGCACACCGCGACCCAACCCAAGCCTACATCCAGCGTGTCGTACCGCTCAGCGAGGTGGAGACCTTCCGTATCCAACAGCTGGTGGGTGCGTCGGCGTTGGAAGCGGTGTTCAAAGACGGGCGCGTGGTGGAACTGATACGCTACAGCAGTAGCTTAGCCACGCTGTTCGGGCAGGTCAAACTGCGCATAGAAGCGCTCCTCAAACAAGAAGAGCCACCCCCCATCGAGCGCAAGCAACAGGTCTGTGAACACTGCGGGCGTCCCATCCCCGAAGATTCTATCTCGTGCCCTGCGTGTCGCTCCCAGAAGCAGGTGCTGATGCGCCTTCTGCAGATGGTGCGCCCCTACTGGCGCTATATGATACTCGGCTCGGTGCTGGCGATGCTCAGCGCCGCTGTGGAACTCGCACCGCCCTACCTGACCAAGATACTGATTGACGAAGTCTTGGTTCCCCGCTCCAACGCCCACCTGTTCGTGTGGCTCCTGCTGGGATTGGTAGGCATACGATTGGCAGGCACGGTGATCAACATCGCTCGCGGACGCCTCAACGCTTGGCTCGGCAGTGAAATCTCGTTCGAACTGCGCTCCAAGCTCTATCAGCATCTGCAGTGGCTCTCGCTGAGCTACTTTGACCGACGCCAGACCGGCTCGATTATGAGCCGTGTGACGCGCGACACCGATGCGCTCTACGACTTCTTAGTCAACAGCGCGCCCACGATTACGCTCAACCTGCTGATGATACTCGGCATCGGCACCGTGATGATGCTGATGGACTGGAAGTTGAGCCTGCTGGTGTTAGTGCCTGCGCCGTTCATCGTGTGGTTGTCGCACTATGCGTGGCATAAGGTGATACGCGTCTGGCGACGGCACTGGCACCGCTGGTCGCGCCTGAGTGCGCATTTGGGGGGCACTCTGAGCGGGGTGCGCGAAGTGAAAGCGTTCACCCAAGAGCAACGCGAAATAGCGACCTTCAACCGACGCAACTTTGAAATCGCCGAAACGGGCATGATCGCAGGCAAAATCAACGCCAGCGTGTTTCCCCTCATCTCGTTTCTGGTGATGTCTAGCTCGTTCGTGATTTGGTATGTCGGTGGGCGGGGCGTGCTGGAAGGCAACTTTGAACTGGGCAAGCTGGTTGCGTTCCTCTCTTATATCGGGATGCTGTTCGGACCGCTGAGCATCATCACCAACATTATGGACTGGGCGTCGCGCACCGTGACCGCCGCCGAGCGCGTGTTTGAGATTTTCGATACCGAACCCGAAGTGCGCGACAACCCCGGCGCCAAGCCCCTCACCGAGGTCAAAGGTGAGATTGTGCTGGAGAATGTCTCGTTCGGCTACGAAAAACACCACCTCGTTCTGCACGATGTGAATATCCACATTCGTCCGGGTGAGATGATTGGGCTGGTGGGTCCGTCGGGGTCGGGCAAGACCACTTTGATTAACCTCATCTGCCGATTTTATGACCCCACACGCGGGCGTATCCTGCTGGATGGCACCGACCTGCGCGACCTGAAGATGCAGGATCTGCGCCAGCATATCAGCGTGGTGCTTCAGGACTCCTTCCTGTTTCCGGGCACGGTACGGGACAATATTGCCTATGCACGCCCCAACGCCACCCAAGAGGAGATTATCGCCGCTGCTAAGGCGGCGAACGCCCACGACTTCATCATGCGCTTCCCCGACGGCTACGACACTTGGGTCGGCGAGCGCGGACATCGGCTGTCAGGGGGCGAGCGTCAGCGGATTGCGATTGCCCGTGCCATCCTGCGCAACCCCCAGATTCTGATTTTGGACGAGGCGACCGCCTCGGTGGACACCGAGACCGAACGGCTCATCCAAGAGGCGCTGGAACGGCTCGTGCAGAACCGCACCACTATAGCAATTGCCCACCGCCTCTCCACCCTGCGCAACGCCGACCGCATTATCGTGTTGGAGCGTGGGCGCGTGGTGGAAGTGGGCACCCACGACGAGCTGATGGAGCGCGAGGGCACCTACCACCGCCTCGTGACGATGCAGATGGAACTCAGCAAGTCGCGCCTGTTTGTGGGATGAAGCCAGCGCGTTGAGTGTCCGAAGTGACGCTCAGGGTGACAGGGTGGGGGGTTGTCATTTTGCCCCCTTTTGTCATTCTGAGCGCAGCGAAGAATCTCGGTGCAACCCAAAGTAGAGACCCTTCGCTGACGCTCAGGGTGACAGGGTAAGGGTTGTCATTTGAGCGAAGCGAAAAATCCCCAAGAACCCCCAGCCTAGACCCTTCGCTTAGGATGACAGACGGCTCTCCAGATGGGCAGGGTGCCCAAGATTGGCTATAATATTCTCGATGCAAGCGCTGAAGGAGTGGGCATTCCATATTGTGCAGACCTATGGATTGGGGGGGCTGTTCGGTGTCGCCTTTATCGAGTCTTCGTTTTTCCCTGTTCCGCCCGATGTGTTGTTGATTGGCATTTTGCTGGCACCCAGTCCGCCAGAACCGTTCCTCGTGGCGCTGGTCTGCACGGTCGGGAGCGTGTTGGGCGCGGGGCTGGGCTGGATTGTGGGCGCGTACGGGGGCTACCCGCTTCTCCACCGCCTCTTCAAAGAAGAGAAGGTACGCGCTGTGGAACGGCTCTACCAGCGCTACGGCTTGTACGCCATCTTCATCGCAGCGTTCACCCCCATCCCCTACAAGGTCTTCACGATTGCCAGTGGGGTCTTCCGCTACAGCATCGTGGGGATGATACTCGCCAGCGTCGTTGGGCGGGGCGCACGCTTCTTCATCGTCGCCTACCTTGTTCACTTCTACGGGGAGGCAATTCTTAAACAGTTCGACCGTGTGCTGATTGTCAGTACGATTGTGTTGGTGGTGGGAGCGATAGGCTACTTTTATTGGCGGGCACGCTATGGGCGCGTCAAGCGGTTGGAGCGCCAGCCCGTTCAGAACCCATCCACCCCGGAGAAGTGAGCCTGCCACTCGGGTGCGTCTTCCCCAAAACCGAATAGGGACGCTGAGGCTTTGCCGTAGTCGCCCGCTTGCGCCTCAGGGGTCAGCGGCTTGTTCGCCAGTTGGAACAACCGCTCCAAGCGCTTCGGGTCGCTGAGGTAGACCATCGCACTGCGCGACGGATGGAAGCGCACTTCAGAGAGCACGGGACGCACATAACGCGCCACATCGGAAGGTGCGAGCGATAACTCTATGCTCTCCAGCCCGAACGAGTGCGCCAAACTGCTCACGAAGGCGACCAGCGCGCGCCCTGCCCCCTCATCGTTCGGGCGGGTTGCTAACTCGGTCAGCGTCATAGAGCGCACTTGGGGCAGACCATCCCCCGAGCGGCTGTCGGTCAGCACGACGGCATAGCCACGCGGTTCGTCCTCCAGTTCCGCGATGTAGAACCGCTGGCGCCAGTTGGGGTCATCCCAGCGCACCCATACTCGCCAGTAGGCTTCATCCCGCACCACACTGGCAGGACGGTTGCCGTAGGCGTGCTCGTAGCAGGCTTGTACAAAGGGCAGGTCATCCACTCCTGCCGTGCGAAACCGCCATCCTGTCACATCCACGCTTTCGGTGGCGACACGCCAGAAGGGGCTGGGCATCGTGTGCCACCCTAAGCGCGCATAGAAGTCGTTAATCCCCGTGAACAGCAAACCAAAGAGAAAATCGCCTTCGTCGATCAGGCGGTTGGCGTCGTGGATGAGGTGCGAAGCGAAACCGTGACCGCGGTAATCGGGGTGCGTGCTGACATTCGCAATCCCTGCCATCGGCAGGGTATACCCGTTGAGCCTCACAAAGCGTTTGACAATCTGGACACAGGCGACCACCTCGTGGTTCACCACGCACACGCGGGTATAGTCCGCCTGCCAGAGGGGGTCTTCAAAATAACGGACGAAGTAGTCCTCGCCCGGCGAGAACACGGTTGTCCAGAGCCTGAGGCAGTTCGGACGCTCTTCGGGCAGGATTGCACGAAAGATCGGGTTCATCCCTCGTCGGGTTCAATCACCACATCGGCGTCAAACAGGTCATCTCCCTCGCCGCCGAGGCGTTTGCGGTCTTGCTCTTCCAACTCTTCAAGACTGACCTCGCCCTCAACGAACGCTTCCTCGTCGCCGTCCACGACCTTCTCCGTATCTTCTTCATCCAGCACGGAGGGCAAGAGCCACTGCTGAGGATTGACTTGACGGCACTTATCACACACAAAGCGGATGTTGACCGTCTCAAACCAGAGAGGCACTTTATCTAAGACCGTTTCACACTCTGCACACTTGATCATCGGGTTGAAGCCTCCTGTTGACGCGGGGTACTTGTTTTTTGCTGCGCCTGCTGCTCTGCATGCTCTTTAAGATACTGCTTGTGCGACAGAATGCCGTTCACCAGCATAATCACTGCTGCCAAGAGATAGAGCCACGCCAAGCGTGGATCCACATCCTGTCCTCGGTCGGCAATCGCCGAGTTGCCTCTTACAAAGCCGACGAGGGCAATGATAAACAGGATCAGCGCGATCCAAAAATCGGTCTTTTTCCACCAGCCCATAGGTTCCCAATTATACCCCTCCTCTTCAGCATCCCACGACCTCTCCTGTCATTCTGAGCGAAGCGAAGCGGAAAATCCCGAGAAACCCTCACCTTCAGGGGTACATTCATAGAGTCCAAGCTTGCGAAATGCCTGCCACTTTTAGAAGCAAGCGGTAGCACCAAGCAGAGAACTTCGGTTCTACCCGAAAAGCCCACCCTGTCACCCTGAGCGTCAGCGAAGGGTCTGGGCTTTGGGGTTCGTTGAGATTCTTCGCTTCGCTCAGAATGACAAAAGGGGGTGTTGGAATGACAGAAGGGGGTGTTGGAATGACAGAAGGGGGTGTTGGAATGACAGAAGGGGGTGTTGGAATGACAGAAGGAGGGTTTAGAATGACAGTGCCCCCCCGTATACCCCCTATGAAGCTTCTTTGCTGATCAGGGTGGCAAGGTGAACCCTCGTGGTATCAAGAGGGTGTTTTCGGGGTAATATTGTGGTTTTTGGTAGAGACACGGTGGAGCGCGCTGAGCGTCCCCCTGCAGGAAACCCTGCCCCTCCCAAGAATCGCTACGGGCGATGGACGAGCGATTGCTTTGGATACCTAGTCGGGGCAAGCGGATGGCGGGCGTGTTGCATCTGCCAGCGGGGCGTGGGCGTGTGCCCGCAGTGCTAATGTCGCACGGCTTCACCGGCAACAAGAGTGAGACGCACCGCCTGTTCGTGCATACCGCACGAATGCTCGCCGAGCGTGGGATGATGGTGCTACGCTACGATTTTCTTGGCTCAGGCGACAGTGAAGGGCTGTTTGAGGAGATGACCATCAAAGGCGAGGTGGACGATTGCCTAAGCGCCTTACAGTACCTGCGCGCCCAACGCCGCGCTGACCCCGAACGAATCGCAATGTTGGGTTTCTCGTTGGGTGGGTGCGTCACGGCGCTCGCTCAGCCCCGTGCAGGTTCGGTGCGCACGCTGGTGCTTTGGGCGCCTGTCTCCAACCCGATGAAGTGGATGCCTCCCAGTGGCATACCCGACCGCCCCCAAAATCGTGGGGGCTATTTGGTGGGCGTGAACTTCTATCGCGAACTGCCCGAAATCAAGCCGTTGGAAGCCGTACGCCAGTACAAGGGCACGGTGTTAGTGCTTCACGGTTCGGCAGACCAAGCGGTGCTCCCTGAGGAGGGGCGCGCCTACGAAAGCGCGTTCACCAGCGCTCAGCGCTTTGAGTTCCGCCTCATCCCGAACGCCGACCATATCTTCAGCACGCCCGAATGGGAGCGAAGTCTGCTGGAACAGACTGCGCAGTGGCTCCAGGAGCACTTACGATGAGCGCCCTGCCCACTCCATCACGATTCTCAGTATGCCCTCGCCACACAGGTAGAAGTTGGGCAGGATGAGGTTCTCTTGATTGGAATGGATATCCGCCGCGCCCGTGGGGAACACGAGGCAGTCTATGCCAAATCCTGCGAACACATTCGCGTCGGAACCTCCGCCCGTGCGGGTGAGCCGAGCCTCTACACCCAGCTGGCGCATTACCTTGAGCGCGGTCTGGGCTAACGGCGAATCAGGTGCGGTGCGCACGGCGTCAAAGGTTTTCGTGAGCGTGACCTCGGCGGTGCCCTCGTGTTCCTGAGCAACCTGCTCGCAGACTGCCTTCCATTTCTCGGCGAGGGCTTTCACGCGCTCGGGGTCAAAGCTTCGGAACTCGCCGACCAGCTTCACGCGGTCGGGCACGATGTTCATCGCCTGCCCCCCTTCAATCACGCCCACATTCGCGCTGGTGTCGGGGTCGATCCGTCCCCAGCTCATTTGGGCAATCGCTTTGCTTGCCATCACAATCGCATTGCGTCCCTTCTCTGGCTCCGCGCCTGCATGTGAAGCGCGTCCGTTGAACACCACTTCAAAGCGCCAGTGGGTGGGCGACTGAACAAAGATTTCTTCGGGGATTTCGCGCCCATCCACCACCAGCCCATGCTTGGCGCCCAGTTTGCGCGGGGCTAACGCCTTCGCGCCCTGCAGTCCCTTTTCCTCGCGGATAGTGAACACCACTTCCAGCGGGGGATGAGGCAGGTTGCGCTCTCGGAGCGTCTGGAGCACCTCCAGAATGATGGCGATGCCCGCCTTGTTGTCCGCCCCAAGAATGGTAGAGCCATCGGTGCGGATACGCTCGCCATCGCGCACTACTTGGATGTTGGGCGTGGGCGACACGGTGTCCATATGTGCGTTCAGCAGGAGTGGGGGCGCGTTGGTGGTGCCCTTGAAGCGCGCAATCACATTACCCCCGTCGCCTCCGATTTGCTTATGCACCTCATCCATCTCCACCGAGTCGGCGCCCAGCGCGCGCAGTCGCTCCATCAAGTAGCGTCCTATCTCGCCCTCGTTCTCGTTTCCGCTGTCTATCTTCACGAGGGCGAGGAAGGTCTCGGTCATGCGCTCGCGGTTGATGAGAAAATCGGGCGTCTGCGCCCCCAAACTGGCGACAAGCCACCACACAATAAGGCTGAGGAACAATCGGTTTCGCATCACGTTAGGCGAGTTCGCTGTTCAGAGGGAATTTCCTACTGTCGGTAGGTTGGAGAGGGAAAAGGTTGCTCAGCCTTTTTGAGACCGTCGCACGGGGGTACGCTTATGCTGAGGCAGTATCCCCCCATGCAGCCGTCTTGCATCATTTTCGCTGAGGAAGCGAGAATAGAGTTCAGTCCCAGAACCAAGATGCTCTTCCAGCACTTCGTACACCTCCAGCACCCCAACGAGCTCCCACCGTGTGTTAGGGTTGGCTTGCTCTTGGAGTTGTTGGGCGAGCTTTGTGCCCCATTCGTGTGCCATCTGTTCTGCCTGCTCATCGCTCTCTGCTTTAAGCAGAATGAGACTCTCTTCATACCATGTGCCGAGCCACTGAAGCTCCCTCTCCCAAGGCTTTAGGCGAGGGAGGGAGCCTGACGGAGGGAGCAAGAAACCCCCACCCTAACCCTCCCCATGCATTTAGGGGGAGGGAACCCGCTACTCCCCTCTCCCGCAGCGTCGGGAGAGGGGTCGGGGGTGAGGGCAACAACTGATTTGTCAACACGCTCGATGGTGTTTGACAAAGTCATGGTATAGGCATCCTGCCCGTGAACAAAACCGTGGCACGGGCATCCTGCCCGTGAACAAAACCGTGGCACGGGCATCCTGCCCGTGAAAAGTACCTCGGGCAAGATGCCCAAGCCACAGCGGGCGAGACACCCGCGCTCCCAGCATTCTCAAAACACCCTCTCAAGTGCGTTTGAAGCGCCGCTCCAGCTCGCCCCAGCTGAGGGTGAGCGTGATGGGGCGCCCGTGCGGGCAGAGGTAAGGGTTCTCGGTGCGGGCAAGGTCTTGGATGAGCTTCTCCATCTCAGGCAACTGGAGCGGGTCGCCCGCCTTGACCGCCATCTTACAAGCGCTGGTAATCCAGATTTGCTCGCGCGCCACAGGCAGACGCTTGACAACCGCCATATCAATCAGCTCATCAACAATGTCGCGCAACACCTGCACCGCATGCTTGCCGACCAGCGCGCTCGGCACCGCACGCACCAGAAAAGTATCCTGACCGAATGGCTCCAGGTGGAACCCAATCGCGTTCAGTTCGGGCAAGCGCTCTTGAAGCAGGAGCGCATCGCGCCGAGTGAGCGCTATCGGCTCTGGCTCCAACAGAGGCTGCGAGGGCACAGGGGTTCCGCCCCGATCGCGATAGAACTGCTCGTACAGCACGCGCTCGTGCGCCACATGCTGGTCAATAATCACCAAACCCTGACGCGTGGACGCCACGATGTAGGTGTTCTGCACCTGTCCCAAAATCTTGAGATCCTCCAGAAGATGGGCGAACGGCAAGTGCGCCGACTGAAACGGCTCCATCTCTGGTAAAGGGAGCGTTTCGGAAGGTGGCGCCAACACAGGAATTTCAGGCGGAGCGCTCACAGACACCGATTCGAGGGGCGCCTCTTCTGTGGAGAATAGTGCAGGGGTTTTCGCCTCCTCCGCAGGTGTCTCTAAACCCGCCCGCTGGAGAAGCATCTGATGGAGCGTCTCGGTATCGGGGGGGCGTGGCGGAGAGAGGGTCACGCTCGGAGATGGTTTTTCAGGTGCCCCCTCAGCAGGACGCAACTCCGAGGGCAGTGGCGGTCGCTCCCGCTCGGGGCGCAAGGCAGGCGGTATCATCCCATGCTCCAGCAAAGCATGGCGCACGGCTCGCTCAACCGCCTCAAACACCACCTGCTCACGCTGGAAGCGCACCTCGATCTTCGCGGGATGCACATTCACATCCACCAAGCGCGGGTCCAAGACGACCATCAACACGCAGGCGGGGTAACGCTTTTCGGGCGTGAGCGACTGGTACGCCGAGTCCAAGCCTGCGGTAAGCGTCTTGTTGCGCACAGGGCGCAAGTTCACATAGAAATATTGGTGTTGGCGCGAGGGGCGGGTGAGGTGGGGCGGGCTGACCAGCCCCGACACCTGTACGCCCTCGTGTTCGTTCTCCACCTGCACCATCCCGCTAACCAGCTCCCTGCCCCAGACCGACGCCACCGCCGACAGCAGGTCGCCTGTGCCGGGCGTGAACAGCAGTTCCTGACGCTCGTGCACAAGGCGGAACGAGACCATCGGGTAGGCAAAGGCGTACCGCGTCACGGTTTCCAGAATATGTCCCAGCTCGGTAGGCACGGTCTTGAGGAACTTGAGGCGCGCCGGCACATTGTAAAACAGCTCGCGCACGGAGACAGTCGTGCCGACAGGTGCCCCCGCCTCCTCCACCGAAACCAGTTCGCCACCCTCCACTACGATGCGTGTGCCGATGGGTTGCTCGTAGGCGCGAGTCCATATCTCCATCTTGCTCACGGAGGCGATGCTGGGGAGCGCCTCGCCACGAAAACCCAGAGTCTGGATTTGGTTTAGGTCAGAGTCGGACTGGATTTTGGAGGTGGCGTGGCGTTGGAGGGCAACGAGCGCGTCCTCGCGGGTCATCCCGATGCCGTCGTCGCGCACGCGGATGAGCTTTCGCCCCCCCATCACGACCTCGACCTCAATCCGATTGGCGCCGGCGTCCAGTGCGTTTTCAATCAACTCCTTGAGGGCAGAAGCGGGGCGCTCCACCACCTCTCCTGCGGCGATGCGGTTGACGAGTTGCTCTTCTAATGGGCGAATCGGGCGTCGTTCTGGGCGGGCACGCATAACGCAATTCTACCTAAAATGGTGTATAATAGGCTGAGGCAACCAAGCCTGAAAGGAGAAATGACGATGTGGAAATGGTTTTTGACTTCACTGACAGTAGCATGTTTGAGCTTGAGCGCTTTTGCTCAGACGCATAGCGAGTCGGGCGATGCGGGCGACCTCCCTGAGACCGCTCAGGCGACGGGTGCGGGCACAATCACCGCAATTACAGGCTCTTTGGGCAGTGATGATGTGGATATGTATGCGATTTTCATTTCAGCCCCTGCGAACTTCGTCGCAACAACAGTTGGTGGGGCTACCTTTGACACCCAGCTGTGGCTGTTTGACGCGAACGGTAAAGGTGTCCTGCACAACGATGACGCCGAGAGCACAACCGTGTCGCAGTCTCGCCTGGACAACTCTACAGGGGCGCTGACAAACCTGCCACCCGGGGTCTACTTCTTAGCTATTAGTCGGTATAATCGGGATGCCCTGGGGTGTGATGGCGGTCTGATTTGGCTCAATACGCCCTTTCGCTCCTTGCGCACGCCCGACGGACCTGAGGCAGGTTCGCGGGTTGCCAGCTGGTCGGGCATAACGACAGGAGGCGTCAGTTATACGATTTCGCTGACAGGCGCTTTGGGCGCCAACCCCGTTGATCCCGACGATTGTCCCGCTCCTGCGCCGTGGGACGAGCAGTTCTACGGTGGGGGCGATGCGGGCGACTTGCCTGCGAATGCCCAGCTGGTTACTCTGCCCGAAGCCACGCCGTGTGAGACACCGCTAACGCGTGTGCGCGGACGCATCGGCGCCAGCAACGATGTGGATATGTATGTCATCTGCATCACCGACCCTGCCCAGTTCCGCGCTTCTACGGTGGGAGGCACTTCGTTAGATACTCAGCTCTGGCTGTTCCGCTGTGATGGCACGGGCGTCGTCCACAACGACGACAATCCCGACGCCACTTCAGGACTACAATCAACGATTGACAACCGCTCAGGGTGTCTCCAGCAGGGCGGTATCTATCTGTTGGCGATTAGCCTGTACAACCGTGACCCAGTGAATGACCGAGGTCAGCCCCTTTGGAACCCGGGTGGTGCAGGACGCGGTGTGCGATGTCCTGATGACACTCTTGGAGCCAATACGGCGATTGCCGGCTGGAGTGGCAACACAACTTCCACGGGCTTTTACAACATCGCCCTGCAGGGTGCTTACTTCGTCAGCACGCAAGGCTGCCCAACCTGCGAGTCCCACAACGGCGATGTGAACGACGACGGCTGTGTGGATGACGCGGACCTGCTGGCGGTGTTGTTCGCCTTCGGTAGCACAGGCTCCAACCTCGGCCGCGTGGATGTGAACTGCGACGAGACCGTAGACGACGCCGACCTGCTGGTGGTGCTGTTCAACTTCGGTAGTGGCTGTTAGTACCTCACCCCTCTTGCCCCCTTCTCCCTTCTCAGGGGAGAGGGGGGTAGTCAATTTAAATTGATTGAGTTCAAGACCACACCTCTTACAAGCGTATACCCCGTACTTGTCATTCTGAGCGATAGCGATGCATCTCAACTAAACCCCAAGCAACAGACCCTTCGCTGCGCTCAGGGTGACAGGGTAGGGGTTGTTATTCTGAGTGCAGCGAAGAATCTCAACGAAACCCAAAGCAGAGACTCTTCGCTCGCTCAGAATGACAAAAAATGGGGGGGGGGTACAAGTGGGGTATGAAGATAGAATATATTCCAAAGATGTACTCTTGTAAACCTATGTACCCCCTCTCCGTAAGCAGAGAGGGGGTCAGATAACTATTTAGCGCCTGGGTGCGCCACCGCCTGAACCTTGCTGAGGTGCCTGCATCTCTTTCGCGTCTTTCGGCGGGGTGAAGCGGAATCGGCTGGCGGGGATAGGTTTGTCAAAGCTGTTGTAGCGGATGTCCGCTGTGAGCTTCTGAGTGATGGGGGACGACTGCTGACCACCCTGCGATTGAGCGCTCTGTACCGTTGCGGTCGCCTCAACGCGGTAGATGAGCTGGTCCTGCGCGCCGATAAACAGCCGAACCACCGTGCGCTGGTTGCCTTCGTTGTCAACCACCTCCACGATGCGGGTCTGCTTGCCAGCAATCGTTTGATTGCCTTTGAAAGCGAAGGTGCGCTTAGCGTTCGGGTCATCCAAATTCTGGTCTGCAATCCCCAGCACTAACCCCACAGGGCCTAGGGCGGCGATATTAGAACCCTTGAAGTCCTTCGGCGCAGGCTGTTTCATATACTGCTTAGCGGAGGGAACATAGACGAACATCGTCGTGCCGTCCGAAAAGAGTTGTTGCTCGCCCATGCCTGTGTTGATTTTGGCTTGGAAACGATTGGGACGCTGGATAGCGGTCTGCGCCTTCACTTGCTGACGCTGGGAGTTCCCGCCCATACTCAGTTCGACGGTGATATCCAGCGTCATATCCATCGTCTTTGCCTGGTTGAACTTCTGCTGAACTTGTTTAAGAAACGTTTTGGCATCTTGCGCAGGCGCGCCTGCCACCACAACGATACTGACTGCCAGTGCGAAAGCCCATCTCTTCATCGGTCTATTCCTCACAGATAGGATACCCCAAACGGGTACAATCAGTTCCTGAGGAGGCATAGTATCGATGGCGATTGTAGAAGTGATTGTTCCCCAATTAGGAGAAGGCTTACAAGAGGTGCGCGTGATGCGCTTTTTGAAACAGCCGGGCGACCGTGTAGAACGAGACGAACATATTTACGAAATGGAGACCGATAAGGCGAATGTAGAGGTAGAAAGCCCCTATGCAGGCGTGATTGTAGAATGGTTGGCGAAGGAGGGCGACATTTTGCCCATAGGCGCGCCGATCGCTCGGATGGAGGTAGAAGGTGCGGTTGAGGTGTCCCCTGCAGGGGGTTCCCATGCGCCCCACCCCACAGCGGCGCCTGCGCCCAGTGTGCCGTTGCCGTCGCCTCAGCCTGTGGTTGCAGGTCCGCGCACCGATGTCGTCATCCCGCCACGCACTCGCGCTTACGCTCGGCAAAAGGGCATCTCAGAAGAGGAGCTTCGCCGTGTCCCTGCCAGCACAGGCAACAAGCTGATGCCCGAAGATATTGATGCCTACTTAGCGAACCGTTCGGCAGCCGTTGCTGACGCCGAGTTCGTGGACTATCCTCTGCCCCCCCAACAGCGCACTTTCATCTACCGTATCAAACGGAGTAGCCAGCTGGTGGTGCCTGCGACCCTGCGTCGTCCTGCGCGTTGGGACTCGGTGCGCCGCATTGCCGAGGAGTTGCGCGAGCGTTCCGATGTGCCCGTCCAGCCCTCCGAGTTTCAGGTCTTCGCTTATTGTGCCACACGCGCCACCCTGAACCATCCCAAGTTCCGCTCCCAGCTGGTGGGCGAGGAGACCCTCCGTGAGTACAAACACCTGAACTTGGGCATCGCCGTCGCACGACCGGGCGACGAGCTGGTGACCGCTCTGGTCAAAGACGCCAGCGCGCTCGGTTTTGTGGAGTTCGTAAAAGCCGTGCAGACCCAAGTGCGCAAAGCGCGCGCCGGTGAAGACCAAGCCGACGCCAGTATGCAACTTCTGCTGACCTACATGGGCGGTTATCAGATGATTGATGCCATCCCCGTGCTGGTAGCGCCCGCGGTGGGCATTCTGTTCGCAGGCGACACCTTTGATGTGGACGGAGTCCCCCATGTGAACTTGGTGCTGACCTTTGACCATCGCCTTATCAACGGCGTGGGCGGCGCTGAGTTCCTCAACGAAGTCGCCCAGCATGTGGAAAACGCCGAGGCGCTGGTGAGTGAGGCGCTCTGAACACTCTACCGCTGAAGTTGCGCAAAAATCTCACCCCCTGTGTCCCCCCTCTCCTCAAGCCGAGAGGGGGCTATCTCCAGTAACCCCATTCGGGAGAAGACGACGACAGCGCTTAAGCCCGTCGTTGCCACATTCCTAAAGCCTTGTGTAGGGTTCCCGTGCCACACTCACTGTCTTTCAAGCAACCTCAATACTCCCTCTTAGCAGGAGCCTTCGCACGAATGGAGAACTAACCGATTGATTATGGCAACCACAGTGACGCTGGAACTCTTGAGGAACTATTTAGAGCGGTTCGGCTGGAACAAATACCAGATTGTGGATGAACCTCACGAACAGGAGGGTCTGCTACGCACTGGCTGGCACTCGCCTGAGGGAGACGGTGGGTTCACGATGGTGATTGACCCCATCGTGGAGAAGGCTTGCCTTTCGTTTCGGGTGCCGGCAGTTATCTTGAAGCCACCCAGCGAGTTAGATCGCGAAGTTTTGATGGACCTACTTCAGGCGATTGGCTGGATTAACTACGCCATCATCTTGGGCAAGTTCTCCTACGACCCCAGCAAAGGCGAGGTGCGCTTCAGCATTGACCTGCCGATAGATAGCAACACGCTCACCTACGACCAGTTCATCCACTGCTTGCACACGGCGGTTCACACGGTGGAATCGTACGTTCCCTTCTTAGAGGCGATTGCAAGCGGGCAGATACGCTTTGAGGAGTTCTACGAGGTCGTCACGGCGACGGCGCGTCCACGCCTGCCCGCAGCGGTACAACAACTGCTCAACGAGCTGGAGCGTCTGCTCCAAGAAGAGGCGCGCCCCTGAGCGGGTAGAATCGGGCTGTGCTCAACGCCGAACTCGCACGGCTCCTGTATGAGCTGGCTGACCTCAGCGACTATATCGGCGATAGTCCGTTCAAGTCGCGTGCCTACCGCCAAGCAGGACGCTACCTGGAGACCCTTCAAACCCCCATAGAGGTGATTGCAGAGGGGGGGCAGTCCGCTTTAGAGGCCGTTCCCTCTATCGGCAAAGCCATCGCCGAGAAGATTTTGCAATATCTGGAAACGGGCACCATCCGCAAGCATCAAGAACTGCTTAGCCAAGTGCCAGCGGGCATTCTGGAAGTGATGAGCATACCGGGCATTGGCGCTAAGACCGCCCGCCAACTGGCAGAACAGCTGGGCGTCCACGACCTTGAATCGCTCCACAATGCGCTGGAGGCGGGCGCGGTGGATGCGGTGCTGGGCGCTAAGAAGGCAGAGCGCCTGCGTCTAACCATTGACCTCCTAAAGAAGTCGCGCGTGCGCCGACCGATTGGGCGCGTGCTCCCCACCGCACGCCAACTCCTAAACCAGATAGAACAATTGCCTGGCGTGGAGCGCGCCCTCATCGGTGGTTCGGTACGACGAATGCAAGAGACGGTGGGCGATATTGACTTCCTGACAGCCACGCGGAACCCAGAGGATGTCGTTGAAGCCTTTTGTAAACTTCCGCTCGTCAAACTGGTCTATGCAAAGGGCGAGAACCGCGCGCAGGTGTTTCTGGAAGATGGTCTCCAGGTGGACTTGAAGACCGTGCCCCCAGAAAGTTGGGGCGCAGGTGCTTTGTACATCACCGGCTCAAAGGCGCACTCCATTCGGCTTCGGGAGCGGGCGATGGCGCGTGGGCTAAAGCTGAACGAGTACGGCGTTTGGCACGGAAGCGAGCGCGTTGCCAGCGAAACGGAAGAAGCAGTCTACCGCGCACTGGGGTTGGAATGGCTCCCACCTGCTATGCGCGAGGACAGTAGTGAGCTGGCACTCGCCGAACAGGGCAAGGTACCCCAGCTCGTCCAACGCTTCCAGGTGCGGGGCGACCTCCAAACCCACACGCGCTGGTCCGATGGCGACCATAGCATAGAGCAGATGCTGGAGTCGGCACGCGCTCAAGCCTACGAATACCTCGCCCTGACCGACCACGCCGAGATGTTCCTGCAGGGGAGCGATTGGCTCAGCCTGTTTCGTCAGCGTCAGCGCGAGATTGAAGCCCTCAACGAGCGCACAGGCGGACGCCCTTACCTCCTCAACGGGCTTGAGGTGAACATCATGGAGGATGGAGCGCTTGCAGTGCCCGACCTTCTCTTGCGTGAAGCCGAACTCGTGTTGGCTGGGGTTCATGATGCGCACGGTCAACCTGCCGACCAGATGACCCAACGACTGATGCGTGCCTTAGAACACCCTCTGGTGCATATTCTGGCGCACCCGACGGGTAGGCGCTTTGGCAAGCGTGAGCCGAACCCCGCCGATTGGGAGCGCCTGTTCCGACGCGCTTACGAGCTGGGTAAAGCGATTGAAATCAACGGCTACACGACGCGGATGGACCCGCCCACCCCGTTAGTGCGTCTGCTTTGCGAGAGTGGTGCGTGGGTCTCGTTAGGTACCGACTCGCACCGTGCCAGCCAGCTCTGGACGATGGAGTTGGCGGTCGGCTTGGCACAGCGGGGTTGGCTCACACCCGAACGAATCCTCAACACGCGCCCACTCACTGAACTCAAAGCATGGCTGAGGGAACGCAGGTAGTGGTGCCTGCTGAATGGTGTATAATCAAAGTGTTCGGCGGTCTCCCTAAACTCTCTGGCAGTC
This sequence comes from uncultured Armatimonadota bacterium, assembly GCA_937139515.1. Lineage (GTDB taxonomy): Bacteria > Armatimonadota > Fimbriimonadia > Fimbriimonadales > GBS-DC > CAKZQI01. Next base: position 10,525 of record CAKZQI010000140.1, on the reverse strand, counting down.
AGGGACGGTGATAACGATAGCACTTCAGCTCCTGCGCTCTTATGGAAACTCGTGGACAGGGATTGTGCCCCCTGAAGAGGATGAGGCGTTCCTGCGCGTGCTCTGTCAGGGTTTTGACCTGGAGATAGGCACTGCGCGCCTTCTGTTCCTCAACGACCCCTATTACCCCTACAACCAACGGTGGGGTCTGTGGGTGCAAGAGAGGAAACGCCCCGTGTTGGTCTCCATCGCCACGGCAATCCCGCTCCAGTTTTGGATGAGAGGACGCGTCGTTGACAGTTACGGGATTGCGGGTGTCACGACCCTGCACGAGTATCGTCGGCGCGGGTTGGCGCACCAACTCCTGAGAGCCATCGTCCGCACGATGTACAACGAAGCGGTGCCCGGCTTGACGCTTCAAGCGTTTGACCACGAGTTTTACCGCAAGCTGGACTGGGAGACTGTCGGCACGCTCACACGCCTACGCCTGTCGCCCAGCCATCTACCTGCCTTCCTCACACAGGGGGTGCGGACTATGCAAGAGGGCGACCCTGAAGCCGTCTTCCGCCTCTGTGAAACGACCCTGCCCCTCGAGACAGGTCGTCTCGTGCGCGATGAACTGCGCTGGAACTATATGCTTTGGAACTACCGCAACAAATGGGTCTACGAGCATCAGGGGCACATTGAGGGCTATCTGCTGTACGATTTTCTGGAAGAGGGTTGGGTTCTGAGGGTGCGGGAGCTGGTGTGGTCTACCGAACGGGCACGCAGGGCGCTCATCGGGTGGCTTGCGAGCAATCGGGAGCGCGTTCGGCAGATAGAGTTTGCAGGCACGCTCGCTGACCTTCAGCCAATCCTTCAGCACCTCACGCCCGCTTTGGGCACGGCACCTGAACGCCCGATTGCCTCGCTGGAGCGGGTGCCTGGCTTGATGTGGCGCACAACGCATCCCGAAGCGATGCTCCGAGCGCTTCTGGAAGGACTGCCTGCGCCCGAACCGTTTCTGCCGTTGATATTGGTCATCAGCGACCCCCTCTTCCCCGAAAGCCCCTGGCGCTTGGAACTGACCGCACCCGACGGACTGATACAGGTCAGCGCTCAGCAGGGGGACACTCGCGCCCATCAAGTGTGGCTCAGTTCGCGTGCATTTAGCTTACTGGTATGGGGGAGCGAAGAGCCGCACGCCTTGTGGACGAGGAAACTCCTCCGTGCGGAAGAGTCGGCTCTGCCCGTGTTGGAGGCGCTTTTTCCGCCCCAAGAGGTCTGCTTGCGTCTTTCGGACTACTTTTAGTCGTTCCACAACGCACGGCGTACCCACTGCGCCCGCTCCACCGAGACATTCTCTGGTTCAGGTGGGGGGTACACTGCCAGACTGAATAGAAGGTGGTCAGCATAGTCGCGCTGAGGTTCGTTCTGGGTCATCATGCCCAGCATTCGGTAGACGGCTAAGGCGCGCAGGGTCGTGCCCAGCGAGAGGCTCTGACTGTGCCGAAGCGTTGCCGATAGCTCATTCCACTCCTCGGCTAAGGCTTCATAGTTGAGTTGGAAGCGCGCCTCGCGTTCCGCTTGGATGAGCGTGCGCAGGGTGCCGCGCAAGCGCGCCAGCAGGTCAGGGAGCGGTTCGCGCCCGCCCACCAACGAGACTTGGACATAGCCTTCCAGAGCGAGGCTCCCCTCGCCATACAGACCGCGCACATGACAGCCGAGCGCCTGCAGGGCTTCCAACCAGCGCGTGATTTGGCGTGCCCGCTGAAGCCCCATTAGGTGCAAAAGCAGCCCCAACCGAATGCCCGACCCCAAGTTGATGGGCGAGGCGGTCAGATACCCGATTTTGGGCAGGTAGCCCCATCGCACAGGGAACGCCTCCAGCGTGCGTTCCCAGTGAACCAGCGCGTGGGTCAGCAGGTCGGGTTGCCAGCCCGCGCAGGTAATCTGCAGGCGCAGGTGGTCTTCCTCGTTCAGCACGGCGCCTTCGCTCCAGTCCGCGTTCAACAAAACCCACCGTTCGGGCGCAGTTTCCAGTAGGCTTGGGCTGATTACACGCGCCCCCACCAACAAAGCGCGCGCGTGAACCGAAAGCGTCTCTAGGGCAATCGCTGTTCCGTTCAGCCCTTCCGCCTCTAGCAACGGGCGGAGCATACCGACCACCTCGGCTAACTGTTCACGAGTGGCTCGGTGGGGAAACGGGAGCTCCAGCAGGTTCCGTGCGAGCCGAACACGCCCCGAAATCACGACATCTCTGTCGGGGGCAGACCTGTCCAGCCAACGCACCAGCGGTTCAGTCAAAACCATCTGCCCTTTTAATTCGCCTTGAGCGAGGTATCTCCTGCTATGTGGCATAATATGGCAGAGGGACGACGATGCCAGAGTTGAGACAAGATTTGATCACGCGTGAGTGGGTGGTGATTGCGACGGAGCGCAGTCGCCGCCCGAACGATTTTCGCAAGACGGGCGAAGATGGTGCCCCCAAGCCCGAGTTCGTGCCAAACTGTCCGTTCTGTGTGGGCAACGAGGGGATGACCCCGCCCGAAGTGGACGCTTTCCGTGACCCTGAAACCGCTCCAGACACGCCCGGCTGGTGGGTACGAACGGTGCCGAACAAGTTTCCTGCGCTCGCCCCGCAAGGCGACCTGACCTCACGCACGCACGGGATTTACACGCTCACTGACGGGGTTGGCGCGCACGAGGTGATTATTGAGACCCCTGTGCACAATCAGACGCCCAGCACCATGCCCGCCTCTCAGTGGCGCGAGGTCGTGCGGATGTATCAGGTACGGCTTCAGCGCCTTGCCCAAGACCCGCGCTATCAGTGCCTATTGGTCTTCCGCAACGAGGGCAAACCCGCTGGGGCATCCTTAGAGCATCCCCATTCCCAGTTGGTGGCGTTGCCGTTCGTGCCTCCTGTGCTGAGAGCTCAGATAGAGGGCATCGCGCGGTTCCAAGCCGAGCAGGCACGACACCCTTACGAGGTCATTCTGGAATACGAACTGTGCGAGGGCACGCGAGTGGTGTTGGACACGCCTCATCATCTGGTGTACGCTCCTTATGCTTCGCGCTCGCCGTTTGAGGTGCACATCTTGCCCAAGCAACGGCGCGCCCACTTCGCTGACCTGCCCGACGAGGAGCGCGACGCCTTCGCCGCTGTGCTCCAAGAGACGCTGAAGCGCTTAGACGCCACGCTGGGCACACCTGCCTACAACTTCATGCTTTTCACCGCCCCCGTGAATACGAATCCTGAAGCGGAGTTCTGGTGGTTCCTGCGCTTGGTGCCTCGGCTGAGCATCGATGCGGGCTTTGAGCTGGGCACGGGGGTCGGCATCAACATCACAGCGCCCGAGGACACTGCCCGTTTCCTGCGCGAAGCCACCGTAGCCACCGAGAGCCTAAGCCATCACTAAGAGAAGGGCAGTGGCAGGACGAGAGGCACCAGTGGCACCCTTGTGTAGGGGCAGACCCCTGTGTCTGCCCCAGACAAGGTTCCTTCGCTGAGTTCACAATCACACCAAACTGCCCACACTACGGCTTCCCCTCGCCCTCGCTGTCATTCTGACGCCCCCCACTGTCATTCCGACGCCCCCACTGTCATTCTGAGCGTAGCGAAGAATCTGCCCTCATCCCCCCACCCCCCCTTCTCCCCAAGCTTGGGGAGAAGGGGGAGCCAGACCCTTCGCTCAGGGTGACAAGGTAGGGGTTGTCATTCTGAGCGAAGCGAAGAATGACAACAGAACCCGAAGCAGAGACCCTTCGCTACGCTCAAGGTGACAGGGTGGGCTTTTCGGTTCTGCCCTGCGGTTTTATGAGCATGTTGGCTAAGTAGGAGTTCAGGGCGCGAGTGCGAATTCCCGTTTCCATGACCCGCAGGCTGGCTTTTGTATGGCTTTGGGCGATAGTGACCGCAACAGCGTTCGCACAGAGTGCCTCCAGTTCGCTCCACGAGGCTCTTGACACCCTGCTGGATGTGGCGTGGCTTCGGCACGGCTTTTGTGGTGTGGTGGTGCGCGATTTGGCGTCGGGCGAGACGCTCTACACCTGCGAGGCAGACAAGATGCTCATCCCTGCCTCCAACACCAAACTCATCACGACGGCTTCAGCACTCAGTTTGCTGGGTGCGGATTACCGTGCCGTGACGACCGTGCTGGCACAGGGAACACTTACGCCCGATGGGGCGTTGGAGGGCAATCTGATTTTGCGGGGCGGGGGCGACGCAACGCTCACCTACACCAACCTGAAAGAGTTGGCGCAGAAAGTGAAACAGGCAGGTATCACGCGGGTCAGCGGGCTACTGCTATATGACGACTCCTACTTGGATGCCGAGCGGTATGGTTTCGGATGGAACATCGACGACGAGCCGTTCGGCTATCAGGCACAGATGAGCGCACTTTGTGTGGAGCGCAACGCGGTGCGCCTGTTCGCCAAGCCTGCCGAGCGAGAGGGAGAGCTTGCCCGCCTGCGTCTGGAACCCGACACGGACTATGTGGAGGTGGTGAACCTCACCAAAACGGTCGCACGAGGCACGCCGAACACAGGGCTGAGCGTGGAGCGCCCACGCGCACGCAACCAGCTGATTGTGTCGGGCACGGTGGCTATCGGCAGTGAAGAGGCGCAGGTCGGGCGCTATGCGGTGGAGAACCCCTCACGCTATACGGCTTGGCTTTTCCGTCAAGCCCTTCGGGAGGTAGGGGTGGAGGTGGGGGGGATCAGCCCGTTGTTTGCCCCCGCAGTGGAAGCGCGCCCGATAGCCGAGCACCGCTCGCCCCCGATGCGAGAGGTCGTGGCGCTCATCAACAAGCCCAGCGACAACCTCATCAGCGAGATGACCCTCAAACTCATCGGCAAAGAGCGTCGGGGGCAGGGCACCACCTCGGCGGGTATCCAAGCCACGATGGAGTTCCTACGCGAGGCAGGGCTGGAGATGGGCGCTGTGAACTTGGTTGATGGCTCTGGGCTATCGCGCCTCAACATGATTAGCGCCGAGAACCTCGCACGCTTGCTGGTCTATATGGCGCGCTCGCCGAATGCGAAGGTCTACCGCGACTCGCTCCCCGTGTATGGGGTGGATGGCACGCTTCGCAACCGCTTGCGCGACACGCCCGTGCAGGGCAAAGGCTTCGCCAAGACAGGGAGCCTCTACCGTGTCAGCAGTCTGTCGGGCTATCTGGAGTGCCAGTCGGGGCGTCAGGTGGTGTTCGTGATTGTGATGAACGCCTACACCACTTCCGCCAGCGAGGCACGCGCCCTCCAGGACCGCCTGGTGCGATTATTGTGTGAGCGTCTCTAAACTTGCATCCCTAAAAAAGTGCAACATCCTTCGCCCAGTGGCGATTGTTGAAGTACCATTGAACGCTTCGCTGAAGTCCCTCCTCCAAACTGATTTGGGGTTCCCAGCCGAGCAGGGTGCGTGCTTTGGTGATGTCTGCCCAAGTCGCTTTCACATCGGCAGGATGCATCGGTTGGCTCGTCCAGCGCGCCTTTTTGCCGATTAGTTCCTCCAGCTTCTCAATAATCCACAACAGCGACACGGGGCGGTCGCCCCCCAGATTGATAATCTCATAGCCGAGCGGTTTCAGCCCTGCAATCGTGCCCTGCGCGATGTCGTCCACATAACTGAAATCGCGCTCTTGCAAACCGTCTCCAAAGAGCTGGAGCGGTTCCTCCTCGGCAATCCAGCGGATGAAGCGGAAGATGCTCATATCGGGGCGCCCTGCAGGACCGTACACCGTGAAGTAGCGTAGAACCGTGATGTCCAGCCCATACAGATGGTGATAGGTGTAGCACATCGTTTCGGCACCCTTTTTGGAGGATGCGTAAGGCGAGAGGGGGTGGTCGGTAGGTTGGTCTTCACGGAAGGGGCGCTCGTTGTTGCCGTACAGGCTGGAGGTCGACGCCAGCACATATTTCTGCACGCCGTGCTGTCGGCACAGCTCCAGCAGGTTTAGCGCGCCCGTAGTGTTGGTGCTGATGTAGACCCACGGGTTCTCCACACTTTGGCGCACGCCCGCACGCGCTGCGAGATTGATGACCGCGTCGTAAGGGAGATGGGCTTCAAAGGTCGCCTTAGTCGGCTCCCACTCGCTGATGTCCAAAGAGATAAACTTCAGGTTCGGATAGCGTTGGAGCTGTTCCAATCGCCAATGTTTCAGCTTGGGGTCATAGGCGTCATTGAGGTTATCTACACCAATTACTTCGTTACCCTGCTCTAAGAGAAACTCTGCCGTTTTTGAGCTGATAAAACCCGCACAACCTGTCAAGAAAATTCTCACTTTTTGCCTCCAGCGCTCAGGATGACAGAGATTGTACCGTAAAGCGTGTTCAGAACGCCCGTTTGCCGTCTCGGATACGCTCGTAGAGGGCCTCATAGGCGCGCACGGTGTGCCGAATGTCAAACTGCTCCTGGGCGCGCCGAAGTGCCTGCTGACCCATCTGCAGGCGCAGTTCGGGCTGGTCTATCAGGCTCTGGATTGCATCCGCTAAGGCGGGTTCGTCGTCGGAGGGCACGATGAGTCCTGACTTGCCCTCTTCCACCAGTTCGGGGATACCGCCCACGCGCGTGCCGACCACAGGCAGACCGCTGGCCATCGCCTCCTGAACCGACATCGGGTTGCCCTCCACGCGAGAGCACAGCACGAATATATCGGAAGCGTTCAGGATGTCGGGAATGTCGGCGCGTATGCCCAGCATCTTCACGCGCTCGGTCAGCCCCAGTGCTTGCACCTGCTGGCGTACCTCGTTTTCCAACTCGCCCCCACCCACCAGCACAAGGTACAACGGCATAGAAGCCTTGAGACGGCGGAAGGCATTCACCAGCAGGGCGTGGTTCTTGAGCGCCACGAAGCGCCCCACATGGGTAATCACCAGCGCTTCGGGTTCAATCCCATGCTCTGCACGCCAGCGGGTGCGTCGTTCGGGGTTGGGAGCGTACTCTTCAGTAGGGATGCCGTTGGGGATGAGTGGGGCATTTTTGTAGCCGTAGGTCTGCTCAATCGTGTGGCGCACCTCTTCCGCAATCGCCACAGGCACCACTTTGCCGATTCGGTAGCGGAAGGCTAAGGTGCGCGTGATTTGTCCCACACGCACGCCCATATCTTTGCCTGCGAGACTATGCACCGTATAAACCCTAACAGGGGTACGATGTTTGATCATAAGGGGATAGGCGTAGTTCAGCCCCAACAGGTGCGTATGCACGACTTGCGGGCGGTATCGCCGAAAGAGCGCGTCCAGTTTCTTGTACACTCCATAGTCTGCTTTGTCGCCCTTGCCCAGAAAGTGGAGTGGGATTTGATGCTCTTGAACGAGGCGCTCATAGTGGGTTCCCTTCGGATTGCCCAGACAAACGCAAATTGGTTGGTACCTCGTGCGGTCGTGGTGGAGGAGCAGATTGAGCACCACCCGCTCGGCTCCGCCTGTCACGAGTGAGGTAATCACCTGAAACAAGGGAGCGTCGCTCATGCGGTGGGGCTTTCTTGGGGGTCTGGTTCGTTGTCGATCTGCCCAGTGCGTTTCCAGTGGGGGATAATCTCCACTAGCGACCACATCAGAATCACGGGAAGCGCCTCTGAACGGTGCAGAAGCGTGTGTAGGGAGTCGTAGGCTAACACACCCACAGTTGCCCCCACCACGCCCACAATCATCGCACGCGCCATCGAGTCTCTGACCTGATAGAACACCACCAAAGAGCGCACGAAGAAGATTATCAGAGTGAGTGCCAACAGCGCTGTGCCGATGATACCGATGTCAGTCAGACGCTTCAGCCAAGCGAAGTGCATGTGTGCCTTTTCGATGTAAATATTTCGGAATCTTGGATTTTGGAGGCCCAACTCGTGCAAACTAATATAGCGTCCGTAGGTGGACTCCAGTCCAGAGCCGAAGAGGGTCTGGAATGTTGTGCGATTGCGCATAGACCATTCCCACGCTTCGCGTTCGCGCTCGCGCGCTTGGAATGATGGGTCGAGACGGGGGTCGCCTCCAAAAGCATAGTTGCGCGACCAGCGTTCGGTGGTCGTCTGGTAAATTCGTGTCGCGATCTGATTTATTCTGGGGGAGAGTAATCCAGCAAGTAAAAACAACCCTGCGATAGACACGATGGCCAATTGCCTCATTAGAGCATGGGGAGGCTTCCAAAGCGTTGCGATTGGGAGGACTAATAGTATCCCACCCCAGAGTATACGATTTTGAGTGATCAAAATTGCATAAGCAGTTGCAGCAATAAAAGCCAGCACAATAGCGTTATTCCGCCAACCTCGCAAATACCCCAACGAATAGAGAGCAAAAAAGAAGCCTATCATAAAGAGGTACAAGGCAGCTGGGTCACGAATGCGATAGTCGCCTGTGGATGCATCAATCCCCGCAGCTTGAAGTTGAAAGAGAATCTTGAAAAATATCGGTAGTGGAGCAAAATATTCCCACAGAATACTGCCCGCCCCCACCATCATCACAAAGCCGAGCAAAACAAAAACGCGCTTTGCTCGCTGATAGTCGCGCAGCAACACAATCAAGGGTAGAATTCCAATCCAAAACATATGGTAGTCAAGATACCTAAATAGCCCTGCACGGTAAAAGCCTAGCGCCACTTCCTCTGAGCCCGGAGGAAGTTGGTGATATTGAAAGAGATAAATGTAAATGACATGCGCCATGTGGTAGACCCAATACATCAAAATACCTAAGATAATCCAGTTGAAAAGTCTTGGGCGCTCGCTTTTAGGGGTCTGCAGGTATTCATAAATCGCCCGAACTGACAAAATCGCTAGTAGGAGCAAAGTAAGCACTCGTATCCCAGTTCCCCCACCAGGACCAACAGCAAAATAGAAAGCGTTTCCGAAAAGCCCAGCACCGAGACAGATAAAAACTACAACGCTAATCTCAGGGACGAGAAGAGCGATTGGTATAATCATCACCAAGACTGCGAACGCAATCGCACGATTTTCTTGCCCCTGAAGGATTAATCCTAGTATGACGAGATTAGCTAGAACCAAAGCGATGGTAGTGATTAATAGCGTCCATCTCTCTTGGTTCAGTAGTCCTGAGAGGCGTGCTGAGATTGCCTCCCAAGGGCGAGCCAACAGTTCTGCTACTCTTTTCGGTTCGCGTGCTGTTTTTATAGCCATCTTGCCCTTAAATTATGGCACATTCCGCGCCAAACTCCATCGTCTAAGAACGAAAGCGGTATCGTATCAAGGTCGATACCGCTTCAAGCCCATCTGTCCATCGTATCTTTTTGCCTTCGCGTTTGGTTCTCGGCTGGTAGTTGGTGAGTTCCACCTCCACAATCGGGATACCTCGCCTAAGCGTTTTGGCGGTCACCTCAGGGCAAAACTCAAAGCGTTCGCACTTTAGGTTATAGGATCGAAGAAGGTCAGTGCGGAACGCTTTGTAGCAAGTCGCTTCGTCGGTGAGTCGGTAGAAGAACAACAAACGCACCGCCCACGCCAAAATCACATTCGCCATTTTGTTGGGAAAGGGCATGTCTTTGGGTAGCCCTTTGAAAAACCGAGAGCCATAGACGACTTGTGCCTTGCCTTCAATAATTGGCGCAACCACTTTGGGAATCTCGTTCGGGTCATATTCCAAATCGGCATCTTGAATAATCACAACATCTCCCGAAACATGTTCCAGACCGGTTCGGATGGCTGCGCCCTTACCACGATTCTCAGGGTGGCGAACCACGATGATATCGGGTATTGAAGCTAAAATTTCAGGCGTCTTGTCACGGGAGTGGTCATCCACAACGATAATCTCTTTACGAAACGGGGCGGCTTTTAGGCGCTCGATGAGGGTGGCTATCGTGCGCTCTTCGTTGTAGACGGGTACAATCACGCTAACAAGCAGGTTTTCTTGCATAGCAGATTCCTCATCAAGTGCGAAAATGTAGCCCTCGAGATCTCCCCCTTAGGAGAGCATCCCGCAAAGAGGCGGTTCGTGTTTGCATCGACGGTTCGTGCCACCATCGGCTTAATTATGGCACATTTTCTGCCAGATTGGAGATCTGTTCGCCAGAAAACTGAGCCTTATCCAAATGCTCCTGCCCGAGAGTGGATAGAGCGCCCTTCTTTGCAAGCCCCGCACCAATGAAACCAACTGCGATAGCCCAAACAACAGGATCCATTTCGTAGCGAAACCGATTATTTTCGCCCGTCTCAAAAAAAAGATACATACTAAAGATATAAATATTAGGTTTATAAAACATACAAATAGAATTTTCCTATGGGTTTATTTGAGCGCAAAGAAACATAGCTTTTTGCGAGGAGCGCAATCAAGCCAAATGAGTAGAGGAAAACATTAACAAAACCCATATTGAACGCCTTTTGCAGGAGGCTGATGGTGTCGTCCTTGAGTTCCTCTCGCGAATGGAACACAAACCGAAGCTGGAAAACATATGACCACCAACGGTCATAGGTGGCAATACGATTGTAGTTAGGTTCGAGGAACGGTGGGTAGTCGGATGCAGGCATAAAAAACAGACCAATGGAGCGCAAGAATACTCTTATAATAATCTTAGGGTCAGACCTAAGAATTTCTATCACATCCGATTGGTACTGCTTGGAAATGTTTA
>CAKZQI010000139.1 GCA_937139515.1 uncultured Armatimonadota bacterium | reverse complement strand
CCCTCTGTCATTCTGAGCGAAGCGAAGAATCTCGTGCAACCCCAATCAGAGACCCTTCGCTGACGCTCAGGGTGACGGCGTGGGGGCTTGTCATTCTGGCGCCCCCCCTCTGTCATTCTGAGCGAAGCGAAGAATCTCGTGCAACCCCAATCAGAGACCCTTCGCTGACGCTCAGGGTGACGGCGTGGGGGCTTGTCATTCTGGCGCCCCCCCTCTGTCATTCTGAGCGAAGCGAAGAATCTCGTGCAACCCCAATCAGAGACCCTTCGCTGACGCTCAGGGTGACGAGGCAAGACCTGTCATTCTGAGCGAAGCGAGGCTCTTCGCCTTCGGCTCAGAGTGACAAGACCCTTCGCTGACGCTCAGGGTGATAGGGTGGGCTTTTCGGGTTTAACTAAAGCTCGCTGTTTGGTGCTACCGCCTGCGTCCAAAAGTGGCAGGCGTTTTGCAAACTTGAACTCAACAAGTGTGCCTCTATCAGGTCTACATTCCCCCCTCCTTTAGGTTCCCCCCGCAAGCGTGGGGAACCAGGGGGGTGGCTCTCTCCCTATCCCAAAACCTTGAGAGAGGGCGGGCTGGGATTGGGTGAGGGGTTCAAATTGTTCTCACTCCTGCTCGCCTTAATCATTTCTTTACATAGGCTCAGGTACTCTGTCCGTTACAGGGAGGAAATGATGGAACGGATTAGTCGTCGTGAAATGTTGAAGGGGATAGGCACGGCTGCGCTGGGTGCAGGGGCATGGCTGACCCTGCGCACCTCGGTAGGCGCCTCGCCAACTCCCGCTCGCAAGCGAGTGCTACGGATTGCCCACCTCACCGACATCCACCTCGCACCCGAAGGTCCCTCGACGCAGGGCTTTATTCGCTGTCTGCAGTTCGTCCATGAGATGAAAGACCCCGTGGATGTGATTTTCAACGGGGGCGACTCGGTCGCCGATGTGTTCGGTCAAAACGCCGAGCGCGCCCAGTCGCTTTTCAATCACTGGCGCAAGGTGCTGAAGGAGAACTGCAAGCTGCCCGTAGAACACTGCGTCGGCAACCACGATGTGTGGGGCTGGAACAAAGAGCGGAGCGGTTGCACGGGCAACGAGCCGAACTACGGCAAGAAATGGGCGCTGGAACTGTTTGAGCTGGAGACCCCCTACCGCTCGTTTGACCGTGCAGGATGGCATTTCATCGTGCTGGACTGTACCTTCCCCCAAGGCAACGGCTATACCGCCCGCTTGGATGACGAACAGTTTGAGTGGCTCAAAGCCGACCTACAAAAGGCGGGTAATAAACCCACCTTCGTGCTCTCACACCAGCCCATCCTCTCTGCCAGCGCCTACTTTGATGGCGAAAACGAGAAGACAGGCAACTGGGTGGTGCCCGGCGCTTGGATGTGTATCGATGCCCGACGAGTTGTGGAGCTGTTCTATCAGCACAAAAATGTGAAGGTCTGTATCAGCGGGCATATCCACCTGTACGACCGTGTGGACTACAACGGCGTGACCTACTTGTGTAACGGTGCCGTTAGCGGAGGATGGTGGGGTGGGAACTATCACCAAACTCCACCTGGCATCGGGATTATTGACCTGTACAATGACGGCTCTTTTGAGAGCCAGTACCTCCGCTACGACCGATAGGCAGGAAATTACCTCCTCGTGAAGAACCCCGATAGGCGGTGATATGCATGAAAGCCTATCGGGGTTTGATGTTGATGATGATTGTCGGGCTGTTCGGGTTCCTGACGGGTGCGGTGCTGTTCAGCCAGCGCGAGGCGCAGCGCCGAGTGCCCGAAACGCTTAAGGCGCGCCAGTTCCAGCTGGTCGATTCGGAGGGTAATGTGCGCGCTGAGCTGGGACTGCCCTTCGGCGAGCCAACCCTGTTCCTGTACGACCGCACGGGCAAACCCAGAGCGTGGATTACGCTGGAACGCGACGGCAACCCGCGTATTATGTTCGTGGACAAAGATGACCAAGCCGTTTGGCAAGCGCCTCCTATCCCCGCCACACCTGCTCCTAACCAATGACCCTGCGCGGGATTGGTATTGACGCGGTGGAGATTGAGCGGATTGCCAAGGTGTGGGCGCGCCATCCACGGTTCGTGGAGCGTATCCTCACCCCTGCCGAGCGGGATTACTGCCTCCGAAAGGGAGCCAGCTCCGCTCAGCATATCGCTGGGCGATGGTCGGCTAAGGAAGCCATCGCGAAAGCGGTTGGGCGCCCCTTGCGCTGGCACGAGGTGGAGGTTCTGCCAGGCCCCAACGGTAAACCCTGTGTCTTCCTTACAGGTGAGAGCGCCCAAGTCGTCGCCCCTGGACGATTGCTGGTGAGTATCACCCACACGCGCACGGTGGCGTCGGCGGTCGCACTCTGGGTCGTTGAGGAATGAAACTCGCTATTCTGGTTTCGGGCAAGGCACGCGGCAGCAATATGCAGGCGATTATTGAAGCCTGCCAAGAGGGGGTCATTCCGAACAGTGAGGTCGTGGCGGTCATCGGCACGCGTGCGGAATCGCCCGCCCTTGAAAAGGCGCGCGCACTGGGCGTGCCCACTTCGGTGGTCAATCCTCACGAGTTCCCCGACGAAGAGACCTACGGTGATGCGCTGTTGTGGGTATTAGGCAAGGTTCAGCCCGACCTTATCTGTTTAGCGGGCTATGTGCGCCTGTTGCCCAAGCAAGTGGTGCAGGCTTACCCGAACCGCATCCTGAACATTCATCCTGCGCTCCTGCCCCAGTTTGGGGGCAAGGGGATGTACGGGATGCGCGTGCATGAGGTGGTCATTGCCAGCGGAGCGAAACTCACAGGCTGTACAGTGCATCTGGTGGATGAGCATTACGACACAGGTCCGATTGTGCTTCAGCGCACGGTAGAGGTTCTACCTGAGGATACGCCTGAAACCCTTGCCCAGCGCGTGCTTCCTGTGGAGCATGCGACTTATGTGGAGGCGATACGGCTCTTTGCGGAAGGGCGAGTGCGTATTGAGGACAATCAAGTCGTCATTAGGGAGTAGATATTGGTTGCGGGGGTGGGATTTGAACCCACGACCTTCGGGTTATGAGCCCGACGAGCTACCGGACTGCTCCACCCCGCGATGGCGATTATAGTATACCCTACACTTTCAGGGAAAGTCAAGGGGGAAGGAGGGGGTTTGGGAAATCGTAGCACGGGTATCCTGCCCGTGAAAAATCGGGTAGGTCAGGGCAGAATGGGTCCGCTGGGAACGCAGGCGTCTCGCCTGTATCGTCGTTGAGAACCGCTTGGTGAGG